>DATJRU010000094.1:0-11810 GCA_035504455.1 Vulcanimicrobiaceae bacterium
GCAGCGGTGGTGAAGCTGATGCGCGTGCGTGTGGAGCTTTCGAAGAAGGCGACGGCGACCGTCTTGCCGCGCAGAGTGGCCAGTTTTTTCAGCGGATGGCGCTGGAATTCTTGGAAGGGCTTGGACTGATCGAGGATAAAAGTGATTTGCTCGCGCGTGAGGTTTTCGATTCCGAGCAAGTGTGACAGGCGCTGCACTGTGTTCCTTCGTTTGAGTTGGCGGCCTCCGAATTCGGCGCCGGTCAGGAAACGCGGTCGACCAAAACCACGCGTTCCTCGCCATCTATTTCCTGGAGGCGGACCTCCACAATTTCGGTCGAACTGGTCTGCACGTTACGGCCGACGAACGTGGCCTCGACGGGAAGCTCGCGGTGGCCGCGGTCAATGAGGACGCAGAGCCGGATGCGGCTCGGGCGGCCCAGGTCGAAGAGGCCGTTCATTGCCGCGCGAATCGTCCGGCCGGTGTAGAGCACGTCATCGACGATGACCAAGTCGCGATTATCCACCGGGAAGTTGATTTCGGTGCCTTGCAGCGACGGCTGCGAGCCGATGGTCGAGAGGTCGTCGCGGTAGAGCGCGATGTCGAGAATGCCCATCGGGACGTCCGCGCGGGAGAAAGCCCGAATCGAGCGGACGAGTCGCTCGGCCAGGGTGACGCCGCGGCGGCGAACCCCGATGAGCGCGAGATCCCTCGCACCCTCGCTCTTTTCGATGATTTCATGCGCCAGCCGCTGGAGCGTCCGGTTGATTTCTTCGGCGGATAGGAGTTGACGCTTCTCGACGACGCGCATTTGGGCGACTCATCCTAGCATAGACAACCGCGAGTCGCAGCCGAGGATTCGGGGCGAACACGAGCCTAGTGGCGCGATCGAGTTCCCGTTCGGCGGCTGCCCTCAACACAGAGCGCACTGAAGAGGCACAGAGGGCACGGAGATCCTGCGACCTGATTTGTTGACTGGCGTGTTACACTTGGCGGCAGTGAGTGCGCCGGAGGCGGTCAGAATCCCACCGCGGCCTTCGGGGGTAGACCTCCGAGTTAATGTAGGCACCGTTTCCCTCAAAAACCCGATTATTGCAGCCAGCGGGACATTCGGCTATGGGGTGGAGTTTGCCCCGATGGTCGACCTGAACCGCTTGGGCGGGATCGTGGTCAAAGGGCTCTCCCGCGAGCCCATGGCCGGAAACCCAGCCCCCCGGATGGCTGAGACTGCCAGCGGGATGATCAACGCCATAGGGTTGCAGAATATGGGGGTAAGGGCCTTCGTGACCGAGAAGCTCCCCCAGCTTCGGCGGTTCGACACCGCGATTCTCGCTAACGTCTTTGGAAACAACATCGCAGACTATGTGGAGGTGATCCGGGTCCTGGAGGACGCCGAGGGCCTGGCGGCTTACGAGCTGAATGTCTCGTGTCCCAATGTAGAGCATGGCGGGGCGGAGTTTGGAGTCGACCCGGTACTCACAGCGGAGGTGGTGAGCGCGGCCCGGAAGGCGGCGAAGCGGCCGCTTTGGGTGAAGCTCTCGCCAATTGTTGGGAGGATTGGACTTACGGCGAAGGCGGCGGAGTCCGAGGGTGCCGACGCCGTGGTGATCGCGAATACCTATCCGGCACTGTGTATAGACGCACACACCCGAAAGTCCCGCCTTGGAAGTACGACGGGCGGGTTGTCGGGCGCGGCGATAAAACCTATAACCGTGAGGCTGGTTTACGAGGCGAGTCGGGTAATTCAGATACCGATCGTAGGGTTAGGCGGTATTGAGAGCCCGGCGGATGTGGTCGAGTATATGACTGTAGGCGCCTCGGCGGTTGAAGTAGGGACAGCCCATTTCGTGGACCCGCAGGCTTCTGAACGGCTGGTGGGTGAACTCGAAATGTGGTGCCGGGACGAAAATCTATTTGAAGTCAGCAACTTGCGAGGGTCTCTGCGAAGCTGAAGCGGTTGCTTTCAGGACGGTCGCAAGGTTACAATATACTGATTTCAAAAAGGTTAGGTGAATATGAAGGCGAAAATTTTCGTGATCCTCGAGACGGTGTTCTTAGGAACGGGTATGCTTATTCTGACCCCGCAGGCCAATCCGAAGACGGCGGGCAGAACAGGCAGCCCCAACCAAACAGCCTCTAGCCTCGCAGTCACCTCTCACGACAAGTCAACCTCTGCTCGCCAGCCCAAGCCGCTGGCGGTTTGGGAGTGCACCACCAGCTGGTACGGAGAAGATTTCGACGGTCTGCCGACAGCGACTGGCGAGACATATGATATGTATGGACAGACGGCGGCCCATCCTACGCTGCCGCTGGGGTCGATCGTGCGGGTGGTGAACCCGCGGAACCACCGGAGCGAGGTGGTCCGGATCAATGACCGCGGACCCTACATCGAAGGCCGCGAATTGGACGTTTCGTACCAGGTAGCGCGAGAGCTCGGGTTCGAACAGCGCGGAACCGCCAAGGTCCGGCTAGAACTTCTAAAGGTGCCTTCACGCCCAGCGTCGGACCATCACAACTGATCGTCGCCCTGGACGTTAGTCGACTGGGGCCGGCGATGCTTTTGGCGCGCCGGCTCCAGGGGGCGGCGGGCACACTCAAAGTCGGAAGCCAACTCTTCACAGCCGAGGGACCGAAGGCGGTCGAAAAGATCGCGAGCTTGGGATTTGGTGTGTTCCTCGACCTGAAATTCCACGACATTCCGAATACGGTGACGGGCGGCGTGGCTTCGGCGGCCGAGCTACCGGGGGTCCGTCTGCTGACGCTGCATACGCTCGGCGGACCGGACATGATGAAGGCGGCGGTCGAGGCGGTGGCGGGGAGGAAGAAGCGTCCCGCGCTGCTGGGAGTGACGATCCTGACGAGCCACGATGCGGCGACTTTGCGTAGCGTGGGGATCAGCGGCACACCGGGATCGCGCGGGTTGGCGCTGGCCAAGCTGGCTAAGCGGTCGGGGCTTGACGGGGTGGTGGCGTCGGCGCATGAGGCGCGGGCGATTCGCCGAGCGTGCGGGCCCGAGTTTCTGATTGTCGTGCCGGGCGTGCGCCCGGCGAGCGCGTCGGTGAATGACCAGTCGCGGGTGGCCACGCCCGCGGAAGCGATTCGCGCGGGAGCCGACTACCTCGTGATCGGGCGGCCGATTACCGGCGCACCCGATCCGCGAGAGGCAGCCCTGGCGATCGGCGAAGAAATCGCGGCGGCACGCCGGCCTCGTTAAGCTTCATCCTCGAACACCGTTTGACCCTTCTTTGAGGCTTCGCTAGCATCTTCGACCGGGGAATGCATTTCGGATGGCGGCGAACACCAAGCACATCATTGTTGGGACGGCCGGGCACATCGATCACGGGAAATCGGCGCTCGTCGAGGCGCTGACCGGAACGAATCCGGACCGGCTCGAGGAAGAGAAGCGGCGCGGGATCACCATCGATCTCGGCTTCGCGTTCCTGGAACTCGAGGACGTGCGATTCGGGTTTGTCGACGTGCCGGGGCACGAGCGGTTCGTGCGCAACATGCTGGCGGGCGCGGGCGGAATCGACGTGGTGGTGCTAGTGGTGGCGGCAGACGAATCGATCAAGCCGCAGACGCGCGAGCATTTCGATATTTGCAGGCTGCTGGGAATCCCGCGAGGAATCGTGGCGATCACGAAGTCCGATCTGGTGGACGCGGATATGGTCGGGTTGGTGCGGCTCGAGGTTGAGGAGTTCGTGCGAGGTTCGTTTCTGGAAGGCGCGCCGATCGTGCCGGTGAGCGCGAAGACCGGCGCGGGGCTGGACGTCCTGAAGAAAGAGCTGCTGCGCGCGGCGCACGAGACGCCCGCGAAGGACGTGACGCGGCATTTCCGGCTGCCCATCGACCGATCGTTCGCGACAAAGGGATTCGGGACGGTGGTGACTGGGACTCTGATTTCGGGCTCGGTGAGGGTGAAGGACGAACTGGAGATTTATCCGATCCGGCGGCGCGTGCGCGTGCGCGGGCTGCATTCGGGCGGCAAGGCCATCGAACAGGCGGTTGCGGGGCAGCGCACGGCCGTCAATCTGCAAGGGATCGATCACGGGGACGTGAAGCGCGGGATGGTGCTGGCGCCGCCCGGGATCTTCGCGTCGACGAAGCGGGCCGACGCGCGAATCACGCTGCTGAATTCCGCGCGGCCGCTGAAAAATCGCACCCGGGCTCATTTTCACGAGGGCGCGGCGGAGACGGTTGCGGAGATTGTCCTACTGGATCGCGCGGAGATGGCGCCGGGCGAATCGGCGCTCGTGCAATTGCGGCTCGACGACGAGCTGCTGCTGCTGCCGGGCGACCGGTTCATCCTGCGGCAGTTTTCGCCAGTGGTGACGATCGGCGGCGGAGCGGTGGTGGACGCGCGGCCGGCGCGGCACCGGCGGAACGATCCGGCGGTCGGTGAGTTTCTGAAGAAGATCGAGCATGGGAGCGCGGAGGGCGTGCTCGCGGCGATTGCCGAGGCGGCGCCGCGCGGCTTGACGCTGGAAGACATGGTGGCGCGGACCGGGTGGCTCGAAGCCGACGTACGCGCGGCGGTGAAGAAGCTCGTCGAGCAGAAGAAGCTGCGGATTTTGGGCGAGCAGCCGCTGATGGTGGCGCCGGAGCAGTCGCTGACGAAAACGGCGGGCGCGATCCTCGAAACCGTCGACCGATTTCACCGCGAGAATCCGCTGCTGCCGGGCATCCCCAAGCAGGAGCTGCGCGGACGGGTCGGCAAGCCGCGGATGGAGCTTTTCGAGGCGGCGCTGGGCGACCTCACGAAGCGCAAGGCCGTGGGCGTGTCGGGCGACCTGGTGCAGCGCGCGGGGCGCGAAATCGCGCTTTCCGCGGACGAGGCGCGCGCGAAGGAGATGATCGAAGCCGAATTCGAGCGCGCGGGATTGACGGTGCCGAGCGTGACGACGGTGCTGGGGAAGCTGCCCGTCGAGCCGGCCCGGGCGCAGAAGATTCTACAGATCCTGCTGCGGGAAAAGGTGCTGGTGAAAATCGCGGACGACCTGGTATTTCATCGCGAGGCGCTGGCGCAACTGCGCGGAATGCTGGCCAAATACAGCAAAGAGAAGGGCAACCGCTTGCCGATTACCGCCTTCAAAGAGCTGGCCGGAATCAGCCGGAAATATGCGATTCCCTTGCTGGAGCACCTGGACCGGGAGCGCGTGACGCGGCGGGCCGGGGACGAGCGTGTTATACTGTAAGCGAAGGTTCTTCGGGGGCGCGCGGCTGGATGGCCAAGCGCGAAAGGTAGGTACCCATGTGGGACAGCCCAATGCATCTGCTGATCATCGCCGTTGTGATCCTCGTGCTTTTCGGGGGTCGCAAGATTCCCGAGGTGATGAAGGGACTCGGGCAGGGCGTGCGCGAATTCAAGGAAGGCATGCGCGGCGATACGCCGGCGCAGCCGCCCGCGTCGACCCCCGCGCCGCCGGTCGCGACGAATGCGCCTCCCTCGGTGCCGGTCGAAGAGAAGAAGTAACGATACGATCTGGTTCGAGTTTCCGAACGGCGGCCACCCGGCCGCCGTTTTCATTTATGGGGGGACGCCTGATACCAATCAGGCGCCCGCAGGATCGTGCCAACCGAATTCCCGCAGGAGCGACCAGAGCCGCGCGAGCGGCAATCCCATCACGTTGAAATAGCAACCCTCGATACGGGTGACGTAGCGTCCCGCGATGCCCTGGATTCCGTAGCCGCCCGCTTTGTCGAATGGCTCGCCCGTGGCGATGTAGGCGTCGAATTCGTCTTCGGAGAGCGGGGCGAAGGAAACGAGCGTGACTTCCTCGATCACGCGCTCGAGTGGATCGCGCGAGCGTACGAGGGCGAGGCCGGTGTGGACTTCGTGGGTAGCGCCGCTGAGGAGGCGGAGCATCCGGCGTGCGTCTTCCTCGGATTCGGGCTTGCCGAGGATTTCTCTGGCCATGACGACGGTGGTGTCCGCGCCAATGAAGATGCTGTCGTCGCGATCGGGGCGGGCCTCGGCGGCGGCGCGGGCTTTTTCGAGGGCGAGGCGGCGGACGTAGTCGCCGGGTAGTTCGCCCGGCAGAATGGATTCGTCGAGGAGCGTGATTTGCGTTTCGAAAGGGATGCCGGCGTTGCGGAGGATTTCGGCGCGGCGCGGAGAGGCGGATGCGAGGATAAGTTTCATCGTGTGCAGGCCGAAAAAAACTTAACACAGAGCGCACGGAGAGCGCACGGAGAACACGGGGAAAAACAGACCCACCGCAGAGACGCTGAGGACGCAGAGAAAGACGAGAGGAATACCGAACACCCAACACGAAATACGAACCAACGTGGTCCGGCTCTGTTTGTCTCTGCGATCTCTGCGTCTCTGCGGTGGGAGCCTTTCGGTTCCGCGGCGTTTAGATGACGACGGACTCGCGGTATTCGCCGAAAGCGCGGCGGAGGGCGTCGGAGATTTCGCCGACTGTGGCGTAGGCTTCGACGGCGGCGAGGATGGCGGGCATGAGGTTTTCGTTAGCGCGGGCGCGGCGTTCGACGTCGTCGAGAGCGGCGCGGGATTTCGCGGCGTCGCGGCGCGCGCGCATCGCCTGCAGTCGCGCGATCTGCGAGCGCTCGATTTCGGGATCGATGCGTAGCGTCGGGATGGGACGCTCGTGCTCGGCCTGGAATCGATTGACGCCGACGACGACTTGCTCGCCGCGCTCCACCGCGCGCTGATACTCGTACGCCGATTTCTGGATTTCCTGCTGGACGTAGCCCGTCTCGATGGCGCGCAGCATGCCGCCCATGGCGTCGATCTTGGAGATGTAATCCTGGGCGGCAGATTCGATTTCGCCGGTGAGTTTCTCGATCGCATAAGAACCGCCCACGGGATCGATCGTATTCGCCACGCCCGTTTCGTGCGCGATGATTTGTTGGGTGCGCAGGGCGAGCAACGCGGCCTCTTCGGTAGGCAGCGCGAGGGCTTCGTCGAGCGCGTTGGCATGCAGCGACTGGCAGCCGCCGAGCACCGCCGCGAGGCATTGCAGCGCGACGCGAGCGATGTTGTTTTCGGGCTGCTGCGCGGTAAGCGCCGATCCCGCCGTTTGCGCGTGGAAGCGCAGCATCATGGATCGCGGATCGCGTGCGCCGAAGCGGTCGCGCATCAGGCGCGCCCAGAGGCGACGGGCCGCGCGGAACTTCGCGATTTGCATTAGGAATTCGTTGTGCGCGTTGAAGAAGAAAGAAAGCTGCGGCGCGAATTCGTCGACGCGCAGCCCGGCGCCAATCGCGGCTTCGACGTAGGCGATCGCGTTTGCTAGTGTGAAGGCCACTTCCTGCACTTCCGTCGAGCCGGCCTCGCGGATGTGATACCCGGAAATCGAAATCGCATTCCAATTGGGAATTTCGGCGCGGCACCACGCGAAGATGTCCGTGACGATGCGCATCGCCGGCCGCAGCGGATAGATGTACGTGCCGCGCGCAATGTACTCCTTCAGGATGTCGTTTTGCACGGTGCCGGCGAGCCGCGCGAGGTTCGCTCCCTGTTTTTTCGCGACGGCGACGTACAGCGCCAGCAGAATCGCGGCGGTCGCGTTGATGGTCATCGAAGTGGAGACGCGCTCGAGCGGGATGCCGTCGAAAAGGGCGAGCATGTCTTCGAGCGAATCGATCGCGACGCCCACTTTGCCGACTTCGCCTTGCGCGAGCCCGTGGTCAGAGTCCATGCCGATCTGCGTGGGAAGATCGAATGCGACGGAGAGGCCGGTCTGTCCTTTTTCGAGCAAATAGCGGTAGCGGCGATTCGACTCGATGGCGCTGCCGAACCCGGCGTACTGGCGCATGGTCCACAGGCGGCCGCGATACATCGTGGGATAGACGCCGCGCGTGAAGGGGAACTCGCCGGGATAGCCGAGGTCGCGCTCCGCGTCCCACCCGGCGAGATCGTCCGGCGTGACGACGGCTTCCATCGGCAGGCCGGTGGTCGAGGCGGCTTTGCGCTCGGAGACGGCAGCGGATTTCTTGGCGTGGTCGGTCATCTCAGGCAGTCCCGGTCAGGCAGTTCGAGCCCGCCGGGAATTGGCGACGGCGATCAGCGGACGCGGCGCGCCCGGCGAAACGACGCGACCGAAAAAGCGGCCATCATTATGGCATAGGCCAGCGCCACTCCCATGAGCCACAGCGCCGGGCGATGCTGCCATTCTTTCCAGGCGGCGAAGGCGGCCCACGCCGCGAAGATGCCGAAAAACGCGCCCGTCATCTCGTGGAAAACCTGCCGAGTGACGCGCCATACGACGCGCAACGTGACGATCATCGAGCGCCAGAGCGCGGGGATCATCTGGGCGGACATGCCCTGATTTTAATGCGAATTGGGCCTATTCGATAGGTATTTGCGCGGGCCGCCGGGGCTCACCCGCATCCGTATTCGCCGCATATCGACGCTGCTGGGGCGCACGGCTATACTCGCCTCATGATTTCGGATGGGGTCTCGGACGGAGAGCTTCACGCGGCGCTGCGGCGCTACTGGGGATACGAATCGTTTCGCCCGCTGCAGCACCGCATCGTGCGCAGCCTGCTCGAAAATCGCGATACTTGCGTCGTGATGCCCACGGGCGGAGGAAAGTCGCTCTGCTACCAGCTCCCGGCGGCGATGCTCGGTGAGAAAACGGTGGTCGTGATTTCGCCGCTGATCGCCCTGATGCAGGATCAGGTGGCGCAGCTCACGCAAATGGGAATCCCCGCCGCCGCGCTGAATAGCGCGCTCTCCGATGCCGAGCAATCGACGCTGATCCGCGAGGCGCGCCAAGGCCGCTACCGCCTGCTGTATTCCTCGCCGGAGCGGCTCGCTCGCGCGGACACGCTCGAATGGCTCGCGCGCGTGCCGATTTCCCTCTTCGCGATCGACGAAGCGCACTGCATCTCCGAGTGGGGGCACGAATTCCGCCCCGAATACCGGCAGCTCAGCCGGCTGCGTGAGAAATTCCCCGACCGCCCCATCGCCGCGTTCACGGCCAGCGCCACGCGCCGCGTGCGCCACGACATCATCGAGCAGCTTCAGTTGCGCGCGCCGCACAAATACATCGCCAGCTTTCACCGTCCGAACCTGCGCTACATCGTGAAGGAATGCGACGCGAAGACGCAGCCGGATCTGCTGCTGCGGACCCTGGGAATGCACGCGAGCAGCAACGTGATCGTCTACGCGCCGACCATCGCGCGCGTCGAGGAGACCGTCGACCTCCTCGAAGAGCAGGGAATTCCCGCGATTGCGTACCACGGGAAAATGGATGCCGCGACGCGCCGCCGCAATCAGGAGCGCTGGATGTCGGACGAGGTGCGCGTGTTGGTGGGCACGATCGCCTTCGGACTCGGCATCAACAAGGCCTCGGTGCGCGCGGTCATCCATCTTTCGCTGCCGAAATCGATCGAGCAGTATTACCAGGAGGCGGGGCGCGCCGGGCGCGACGGCGAGCCCGCGGATTGCGTGCTGCTCTGGCAGAAGCGCGACACGGCCTTGCTCGTCCATTTCGCCAAGCAGATCGCCGACAATGCGGAGCGCGAGCGCGCCTTCCAGCGCTACGACGAGATTCGCGGCTTCGTCGCCCCGGGGAAGTGCCGCCATCATGCGATCTGCGCGCATTTCGGCGAGACTCCTAAATGGAAAACCTGCGCCGCGTGCGATACGTGCAGCGGCTTGCCCGAATGGCTCGTGGCGCGCGCGATGGCGCCAGCCGGCCCCGCGCAACCCGCCCGCGCGGATGGCGCCGAGGGCGTCGACCCGGAATTGCTCGACTATCTCCGCGAGTGGCGCCGCGTCACGGCGAAAGAAAGCGGCACGCCGGCGTTCGTCATCATGCACGACACCTCGCTCGAGGATCTCTGCCGCAGGCGGCCGCAATCGATCGGCCAGCTTCTCGAGGTCCACGGATTCGGGCAGCGCAAGAGCGAGCTGTACGGCCCGCAGATTTTCGACGCGCTGAAAAGATTCGCGGCGGGCGCGCGAGCCGCCCCGATGCCGGCGAAGAAATCGAAGCCCGCCGCGGAGACGATGCGACTGCTGGCGGCCGGCCATACGCTGGCCGAGATCGCCGGTATGCGCGGGCGGCAGCTATCGACCGTGGTGGCGATGGTCGCCGAACTCGTGGAGCAGGGCGCGATCGAGTTTGAGCCCCGATGGCTGGGAGATGAAAAGCGCGCAAAAATCGAGGAGGCCTGCGAGCGGTTGGGCGTGGAGCGGCTTCGTCCCTTGAAGGACGCGTTGCCCGAGGACATCACGTTCGACGAAATCCGGCTGGTGGCTGCCCGGCTGCGCCGCCAGCAGGGCGGCGCGGCTGGCACGGCGGACAGGTGACAAAACGGATGGCATGCGGCGGGCGGGCCTTGTTTCGTGCTTGCGCCAACTTTACAATTAGGGTAGGAAAGGGCTTCGAGAGGAGGCCACCCCTGTGCAACTCGACGACCGGATGAAGCAGCTCCTGCGTGAGCTCGGGCACGCCATCAACGATAGCGTCTCGGAGTCGGAACGGATCGCCGAGGCAATTTCCAACATCCGGGCCGCGGGTTTCGATATCGTCCTCAAGCTGGATGCGACGATCGGGCTGGCTCGGCGGTCGGCATCGGACGCGAAGATGACCACGCAGGACCGGCGTTTCCTCGAGTCGTTGCATATCCGGGTGGATGAAGAAGTCCTCGAGGAAGAAGAAGCCGAGCCGAAGGTTGAGATCACGCCGCAAGACATTAAATTTCTGAAGTCGCTGAAGATTTCCTTCGATGAAGAGCTCTAACATCGCCGTAAGGTGTGCCGCCGCAATGGCGCTCGCCGTGGTGTTCGCGGCTGCGCCGGCGAAGGCGCAGCTCGCGACGTCCACGCCGGTCACCGTGAAGCAGACGCCGCCGAAATCGGTGTGGCTGAAGGCGACGATCGTCCACGCGGACGCGCATTCGATGGTGGTGCGGGAGCGGGGCAATCCGCTGGCGCTTCATACGTTCACCTACGCCGACAACCTGCAGGTGCCGATGCGCCAAATCAGCGAAGCGGGCGGCTACCAGTACGGCGACGCGGTGAAAATCCTCTACAAGCAGGGGCAGACGGTCGCGCTGCGCATCAAGGGCAAGCCCTCGCTCTAGTTTGCTTTGCCGGCGCGGGCGCAACGCTCGCTTCGCCTTCCATCTGCTGCAATAATCCTGAAATGATTCGCCCACCTGCGGTTGCGGGGACGTTCTATCCGGCCGATCCGCGCGAACTCGCGCGCCAAATCGACGAATTCACGGGCGCTGGTGCGGCTGGGGCGAAAATCGCGGCGCGCGCGTGCGTGGTCCCGCATGCGGGGTACATGTACTCAGGGCACGTCGCAGGGGCGGTGTACGCGTCGATCGAGATTCCGGCGCGATGCATTCTGCTCGGGCCGCGGCACTATCCGCGCGGGGAGCCGATGGCGATCCTGACCGAGGGAAGTTTTGCGACGCCGTTCGGCGAGGCGCCGATCGATTCGGCGATGGCCCGCGAGCTGGCCTACGAGTGCCCGCGCCTGCGCGAAGATGCGGTGGCGCACGAGCGCGAACACTCGCTCGAGGCGCAGATTCCGTTCCTGCAGCGGCTGGCCGGCGAATTCCGGTTCGTCCCGGTGGTGCTGTCGACGGATCGCTATCCGGCGATCGAAGAGCTGGGGCGCGCGGTGGCGCGCGTGGTGGCGGCGCGGAAGGAGCGGGTGCTGGTGATCGCCAGTTCGGACATGAACCACTACGAGAGCGAAGCGGTGACGCGCGCGAAAGACCAGCGCGCCATCGAGCGCATTCTGGCGCTCGACCCGCGGGGGCTGTACGACACGGTGCGCGGCGAGCAAATTTCGATGTGCGGCTACGCGGCGACCGTGGCGATGCTGGTCGCGATGCGCGAG
>DATJRU010000095.1:0-15189 GCA_035504455.1 Vulcanimicrobiaceae bacterium
GCTGCACCTTGCCGCCCGCGCCTACCCGCGCGAAGAAACCGGTATGGTCGCCGGAATCGGCTCAGGCGCATGGTCCGCCGTCGTAGCGATTTTGCTGCCGATCTACGGCCGCTTCTTCGATCACCAGCACTACGCCGCAGCATTTATCTCATTAAGCCTGATTCCCGCGCTCGGGACGTTGCTCTGGTGGCTCATCGGCCGCTCCGCCAAGCCCCAGCCCTTGCCAGCCCCAGGCTCCTGAAAGAACTGCCGTCATTCTGAGGGCGGTTTGTGCCCGAGGAATCTCTCTTCCACAGTGTTGCGGGGGCCGAGATCGAGAAAAGGGTGCACCGAACTTCCGGCGTCTCCGTGCCTCTGTGCTTTCTCGGTGAACTCTGTGGTAAGTCTTGGTTCTCTTGGTTTTCTCCGCGCTCCCTGCGTCTCTGCGGTGCAGTCTTTCTTCTTTCTTTACCGCATTACAAACGGATTCGGCGCATTCCCCGCAATGTCGATCCACACGCTCTTCGTCTGCAAATACTCGCGAATCGCCTCGGCCCCGCTCTCGCGCCCAATTCCCGACCGCTTGTATCCTCCGAACGGCGACATGTAGCTCACCGCCCGATACGTGTTCACCCAAACCGTCCCCGCCTCCAGCCGCTCGGACATCGTGAGCGCCCGCCGCATGTTCATCGTCCACACGCCCGCCGCCAATCCATAAATCGTCCCATTCGCGATGCGCACGGCTTCGTCCTCGGTATCGAACGGAATCACCGACAGCACCGGCCCGAACACCTCCTCCTGCGCGATCCGCATGTCCGGCTTCACGCCCGTGAAAATCGTCGGCTCGACGAACCATCCGGTTCCGCATTCCGGCCGCTTCGCGGGCGCGCCACCCAGCCGGCACTGCGCGCCTTCTTCCTTGGCGATGCGGATGTAGTCGAGGACTTTTTCGTATTGTGGCCGCGTGGTGATCGGCCCCACCTGCGTTCCCATGTCGAGCGGATTGCCCATCTTCGCAGTCTTCGCGAGCGCCAGCAGTCGCTCGACGAATTCGTCGAGCACCGGCCGGTGAACCAGCGCGCGCGAGCCCGCAATGCACGTCTGCCCGGTGGCGGCGAAAATTCCCGAGACGACGCCATTCACCGCCTGATCGAGCATCGCATCATCGAAAACGATGTTCGCCGATTTTCCACCCAGCTCGAGCGTGATGGGCTTGATCCCGCGCGCCGCAAGTCCATACACATGCTCTCCGGTGCGGTCGCCGCCCGTGAACGCGATCTTCGCCACGTCGCGATGCGTGATCAGCGGCTCACCCACCTCGTTGCCGAATCCCGTCACGATGTTGACCACGCCCGGCGGAAATCCCGCGCGCTCGAAAAGCTCGCCAAACGCCAGCGCCGACACCGACGAAAATTCCGACGGCTTCCACACCACCGTATTACCCGCCGCCAGCGCCGGCGCCAGCTTCCACGTCGCGAGCAGCAGCGGCGAATTCCACGGGGTGATCGCCGCGACCACGCCAAGAGGCTCCTCGCGCGTGAAATTGAAGACGCCCGGCTTGTCGATCGGGATCACGCGGCCTTCGATTTTGTCGGCGAGCCCGCCGAAATAATGGAACCACTGCGGGATGTATTTGAGCTGCGCGCGCATTTCCGCGATCAACTTGCCGTTGTCGGTCGTTTCGATTTCCGCGAGCCTCTCCGCTTCCTTTGCAATCAGGTCCGCGAGCCGCCGCAAAAGATCGCCGCGCGCGCTCGCCGTCAACTTGCGCCACTCGCCGTCGTAAAACGCGGCCTTCGCCGCCGCCACGGCGCGGTCCACGTCCGCCTTCGTCCCGCGCGGCACCAGCGCCCAGGGCTGCGCCGTGTACGGGTTCGCCGACTCGAACCACGCCCCCGACGCCGGCTCAACCCATTCGCCGCCCGCCAGCATCCGGTACTTCTTCAACTCGCTCATTGTTGTCGCCATCTCGCACGACCTTCCGTTATCACTTGGGCGCTTTCTCTTTCAGCTCCGCGAATGCTTCTCGCGCGATTCGGAACGAATCCACGGCGGCCGGCACGCCGCAATAAATCGCCACCTGCAGTAACACCTCGCGAATCTCCACGGGCGTCACGCCGTTCACCAACGCCCCTTTGATGTGCGCTTTCAGCTCGTGGGGACGATTCAACGCGCTGATCATCGCGAGGTTCAACATGCTGCGCGTCTTGCGCGGCAGTTCCTCGCGACCCCAGATTGCGCCCCAGCAGTATTCGGTCACCAGCTCCTGCAGCGGAAGATTGAATTCGTCGGCGGTCTCGAAAGCTTTGTCGACGAATTCCTTGCCAAGCACCGAGCTGCGGATTTCGCGCCCTTTATCGAATCTTTTCTTGTCCATTTTGAGTCAGCCTCTCTTCAAAAGTGAAATCACTTCTCTTCGACGCGCACTCCCGCCCATGCCTCCACCGTCTTCGCCACCGCAGTCATGTCCGCGTCCACGCCCTCGGTCGACGTCGAAATCGAAAGCAGCTGCCGCACCGCGCTGCCCACGATCATCGGCACGCCCAACGCGTCGGCTTCGGCCATGCACAGGCGAATGTCCTTGTTCAGCAGTGCCAGCCCGAAACCGTAGCTGAATTTTCGCGAGATCACGTGCTGCTTCATCTTGTCTTGCGACGCGCTGTTGCGCGCCGTGCCCGCGTTGAACACGTCGATCACCAGCGAAGGATCGAGCCCCGCCTTCACTCCCATCACCAGCGCTTCCGATGTGATCGTCATCGCCGTCGCAGACAACAGATTATTCAGCAGCTTCATCGTCTGCCCTTGCCCGGCCTTCGTCCCGACGAAGAATAGCTTGCCGAGGTTTTCGAGTATCGGCTTCACGACCTCGAACGTGTCTTGGGGACAGGACACCATCACCGCGAGCGTTCCCTTCTCCGCACCATTGATGCCGCCGCTTACTGGCGCATCCACCGCCGTGATTCCCTTCGCAGCGAGCCCTTCCGCCACGCGCTTCGCGGTCGTCGCGCCCGTCGTGGACGTGTCGATGAAGATTTTCGCGCGCATGCCGTCGATCACGCCCTTCGGCCCCAGCGCGACGGCTTCGACAATCGGCGGCGTCGGCACGCTCGCAAACACGATGTCCGCAGCGGACGCGACTGCCGCGGGCGATTCCGCGCGCTTCGCTCCGCCTTCCACCAGCGGCCGCGCGGCATCTTCGCTCGTATCGTAAATGGTGAGCGGGTAGCCGGCCGCCATCAGCCGCCGCGCCATGCGCGCGCCCATCCGCCCCACTCCCACAAATCCGATACTTTGCTGCTGCGCCATCTCTCCTCCGTTCGAGCGCCTTCGCGATTCCGGCACGCTTTTTCCGACGCGCATTATGCCCTACCGCGGCGCCGCTAACAATTGACGTTCCGCGCGCCCATGCGTCATGCTATGCCGCTTTCAAGCGGGCGCGAGGAGCATCGTGCAGACGGAACCTTACGAAATTTTCGCGATTCGTTACGCGCATCTGGGCAATCGTCATCCCGGCGAGAATTTCATCCTGGCCGATCCGCACGAGTACGCCTCGGACCTCGATTATTTCATCTGGATCGTGCGCCGCAGCGACCGCCTCTTCCTGATCGACACAGGCTTCGGCAAGGAAGCGGCCGATCGCCGCAGACGTGAGTGGCTGCGCTGCCCGATCGAATCGCTGCGCCTCCTCGACATCGATCCGGCCGGTGTCGCGAACGTAGTCCTTACGCACATGCACTACGATCACGCCGGTAACCTCGATCTGCTGCCTCGCGCGCGCTTTCATCTCCAGGATCGCGAGATGGCCTTCGCCACGGGGCGCTGCATGTCCCACGAAACTCTGCGCGCTCCCTTCGATCTCGAAAACACGCTCTCGATGGTGCGCCATGTATATGCTGAACGCGCGGTCTTTCACGACGATCACGCCGAACTCGCGCCCGGCTTCGCGCTCCATCACATCGGCGGCCATTCCGCCGGCCTCCAGGTCGCCCGCGTTTGGACGAAGCGCGGCTGGGTGGTCCTCGCCTCCGACGCGTCGCACTTCTACGCCAATTTCGAGCAGCGCCGCCCGTTTCCCATCGTCTACAACGTCTCCGACATGCTCGAAGGCTTCCACACGCTCCATCGCCTCGCTGACTCGCCGCAGCAAATCATCCCCGGCCACGACCCGCTGGTCATGAAGCGCTACCCCGCCCCGAGCCCCGCCCTCCAGGGCGTCGTCGTCCGTCTCGACGTCCCCCCTGCGGAATAATCGTAAAGGGATCGTTGTCCGCTCCGACGCCGCGAACGCCTCCCCGCGAAAAACGGTGCGCCGGGCTCTTATTAGAACGACGGTTCTGATGCCGCGAACCCATTATCACGCTAGACGCCAAGCCAAAAATTGCATATAAACGTGCCAACTGCCCGCGGGGGCAAACGTCGATCGTGGAGGGACCTCGAATGGCGAAGAAAACGAAGAAAACCGCCAAGGCCGAGAAAAAGAAGTAGGGCCCTGCTCGTTAACCGAATGCAGAATTGACGGGGCTGCCGCAGCGATGTGGCAGCCCTTTTTTATTGCTTGTCGCCGCCCAGGATCGTCGACACCTTCCCCGTCTTCTCGTCGATCGGATTGCGGTTGTTTTCCTCGCAGATGAATTCGAGCTGATCGAGCTCGCGGTGTCGAGTGAACGTATGCACGGTGTGCCACGGCTTCGCGAGGACGTCCGGGTCGGTCAGCGTCATCCGGTCTTCCATCGTTTCGGGATTGGTCAGCCGAATTCTCTCCATCACGTGCAGGTTCGGCCCGTGGTTCAGGCGGTTGAAACCGAGCGGCAGCCTGTGACCAAGGCCAACCGTATCGATCACCAGCGTATCGCCCTCCCAGTGCCCGATCGAATTGCCGTTGAACGTCGGATCGAGATCGGCCGGATGCCCGCGCCCGTCGGTGAAGACGCGCCGCACCTGCATGTACGCTTCCTGAATGATCGTCACGCGCCCCGGCGTGAACAGAAACTCCACGTCGTACGGCTGAAACATGATCTGCGGCATCCCGGGAGGCACGCAGTTCGCGCTCTCCGTCGGCGGCTCCTCGTTCTTCGCCTCCTCAGCCTCCAGCGTCTTTAGTTCCGCGGCTCCTGCCGGCGTCAGCGACGGCGTCTCCGGCGGGGCATCGCCCGGCTTCGGGAAGTCGAGCGTCCAGATCCCGCTCCAGTCCGGCAGCGCGCCCAGCGCCGAGTAGTCCGCCGCTCTCGTTTTTTCCGGAATCAGCGTCGTATTCGCCGCCGGCGCCGGAGCGCTCTGCGCGGCGCAGATCGCGCTCGTCGCCAGCGCCGCGCAAACACTCACAATCGTCACACGAACCCTCATGTTCGCCTCCCTCCCCCCAGCGCCCGCCCGTTTCCCTCGGCGAACGCCTCCCCCTGACGAAGCGTGCCATTTTGCATCAAATGTGGCTATCTTTCGGAGCGCATATTATAGTATTCCCACTTTCCATGGGAGCAACTTGGCAGTGAGCCGGGTTGCCGAATGTTCGGCTGGGGGGCCGATGAAGATCAGGGAGTTGTGGGTTGCCTGCTTGGCTGGCTTGGTCCTTTCGACCGCTGGCGCCGCTTTTGCGCATCATTCCTTCGCAATGTTCGACCGCTCCAAGAAAATCACGACGACCGCCACGGTCACCCAGTTCCAGTGGACCAACCCGCACAGCTGGATCGAAGTCGATATCCCCAACAGCAGCGGCGGCACCGATCACTGGAGCCTCGAGTGCAACAGTCCCAACAATCTTTCGCGCCAGGGCTGGCATTCGAATAGCCTCAAGCCCGGCGACAAAATCACGGTGATGTTCTGGCCGTTGCGCAGCGGCGACAAAGGCGGACTTTTTATCGCGCTCACTTTTCCTAACGGGCAGATGCTCGATGAAGCGGCGTTCCGCTCCGCCGAGAAGCAGCCGTAGCACAGGATCAGCGGTTTCGCGGAAATGTAAGACGCGCGCTCGGCGCGCACCGAATTTCAGATGGGAGCGAATCAATGAGAACTCGATCGATCGTATCTTTGGGCGCCGCTCTATTGCTGGTGATGACTTTCGCGGGTACCGCCGTCGCGCATCACTCCGCGGCCATGTTCGACCACGACAAGCAGGTTCCGCTCACGGGCACCATCGTGCAATTCGAGTGGACCAACCCGCACAGCTGGATCTCGATCGACGTGCCTAATGCGACCGGCGGCACCGACCGCTGGAGCGTCGAGTGCAACAGCCCGAACAATCTCGCCAAGCAGGGCTGGCGCTCCACCACGCTCAAGCCCGGCGATAAGGTGACAATCATGATTCATCCGCTGCGCAACGGCGACAAGGGCGGCAGCTTCATGTTCGTCAAGCTCGCCGACGGCACCACCCTCGCCGACCCAGCCTACCGCGCCCAGCCCAAACAGCCCGGCGCCTCCGGCTCCCCTTACTAGTTCCGTGATTCGTGACTTGTGATTCGTGACTCGTGGGGCGGCAATCTCCCGCTCAGCCGCGAAATCCACCAATGCGCTTGCGTAGCAAGAAGTACTTGTAGGGCGCGCTGCTCGCCGCGCCCCGGACCTTGGCTTCGCCGATCGGCTTCTTCGTCTTTGTCGCGGCGAACACAATGCATTTAGACGCCCGCGTTCCCCAAGGCGGGAGCCGCGACGCTACCGCACGAGTCACAAATCACGAGTCACGAATCACGCCCCGCCTCAGTGCGTGCTCAGCAGATGCTCGTTCAAATCCGGCGTGCACTCGACTTCTGTAATGTCCGTGTCATCCACGCGAATCCAATGCTTCGTGCTGTCCCACTCACCCTCCCAGTTCTTCGGATCCCACATCTGGTACTTGATCTCGAGCGTCTTCCCGCCGTTCTGCAGGCGCATCGTCTCGACCATGTGAAACTGGTCGCTCAGCGGTAATCCCTGATCGATCCAGTGGTGGTCCGTGACCATGCTGTTCGTGTCGACCACCAGCGCATCCCCGTCCCAATGCCCGACCGAATCGCCGTTGAACGTGCGCACCACGACATCCGGGTCGGTGTGCGGCCGCCCGTCGATGTAAATGATTCGCAGCGCGTTCTCGAACCCGCTCACCATGTAGATCGCCGTCGGCAGCTGAATCATGGCGATCGGCCAGACGCGCGTCATGATCATCGGCATCCCGGCGGGATAGCAGTGACCGATGTCGTCGCGATACGGCTTGTGCTCCACCGCGTATTTCTTCGACTCGTCGTAGGCCGCCTGCGCGTCCGGCAAGAATTTCGGGTACGGCGGCCCGAACATGAACGAACTGAATCCCGCGCTCAGGTCGACCGTCCACGTGCCCGTCAGGTCGAACGGCGGCTTCGGCCGCGGCTTCGCCAGATTGTCCGGCGCGAGCGCGCCCTCCGGAAACACGGGCGCCGCCTCCTTCTGCTGCGCCTGCGCGAAGGGCGCAACCGCGGTGAGTCCCAGCAAAAGCGCGAGCCCGGCAACGATTCTCGTTCTCACTTGCATCAATCCCCCCAGGTGAATCGAATGCCGGGACTGTACAAATCTTTCGCCCCGCCGTCAACGCCGTCCGCTGCCGCCGCGCCTGCCACGCACATGGCCCGCGCAATCCATTCGACAGAACGCGAACGAAAATGTACTATTCCCGCCGCAATCCTGTGGCCGGGGGGCCGCGCGTGATCCAGCATTTCTGCGATTGGCTTTCGAATACGCCCGTCAGCTTGAAAATCCAGACCATCCTCTGGATCATTCCGGCGGTGCAAACGGTTCATATTCTCAGCGTATCGATCGTGATGGCTTCGATGGCCATGCTCGACCTGCGCCTCATGGGACTCGCCGGCAAGCGCCAGCCCGTTTCGCGCATGGTTGACCGCTTCGTGCCGTGGGTGTGGCGCGTGCTTGTGATCCTCTTCTGCACGGGCGTGATCCTCACCATCGGCGAGCCGGAACGCGAGCTGCTCAACTGGGCGTTTCGCACGAAAATGGCGATGGTCGCCACAGTCAGCCTGATCACGCTGTTGGTGCAGCAGATGAACAAGCGCGACGCCACATTCTGGGAAACGCGCCGGTTCGCAGCCGCAGCCGTCGGCGGCGTGTCGCTGCTGCTCTGGGTCGCCATCGTCACGGCCGGCCGCTGGATCGCCTACGTCTGATCGCGCGCGGCACTTTGGGGGATGCGAGGGCTCCTAGTGGAAGCGCGAACGCGCGACGGTTTGCCGGTGGAAGCGCAGAGCTTCAGCCCTGTGGAAACGGCACGCTCGTTAAGCGGGCTTTAGCCCCGGGGCCTTTGGCCGCGCAAGAAAGTTTCTCGTAATCGGGGGGACAGTTTTCCAGTCGTGATGTTAATCCTCAGGCTCTGTACATGGCTCGAAAGCACACAGGTCGCCGCGGCCATCCGCGAATCCACCTGGCTTTTCCCCACGATTGAGACGATCCATGTTCTCTCGATTGTGATCGTCGTGGGCTCGATCGCGATGTTCGATCTCCGTCTGCTCGACCTCGGCTCGCGCGACCGCAGCGTCACCGATGTCTACAACGACGTCATGCCGTGGACGCGCTCCAGCTTCGTCTGCGCCGTGATCGCCGGCGCCCTGCTCTTCAGCTCCAGCGCCACGAAGTATTACGCGAACGTTCCCTTCCGCCTGAAAATGCTTGCGCTGCTCCTCGCGGGCCTCAACACCGCCTATTTCGAGCTGTGGACCCGCCGCAGCATCGCCTCGTGGAACATCGCCCCGCGCACGCCTCGCGCCGCCAAACTCGCCGGCGGAATTTCGCTTGTCTTGTGGATTGTCGTCGTCGCCTGCGGCCGCTGGATCGGCTTCACGAAATAACGCGGCGCGGCCGTCTCGCGCCTCTCCCGTTTCCAGGCTCGCGCGTGGATCGTTCTTCGGTGACACGAAACTTGTCACTCGTGACCTGTGATTTGTGACTCGTGGTGCTGGCCTGCTTCGCCGTGGCAGGTCGATCCGCGCTCGCTGGTTTAGAGTTGGTAGTTTAGGGTGGCAGTTGCCGGAATTCGTGGCCGATCGCTCACAGCTGGCGCTTCGTACTCGCGATCTGAAATCCGAAATTTGAAATTTGTAATTTCTTATTTGTTCTGCTCCGCGCCTTCTCCGCGATCTCAGCGTCTCTGCGGTAGACTTCCTAAGTTTTCGAATTTTGATTGGAGGCTCAGTAAGCACTGGCCGATCCGCCGGCAGCCTCGCCTCGCAGTTCGCGCACGATATTTACTCCCGCGCTAGTCCCAAGCCGCCCCGCGCCCGCCTCGATCATCGCCTTCGCATCCGCCGCGCTCCGAATCCCGCCCGACGCCTTCACGCCAATCTTCACGGTCCGCCGCATCAGCGTCACATCCTGCACCGTCGCGCCCCCACCGAGAAACCCAGTCGACGTCTTCACGAAATCCGCTCCAGCCCGCTCGCTCAATTCGCACGCAATCGCTTTCTCTTCCTCGCTCAGCAGCCCCATCTCGAGGATCACCTTGAGCAGCGCCCCGCGCTCGTGCGCCAGTTCCGCCAGCACGCGAATCTCCTCGCTCACCAGCTCGCGGTTGCCTGATTTCAGCGCGCCGATGTTCTGCACCATGTCGATCTCGGCCGCGCCCAGCCTCAATGCCTCCGCCGCCTCGAACCGCTTCACGCTCGCCAGCGTCGCCCCAAGCGGAAACCCGATCACCGTTCCCACTTTCACGCCGGTCCCTTCGAGCCGCGAATGCGCCAGCTCGACGTAGCACGGATTCAGCATCACCGCGCCGAAGCCGTATTCCTTCGCTTCTTCGCACAATCGGATAATCTGCGCGGACGTCGCTTCCGGCTTCAGTTGCGTGTGGTCGACGATCTTGGCGACGCTTCGCCAATCCTTCAAAAGCACTGCGGGAGAGGAAATTGAGTTTGGGCTCGACATCGCCTACGAATGTTACTACGCTAACAGCGATTTCTCGCAATCGCAGTCCGGCACTCGATCACACTCGCTCCCGGCGGCCCGATGCCAAAGCCAGCTTCGCGCAGCAGTAAGACGTTCCAGAAACTCCTCGCGGCCGCCCGAGCGGCCATGCGCAACGCCCACGCGCCCTATTCCAATTTCAAGGTCGGCGCGGCCCTGCGCACCACCAAAGGCAAAATCTTCGCCGGCTGCAACGTCGAAAACGCTTCCTACGGCATGACCAATTGCGCCGAACGCACCGCCATCTTCTCCGCCGTCGCCAGCCTCGGCCCGAAGATCGAAATTGCCGAAATTGTCGTCGTCAACAACCACAACGTCGCCTGCTCGCCTTGCGGCGCTTGCCGTCAGGTGATCTACGAATTCGGACCCAACGCGCTCGTCCATTTCGAGTCCGCCGGCGGCCCCAAAACTCTCCCGATCACCGATCTGCTCCCGGAAGGATTCCGCCTGAAGTGAGCGACGCTCCCGACTCTTCTTCCGGTCCGATTCGCGCCGTCGACGTGATCCGCAAGAAACGCGACGGCCTCGAGCTCTCGCGCGCCGAAATCGAAGCTCTCGTCGCCGGCTACACGCGCGGCGCCATCCCTGATTACCAGGTCTCCGCGTGGCTGATGGCCGCGCTTCTCCGCGGCTTGAGCCGCGCCGAGACCGCCGCTCTTACCGACGCCATGCTCCACTCCGGGCAGGTTCTCGATCTCTCCGAGTTCCCCGCCCCGAAAATCGACAAGCACTCGACCGGCGGCGTCGGCGACAAAACTTCGCTCGTCCTCGCGCCGCTCGCAGCCGCAGGCGGACTCGTCGTCCCGATGATCAGCGGCCGCGGCCTCGGCCACACCGGCGGCACGCTCGACAAGCTCGAATCCATCCCCGGCTTCAACGTCCAGCTTCCTCTCGCGCGCTTCCGCGAAATTTTGCACGCCTGCGGCTGCGCGATGATCGGCCAGACCGCTGAAATCGCGCCCGCCGACCGCAAGCTCTACGCACTGCGCGACGTCACCGGCACCGTCGAAAGCCCCTATCTCATCTGCGCCTCGATCATGAGCAAGAAGCTGGCTGAGGGCGTCGATGGCCTTGTCCTCGACGTGAAAACCGGCTCGGGCGCCTTCATGAAAACCGAGGCCGACGCCGCGTTCCTCGCCGAGCTGATGGTCGAAACCGGCCGGCGCATGGGAAAGAAAATGGTCGCGTTGCTCACCGACATGGACCAGCCGCTCGGCCTGCGCATCGGCAATTCCCTCGAGGTCGAGGAAGTTCTCGAAATCCTGCACGACGGCGGCCCCAAGGATTTGCGCGAGCTTTGCCTGGAACTTGCCGCGTGGATGTTTCATCTCGCCGGCCACACCAGCACACTCGCGAACGGTCGAAGCCTCGCCGCGCAACTCATCCGCTCCGGCCGCGCGCTCGACCGCTTCCTCGTGATGGTTTCACTGCAGGGAGGCGACGCGGGCGTAGCCGACGGCCCGAAGCGGCTTCCCCAGGCGCAGCATGCCGCCGACATTCTCAGCGCGCGGAGCGGCTACGTCGGCGCGATTCAGTGCGAAGCGGTCGGGACGGCGTGCGTCGTTCTTGGTGGCGGGCGCGAAAAAAAGGAAGATGCCGTCGATCCTTCCGTCGGCATCGTCCTGCACAAGAAGGTCGGCGACAAGGTCTCTTCCCGCGAGCCGCTCTGCACGATCCACTACAACTCAGAATCCCGCGCCGCCCAGGCGAAGAAGCTGCTCGAATCGAGCTACCAGATTGTCGATACGCCGCCCCCGCCGCGCAAACTCGTCCATCGGATCATTCCCGAGCCCGGCGCCTCCGCGACGATGTAGTGAAGCCATCTCGCAAATGCTTCTTGAACGCGTGGCAGCGATCGCCGCAGGCGGCTTCATCTCGAGCTCACATTCCCAACTCTTGCATTTTCGGAAGCGCCGGAGGCGCGATTGTACCTAGCCCGGCACGAAGCCCGACTGCCGGCGAGGCAAGTCGGGCGCAGTGCCGGGGGCTCGACACAAAAGAATTCGAGTCCCGGCAGGGACGATTGACCTCTGCCGCAAATTCCGGAATCTCGAATCCTTAGAATCTCAGATTTCGCCAAGGAAACTCGTTCCGTGCGGAATCGCTCCGCCGAAATTCTCGGCGACGGTCTGCCCCATATCGGCGAGCGTGGAACGAATCCCCAGATTTCCGCCGCCCACTGCGCCCGGGCTGCACGCCAGAATCGGAACATACTCGCGCGAATGATCGGTCGTCGGATTTACCGGATCGGGATCGCATCCATGATCCGCCGTGATCAGCAACAGATCCGTCGCGCGCATGCAGTCGAGAAACGGCCCGAGCAGCGCATCGAATTCCTCGAGCGACCGCGCGAAGCCTTCGACGTCCTTGCGATGCCCGTAGAGCATGTCGAAATCGACAAGATTCGCGAAAATCAGGCCGCTCGGCCGCTTCGCCATCGTCTCGGAAATTTTCGCCATGCCGTCGGCGTTGTTTTTGGTCGTGACGTAATCCTTCACGCCGCGCCCGTTGTAGATATCGTGAATCTTTCCGACGCCGAACACCGGCACGCCGCGATCCGCCAGCACGTCGAGCAGCATCGGCTTCGGCGGCTCAACCGCATAATCGTGCCGCCGTTCCGTGCGCCGGAAATTTCCCGCCGTTCCCGTGAACGGCCGCGCGATCACGCGGCCCACACGGTTCGGCCCGTCGAGCAGCGCCCGCGCGATCTCACACTCGCGGTACAGCTCCGCAATGGGAATCACGTCCTCGTGCGCCGCAATCTGAAACACGCTGTCGCCCGACGTGTACACAATCGGCCAACCCGTGCGCACGTGCTCTTCGCCGAGCTCCTTGATGATCTCTGTGCCCGACGCCGGCTTGTTGCCCAGCGTGCGCCGCCCGATCCGCCGCTCGAATTCCGCGATCACCTCCTTCGGAAATCCGTGCGGGTACACGGGAAACGCCTGGTCGAGCCAGATCCCCGCCATCTCCCAGTGCCCGGTCGTCGTATCTTTCCCGGGCGAGACGGTCGCTCCCTTCCCGAAATATCCTGCGGCACGCGCGGCCGGCGCGAGATGCGCCAGCGGCTTGATGTTCGCCAGCCCCAGCCGCACCAGATTCGGCACCTTCAACGGACGCGACCGCGCAATGTGCCCCAGCGTGTCCCTCCCGACGTCGCCATACTCCGCTGCATCCGGCAACTCCCCAATCCCCACACTGTCCAGCACAACCCAAATCACCCGCTCGAATTTCGCCGCCGCCACCATTCATCCTCGCTCGCCGCCCATAGTATCATCCGCCCGCCGAAGGGATTCCTCCCCGCCTGAGCTACCCGAAGTTGTGATACATTTCCCGAAAGGCGGCCAAGAGTGGTCCAGGCAACCCGAATTCGACTTCGCGCTGACTTCAACGGGCTTTTCGGCGAACTGCTCTGCCTTTCGCACGAGGAAACGTGCGAGGACGCCGATGGAAATCTAGTCACGCTGCGCGCTGGAATGGCGGCCACAGCCTTCGACGAAGATGCCGATGAACACGGAAACCGGGATGATCTCGTAGCCTCAGGCATCGTCGAGCCTTCTCCGCAACATCTTCGATGCCTTGGTTCTCGTTGGGTTCTCAGGATTGACGCGAGTGGTGTGAAGCATGAATCCGAATTAGGGAAAGCCCGCTAAACTCGAACGCAAAGCTCCTCCCTACCTGCTACCTCGCTTCTGGTTGTCCCGCCCCGCCCGCGAATAGTAGACTTGCGAATCAGCCTCAGGAGGCGTTCGATGCCGCGGATCGTGCGTTGTGGTGTCATCCAGGCGCGTTGCGAGTGGTCGCCTGAGAAATTCTCGCTCGCGCAAATCAAAGAAAAAATGATCGCCAAGCACGAAAAAATGATCGCCGACGCCGCCAAAAAGAAAGTCCAGGTCCTCGGCCTCCAGGAACTCTTCTATGGCCCCTACTTCTGCGCGGAACAAAACGCCAAGTGGTACGAGCTCACCGAAAGCGTCCCGAGCGGCCCCACGCTCACGCACATGCAAAAGCTCGCGCGCAAACACAAAATGGTCCTCGTCGTCCCTATCTACGAAGTCGAAATGCCCGGCGTTTTCTTCAACACTGCCGCGGTCTTCGACGCCGACGGCTCCTACCTCGGCAAATATCGCAAGCATCACATCCCGCACTGCCATCCCGGCTTCTGGGAAAAGTTTTATTTCACTCCGGGCAACGCGGGCTATCCCGTATTCGACACGCGCCACGGAAAGATCGGCGTCTACATCTGCTACGACCGGCACTTCCCCGAAGGCGCGCGCATTCTCGGCCTCAACGGTGCGGAGATCGTCTTCAATCCGTCCGCCACCGTCGCAGGGCTCTCCGAATATCTTTGGGAACTCGAGCAGCCCGCGCACGCCGTCGCCAACCAATATTTCGTCGCGGCGATCAATCGCGTGGGCGTCGAAAAGCCCTGGGCCATCGGCGAATTTTACGGCAAAAGCTACTTCTGCAATCCGCGCGGCAAAATCATCGCGCAGGCCGGCCGCGATAAGGACGAGCTCGTCGTCGCCGACCTGAATCTCGACGAAATCGCCGAAGTGCGCGCCACCTGGCAGTTCTACCGCGACCGCCGCCCGGAAAGTTACGACGAGATCGCGCGCACCCACATTAGCGGCGCGGCGCAGGCGGCCGACTAATGACCAGCGCAACCGTCGCCGCCCCGCTCTGCCGCAACTACATCAACGGCCGCTGGGTCGAATCGCGCTCCACGCAAACTCTCGAGCGCCGCAATCCCGCCGACCTCAGCGAACTCCTCAGCGTCTCGCCGCTCTCCACGCGCGCCGAAGTCGCCGAGGCCGTCGCCGCCGCGAAAGCCGCATTCCCCGCCTGGCGCGACACGCCCGCTCCCGTCCGCGGCAAAATTCTCGCGCGGGCCGCCGCGATCATGGAGCAGCGCAAGGACGAACTCGCCCGCACGCTCACTCGCGAAGAAGGCAAAACCTTTAAGGAATCGCTGGTCGAGATCCAGCGCTCGATCAATATTCTCGAATTCATCGCCGCCGAGGGCCGCCGCATCGGCGGCGAAACCGTCCCGAGCGAATCGCCCCGCAATTTCACCTACACGATCAAGCAGCCGCTCGGCGTCGTCGGCGCGATCACACCGTGGAATTTTCCGGTCGCGATTCCCGTGTGGAAAGCCGCTCCGGCGCTCGTCGCAGGCAATACGATGGTCATCAAGCCCGCCGAGATCACGCCGCAAACCTGCGCGCAGATGTGCGAGATCTTCGAGCAGGCCGGCCTTCCCGCCGGCGTGCTGAATATGATCCTCGGCGCGGGCGA
>DATJRU010000096.1:0-15580 GCA_035504455.1 Vulcanimicrobiaceae bacterium
CGACATCGCCCGGATCGTGTCGAAGTTCTGGTCGATGTGCTTCAACCTCGCGCCGGTGGCGCTCTCCCAAATGCCGAAAGCGAGGAACGGCACGAGAGCGGCGAGGACCCAGAGTTTCGCGCTGCGCGGCGCTTTCGCTTCAGGCTCCCAGCGGAAGAGCTGGCGCGAGACTTCGAAGGCGACCAGCAGACCGAGAAGCAGGGCGGTCGTGTCGGTGATCATTTCGGCCCGCGTGGTTAGGTTCGTGGCGGCGGATTCAAGGCCGGTGGCGAGGTACTGTGCCGGAATGAACAGCGCGAAGCGCTGGAGCCAGCCCGGGAAGACGGCGAGAGGGATCGTAGCACCGGAGAGAAACAGGAAAGCCATCCAGATGAGGTTATTGATCATCTGGGTTTCCTGCATCGTGTTGGTCACGCTGGCGACGATCAGTCCAAGCGCCGAAAACGTGGCGGAGCCGACAGTGACGAGCAGTAGAATCGCGCCGAGGTTGCCCCAGGACTGCATGTGGAAGGCCCAGCGGCAGACGAGAATCTCGAAGGCCACGACGGGCAGCACTAGGAAATAGTTGGCCAGGATGCTCGATGCGAGCATCGGGCCTGCTCCCAGCGGCGCGAGGCGGAAGCGGCGCAGAATGCCTTGTTCGCGAAACGTGACGAGCTGGACACTGAGTCCCCAGAAGCTGCCCATCACGGTGGTGGTAAGGATGGCTCCGAGAATATAGCCCACCCACTCCGTCTTGCCGTGGCCGATCAGCGCGACGGCGCCGAACAGAAAAATCAGCGGCATGACTAGGCTGAAAAAGAAGAAGGCGCGGTTGCGGAGAGCGAGCCGCAGGCGCATTCTTGTGAGCGTCCAGGTGCTGCTCAAGGCGTTTGGCTCCTATTCACGGAGCCGGCGCCCCGTGAGTTCGATGAATACGTCTTCGAGAGACGGCGAGAACATTTCGAGGCTTTGCAGCTCGTTGTTTTCGGCTTCGAGCTGCTTCACCAGGGCGACGATCGTCTGCGGCGGGCGGGCCGAGTGGATCACGTAGGTGCCCTCGAATTCGCGGCAGTCGGCGACACCCTCGAGGCCGGAAAGCAGTCCGTTGGTGAGCGGGCGCGCGAGACGGACTTCGATCCGGGTGGTGCCGGCGGAACTGTGCTTGAGTTCGCGGGGCGTGCCGAGAGCGATGACGCGGCCGTGATCGACGATGGCGACGCGGTCGCAGAGGCGCTCCGCCTCCTCGATATAGTGCGTGGTGAGCAGGACCGTCTTCTTCTCTTTCTTCAGCTCCTCGATGATGTCGTAAATCTCGCGGCGGACTTGTGGATCGAGGCCAGCGGTGGGTTCGTCGAGGAAAACGACCTCGGGTTCGTTCACCAGAGCCATCGCCAGGGCCAGGCGCTGTTTCTGGCCGCCGGAGAGGTGGCTGTAAAAGGCGTTACGCTTCTCGCCGAGCTGGAACCGGGCGAGCAGCTTTTCGGTGTCCGCGCGGTGCTGGTAGAACTGCGCGAAGAGTTCGACGGCTTCCTTGACGCGCAGCTTATCCGGCAGCGAAGTGGACTGGAGAACGGCGCCGATGCGCTGCTTGAAGTCCTCGCCGCTTTTCTGAGGATCGAGGCCGCAGACGCGGACGATTCCGCTGTCGGGCGTGCGCAGGCCCTCGAGGATTTCGACGGTCGAGGTCTTGCCGGCTCCGTTGGGGCCGAGGAGGCCGAAGACCTCGCCGCGTTCGACGGCAAAGCTCAATCCCCGGACTGCTTCGACTGCACCATAATTCTTGCGCAGATTTTCGACTTGTATGACTGCGTCTGCCACGAAATCAGCCTCAATTTCTATGAAAGAAGAATTCTATATCAGAAACCGCAGGATGAGCGCGAATCACTAAACTCCCTTACGGCTTCGCCCGGTCGCCTTCGGGCGTTTCGCGGAAGCTTTTTTCGGCGACCAGCCGAAGCGGTCCATGTCGATGGAGCGCAATCCGACTTCGACGGCTTCCGATTCGAGCAGGCGCCGCTGCTTGCTGCCGTAGGGCTCGCGAATGATCAAGCGGCCGCCGGCGCCCACCACGCGGTGCCACGGGATGCCTCGGCCGCTCGGGCATCCGGCCATCGCGTAGCCGACGACCCTCGCGCCGCCGGGCACTTTCAGCGCGCGGGCGATCTCTCCGTACGTTGTGACCCGGCCACGCGGGATTCGTTTGACGAGGCGGTAGACGGGCTCCCAGGAATTTTGCTTGCGTTTGCTCCGTGTCAGCAAGGCTGAGCGCTCCGGTTGGTAGAGTCGTTGGCGCATTTCATACGTCTAATACCACAGAGAGAAACTTTTGTTTATCCATCCCATTTCGAAACCTGCGAGGAAGCCCCGCAAGTGCCGTCGTAGCCGCTTCGGCATCGTTCCGCAAGAGTAATAACCATTTCGATGCAACCTTCCACAACGGCACGCATCGTACCATTGACGGTGTAGTGGAAGGGCCATACACTACAAAACAGTTGGCGCGGTCCTTGGCCCGGAAGGAGAACGGTTGTGGCTTTCGTTCGGCGCAAAGGGAACACCTACTACCTGGTTCATAACGTGCGCCGGCAGGGCAAGGTTCAGCAGCTTCACCTGGCCCGGCTGGGCGAGCGGCCGCGAATCACCGACGAAATCGTCCGCAAAGTATCGCGGAACCACCCCTTCCTCGATCTGGACTGGTCCGGCCTGCGAGAGCAGGTCAACAGCCGGGTTGAGCTATTCGACATTCGGTCGATGTACGTACAGAGCCTGATGAGCTCATTACGCAACCTTAACCTGGACCTGGCCGACCTGTCGCCGCCGATGCTGCGGTTGACAGACCGAGCCAATTCAAGCCGGGAACTGGTCACGCAATTACGATTGCTGCGGTCGACGCTCGACATCAAACTCGATCAATTCGAGCGGTCGGTGCCGCGCAATCCAGAGGGCGGAAGAAGGTTCCGGTAGGGAGCAGCACCATGGGCGCGCAAGCAATGCAACTGGACCCGACGCTCCGCAGCGTGGAGTCGAGAGACTTCGAAGCGGGGCTGCGTCGGAAGATCGTTGGGCAGGACGAAGCCGTGCAGGCGGTGGTGGACCTGTATCAGGTGTTTCGCGCCGGCCTGAATTCGCCGGGACGGCCGGTGGGCAACCTGCTGTTCCTGGGGCCGACCGGTGCGGGCAAGACGCGCGTGGTGGAGGCGACGGCGGAAGTTCTCTTCGGCGATCCTCGCGCGGTGATCAAGGTGGACTGCGCCGAGTTCCAGCATTCGCATGAGATCGCCAAACTGATCGGCTCGCCCCCGGGATACCTGGGGCACCGCGAGACGCACCCTCTCATCACCCAGGAGGCGCTCGCCCAATATCACACCGACAAGCTCAAGATCAGCTTCCTGCTGTTCGACGAAATCGAAAAGGCGAGCGACGCTCTCTGGCAGCTGTTGCTCGGGATTCTGGACAAGGCGACGCTGACGCTCGGCGACAACCGGCGCGTCGACCTGTCGCAGACCATGATTTTCATGACCTCGAACCTCGGCGGCGGCGAGATCACCGAGCTGATGACCGGCGGACTGGGTTTCGCGCCGGTGGTTCGACCGGAATCGAAGCCGAAGCTGGACGAGAAGGTGGAGCGCACCGCGTCCGAAGCGGCCAAGCGGAAGTTCGCGCCGGAGTTCATGAACCGGATCGACAAAGTGGTGGTGTTCCATCCGCTGCGGTCGCAGCAGCTCGAACAGATTCTCGAAATCGAACTGGGCATGGTGCAGCAGCGCGTGCTCGAGACGGCGAAGGGGCGGTTCCTCTTCCGCGTGACTCAGCCGGCGCGGGATTTTCTGCTCCGTGAAGGCACCGATCTCAAGTACGGCGCGCGGCACCTGAAGCGGGCGATCGAGCGGCACGTCGTGTATCCGCTGGCGAGCCTGCTGGCCACCGAACAGGTGATGCTGGGAGACGTCCTTTCGATCGACTGGGACGGCAAGTCGACGGGCCTCACGTTCATGAAGGAAGCGGAGGGAGCGCTGCTGCCAATCGACGCACCCGCGCCGCAGGGACTCGCGGAAGCGGCAGCCGCTGCGATGCCGGACGGGCGAGAGGTTTCGCTTCCCGCGGCGACGACGGCGAGCGCGAAAATCCTGCCCGACAACCGGCCGACTTCGATGCAGGCGCATCGAGGGATTCCGACGGACAAGGCCAAGAACGAAAAGCGGTAACAGACAACAACTTTCTTGCGGCGTGCGTTCCCGACCGGGCACCGCACGCCGTTTTTTTTTCGGTCAGCCTAGCTTGCGGCTTCTTTCGCTTTTTCCGCGACGAACTTCTGGTAGGCGGTTGCGTCCATCGAGCCATCGAGCTGCGTTGCATCCGCAACGCGGACCTTGGCGATCCAACCGGCGCCATGAGGATCCTTGTTGATCGTTTCCGGGGCGTCTTTCAGGGTCGCGTTCACTTCCGTGACGTCGCCAGAGACTGGGCTCATGAGGTCGCTGACGGCCTTGACGGATTCAACCGTGCCGAGGAATTGCCCGGCCTTGAGTTGCGCACCGACTTTTGGCGGTTCCACGGAAATGATGTCGCCGAGTTCCTGTTGGGCGTAGTCTGTGATGCCGATCGTCGCGGTTGAGTCCTTCAACTGGATCCACTCGTGTTCCTGGGTGTAGCGATAGTCAGCGGGGTACATGCGGCCTCCTCGAGCCCAAGCTTGGGAGCCCATTGTACTGCTGTCTGGTTGCAAACACCGATAGCGGCGAAACGCTTGTCCGCAGGCCCAAGAGGCCCTACCATAGCGTCAAGGCGCAGTTCCGATTGGGAGCCACCCTTGGAAACTCTTTGCTCGCAGTGCGATAAGCCAGAGCGGCAGTGCACCTGCGAGAAGTATTGCTGCTTCTGCCAGTCGCAAAATCACGTACGCCTCTGCATCGATGGCTTATACTATTGCCCTGACTGCCGGGAAGCGTGCGAGCTCCGGCTGGCAGAGTCTGATGCCCACTGATTCCGACCACGCCAACCCCGGAAACCGGAGGCCGGAAGACGGCCATACCGTGCCCCTTGTGACGATCGCGAGCACCCTGCATAACGATGAGCGGCTTGTGGCCGGCGCGGGCGTGATCGCCTTCCACGCCGCACAGCAAGCCGGCCTTGGCGAGCCGGCGCAGGAACATCTCTCCGCCGCCACGATCCAGGCCTGCGGCGAGATCTTCGCCGCCGCGCACGCCGATTCGAAATCGCCCCCGGAAGTGAACTTGACGGCCTCGCGGTTTGCCGACCGAATCGAGATCGCCATCGAGTTGTCGCACGGCGCGGAGCACTCGAGCGGTCATTCAAGGACAACGCACGAGCACGACGGTTCGCATGGAAAGAAGTTGGATGAAGGGCTTGTGGATCGCGTGGAGAGGGAAACGCGCGACGGCCGCCCGGCCATCGTGCTTGTGAAGTATTACCGCCCCGTCAAATCGAAAGCGTAGTCCGCCAACCCGCAGCCGCTATTTCGCGGTTTTTCCTGCATCGCTACATCGGCACGGCGAAGGCGCGCGTGCGAATCAAGCCCATGAGCTGGTCCTGCGTCACCGGCGCATCGATTTTGAGGTGGTCGCCGCTCGGCGTGACGCGAATCTGGTCGAGCGCGCTGGCGAGATCGGGATGGTCTTGCGCCTCCTGATAGCGGCGGTACATGACGCCGGCCTGGAGGGCGGCGGCCAGGAGGTTGGCGTCGTCCGTCGAGCTGCAGACGGCTTCGAATTGCGCGTCGATACCGCTATCGGCGGCGACGCTGATGGTCATCGCGCGCATGCGGTTGATGATCGTCGCGGCTTGCGGAAACTGTCCGGCCTGCGGCAGAAGCTGCTGGACGGCGATATGAGTGTAGCCCTGGTCGAGGACGGCCCAGATCATTCCGCTGCCGTCGGCCTGGTTGATCAAGGGGAAGAGCTGATCATTGTTCAGCAGGCTCTCGGAGACGCCGGTGCGAACGTCGATCATTTTCTCCATTGCCGGGCGGACGCCGAAGGCGGCCGTGTTGGTGTCAACGAAGGTGAAGAGAATATCGCCCGAGCCGGAGCCGCTGCCGAAGGCGTAGAGATGGTAGCCGTGGTAATCCGTCATCGGGAGCTTCTGTTGCTTGAAGAGCGCCTCGCTGGAGGACGGATTGAACGATCCTAAGGCGACGCCGAGGACTTCTTCGCCGCCGGATTTGCCCGCATTGATGGCGCCCCAGGCGAGCTCATCGACCTGAGTGTTCGGGTCGACGCCGGCTGCCTTCAGGAACTGCTCGAACTGCCGGAATTTGCTCGGCAGGAGCTGTTCGCGGAGCTGGTCGAACCAGGGAAGTTTGCGCGCGGCTTTCATGTCGGCGTAGGCGAATTCGCCGACGGTTTTCGGGAACATGCCGATGATGTCCGTGCTGAGCGTTCCCGCGGCGCTGGGCCGGGGAAGAATGAGCAACGAGGCGAATACAAGAATTGCTGCAACGATATAACGGATTGGATTTCTCACGTCTTGTCCCTCGGACCGCACCTAAATCTTGGCTGTGACTGGACTCTCAACGATTCGAGCCGCCAGCGCGCCGGCTTCGGACCGGGCCTTGGCCGCGAACGATGCGTCGGTCACGGACTCGAGATTGATTCGAACATTCTCCAGAGCGCCTCGCACGGCCACCGCGGCCATCATGCGGCCCACGCGGACGTCTGAAATCATAGACGGGGCTGACATCGGCTCCAGTTGCCCGAGTTTCTCGAAAACGTCGGCCGCCTTGCGCGCGATTTCGAGCGGCGCCTCCACGGCGGATTCGAACGCTTGCTGAATCGCGCTGTCCCGGCGCCTTTGTTCCTCCATAGTTTCGCGCGGCAGGCGGTGCGCGGCCAGCACGGATTCGTACGACGATGCGTCGCGGTCAATAGCCTCGGTGAGCTGCCGGGCGGCTTCGCGGAAGCCGGGGAGGGCCGCTTCGAGCTGCGAGGCGTAGACGGCCAGCGATTTCTTCTTTGCCGAGAGCCCGGCGACCATCTGGCCGAGGCTTGCGCCGAGCGCGCCGGCGAGGGCCGCGACCGAGCCTCCGCCCGGCGTCGGCGAGGGCTGCGCCACCGCGTCCACAAAGGGCCGGGCGAGCGCTGCGAAGCCTGCGGATGATTTCGCCTCCGCCGCGAGCAGCGACTCTTCCAGTCGATTCTCAAACACCTGAGCGGGCGAAAAGTTTTCGACTTTGAGGTACGCGTCGGCCGTCATCTCGATAGCGCGGCGGGGGATCAGGCCCACGATTTCACTGCCGACGATTCCGGCGCCGTAGCGGGCGGCTTCGCGCTTGACGGCTTCGAAGACGACGTGCACGGGCGTCTGCTCGAAATCGGTGAGGTTCATCGAGACTTGCGCGAGATTGCGCGCGCGCAGATCGACGCCCATGGCTTTCACGCAGGGCATGCCGCCGCTCGAGAAACGGATCGTCTTGGCGATTTTCTTGGCGATTTCGACGTCGGGCGTGTCGAGATTGATGTTGTAGGCGACGAGGAATTTGCGCGCGCCGACCACCGTGGCGCCGGCCGTGGGATGGAGGCGCGGCTCGCCGATATCGGGGGCGCGGTCGGGATTCGTCAGGACTTCCTCGCGGAGGCCCTCGAATTGGCCCTTGCGGATCTTTTCGAGATTCGTGCGCTCGGGGCGCTGCGCCGCCGCTTCATAGAGATAGACCGGGATGCGGTAGCGCCGCCAGATTTCGTGGGCGGCCTTTTTCGCGAGAGAGACGCAGTCTTCGAGCGTGACGCCGTGCACGGGGATAAAAGGGACCACGTCGGTGGCGCCGATGCGGGGGTGCGCGCCCGTTTGCCGGGTGAGGTCGATGAGTTCGGAGGCTTTGCCGACGGCGCGCACCGCGGCTTCTGCCACGGCGTCCGGCGCGCCTGCCAGAGTAATCACGCTGCGGTTGTGGTCGATGTCGCTTTCGTGCGCGAGGATGAAGACTCCGGGGACTTCACGGATGGCGGCGAGGATCGCCTGGACCTTTGCCGGATCGCGCCCTTCGGAAAAATTGGGAACACATTCGACCAGCGGTTTCATTTGGAATGGATCACGACGCCGCGCTTCATGGTCAGGCCGCAGTGGTTCACACCAAAATAATACGGAATTTCGCGGTAGGTGGCCACGTCAAAGGCCGCGAGGTCGGCGTATTTTCCGACTTCGAGGGAGCCGACGCGATCGTGCTGGCGCAGAGAATACGCCGGATTGATCGTGGCGGCGGCGATGGCTTCGGCGGGCGTCATGCGCATTTGGCTGCAAGCGAGCGAGAGGATCATCGTCATGCTGAGCGTCGGGCAGGTGCCGGGATTGAAGTCGGTGGCGAGGCCAACGATTGCGCCCGCGTCGATCAGCGCGCGGGCAGGGGCGAATTCCTTGAGGCCGAGGTGGAAGCAGCATCCCGGCAAGAGCGTGCAGACGACCCCCGAAAGCGAGAGGGCACGAATATCGGCGCGGTCGATTTTCTCGAGGTGGTCGGCGCTTGCGGCTTGCATTTCGATTGCGAGGCGAGCGGCGCCGGTGTGCGCGAGCTGTTCGGCGTGGATTCGCGGCACGAGGCCGACCGCGCGGCCCGCGGCGAGGATTCTGCGCGATTGCGCCACGGTGAAGGCGCCGCGGTCGCAGTAGACATCGCAGAACTCAGCGAGGCCCGTAGTGGCGACGGCGGGGATCCAGCGCTTGACGAGAATATCCACGAAAGCGTCGGGACGGCGGCGAAATTCCACTGGGACGACGTGCGCGCCGAGGAAGGTGCAGGCGATGTCGAGGGGCTGCGCCTGATGCAGTTCGTGGAGGATTTCGAGTGTTTTGTGTTCGCTTTCCCAGCTAAGGCCGTAGCCACTTTTGGCTTCGAGGGTGGTGGTGCCGTGCGCGGCGAACTCGCGGAGATTCGCGGCGGCGCGTGCCAGCAGCGCCGCCGGACGCGCCCGGCGCAGAGCCGCGACGGTCGAGCGGATTCCGCCGCCGGCGCGGGCGATCTCCTCGTACGTTTTGCCGGCGATGCGTTCTTCGTGCTCGGCGGCGCGAGATTCGGGAAAGACGAGGTGCGTGTGCGAGTCGACGAAGCCGGGCAGGACGACGCGCCCGCCGAGGTCTAGCTTTTCAGCATCGCGCGCCTCGCGCAGGCGATCGACTTTGCGGCGCGGGCCAATGGCCGCGATGCGGTCGCCGCGGACGAGAAGCGCGCCGTCGCGGATAATCTCCGGATCGCGCAACGCTCGCCCGCGACGCGGTACGGGACCGCGCAGCGTGATCAATTCCGAGCAGCCGGTGATCAGCCAATTGGCCATCGATTCCAATCGATCGGGCTCAATCCATCGGGATCTTGATTCCGGACCTTCGGGCGAAATCGATTGCTTCGGGATAGCCGGCGTCGACGTGGCGCGCGACGCCGATGCCGGGGTCGTTCGTAAGCACGCGCTCGATGCGCGATGCCATTTCCTTCGTGCCGTCGGCGACCAGCACCTGGCCGGCGTGCTGCGCGTAGCCGATGCCGACGCCGCCGCCGTTGTGGATCGAGACCCAGCTCGCCCCGCTCGCGGTGTTGAGCAGGGCATTGAGGAACGGCCAATCGGCGATGGCGTCCGAGCCGTCGCGCATGCTTTCGGTCTCGCGATAGGGTGAGGCGACCGAGCCGCAATCGAGGTGATCGCGGCCGATCACGATGGGCGCTTTCAACTCGCCGCGCGCGACGAGGTCGTTGAGCGCGAGGCCGAACTTGTCGCGCTCGCCGTAGCCCAGCCAGCAGATGCGCGCGGGCAGGCCCTGGAAACGAACGCGTTTTTGGGCGAGCTTGATCCAGCGGCTCAGAATCTCGTTGTGCGGAAACATTTCGAGGACGAGCTGATCGGTGCGATGGATGTCGGAAGGCTCGCCCGAGAGCGCGGCCCATCGGAACGGGCCGCGTCCTTCGCAAAACAGTGGGCGGATATAGGCTGGGACGAAACCGGGGAAATCGTAGGCGCCTTTTACGCCCCGCTCGAAGGCGAACGTGCGGATGTTGTTGCCGTAGTCGAAAGTGACCGAGCCGAGCTTTTGCAGCGCCAGCATGCCTTCGACGTGCTTTCCCATCGATTCGAGCGCGCGCTTGCGATACGCGGCGGGATCGCTTTTGCGCAGCTCCGCGGCTTGGGCCACGTCGAGCCCCTGGGGGATGTAGCCGCCGATCGGGTCGTGCGCGCTGGTCTGGTCTGTGAGCAGATCAGGGACGACGCCGCGGCGCGCGAGCTCGGGAATCACGTCCGCGCAATTTCCGACGAGCCCGACGGACGTGGCTTCGCGCTTGCGCACGGCGTTTTTCAGGATGCGCAAGGCTTCGTCGAGATCGTTGACCATCACGTCGCAATAGCCGGTCTTGACGCGACGCTTGATCCGCTCGGGATCGACGTCGATGCCGAGAAACGCGGCCCCGGCCAGCGTGGCTGCAAGCGGTTGCGCGCCGCCCATGCCGCCCATGCCGCCGCTCGCGATCAGTTTTCCGGCGAGGTCGCCGCCGAAATGCTTGCGTCCTGCCGCAGCGAACGTCTCGTACGTGCCTTGCAGGATTCCCTGCGTGCCGATGTAGATCCAGCTGCCGGCTGTCATCTGGCCGTACATCATCAGGCCGGCGCGATCGAGTTCGTCGAAATGCGCCCAGTCGTTCCACTGGCCGACGAGATTGGAATTGGCGATCAGTACGCGCGGCGCGTAGGAGTGGGTGCGGAAAACGCCGACGGGCTTGCCGGATTGGACGAGGAGCGTTTCGTCATTCTCGAGAGCGCGGAGCGAATCGACGATCGCGTGGTAGCACTTCCAATTGCGCGCCGCTTTGCCGCGTCCTCCGTAGACGACTAGATCTTCGGGCTTTTCGGCAACCTCGGGATCGAGGTTGTTCATCAGCATGCGCAGCGCCGCTTCCTGCTGCCAGCCTTTGCAGGAGATGGCGGTGCCGCGCGGCGCGCGGATGGGTTGGTAGCCGGTCGCGTCTTCTGCGTCGATCTTGGGCATGAACGTCGTTCTGTTCTTTGCCATCTTAGTACGGAACCGCCCAAGCGCAAGCGCGGTGTGATTGTAGGCGCTCGTTTGCAGGCTTGGACGTACTGCGGAGTGAAGGACGGTCACTTGCCCGGCACGGATTTTGCCCGGCTCGGCTGGCTCGTCGAGAAGAACCATTTCTTTAAGGTTGAGCGCGAATACCGGGCGGAATGTGACAGAGGGCGTCTTCGTATCCACCCACGCGACTCGCGCAGCGTTGAGGTGGTCGACTACGCGGGCGGAGGCCCGGCTGAATTGTGGATGATCGACGAGGTGATCGAAGGGATGACTTCATCGGCCGACTGGCAGAAGGCCACGCGGCAGCCGAAGTGTCCCCGTTGGGATTCGCAAGCGAAGCCTGATGAGAACTGAACCCAATCGGACGATCGTACTTGCGTCGTCACGTTCGCCGAGCCTCTAGCTCTCAGCTTGAGAGACGTGCAGGGCTGCCGAATCTCCGCGCCCACGGTGCGGCCTTACGACGATCTCAACGTCGTGATTCAGCGCCACGAGAAAACGCATCAGGCGCTCGACAGAGAATTTTTCGAACTCGCCACGCAGCATCTTGGAGACGTCGGGCTGGCCGATGCCAAGCAGCTTCGCGGCGTCACTCTGCTTCAGGCTGCGTTCGGCCATGATTCTGTCGATCTTGAACACGAGTTGCGCCTTGACGAGATGCTCTTCGGCATTCGGGACGCCGAGATCCTTAAAAACATTCCCGCTGCTGATTTCGTATTTCTTCCTGCTCATGAGTGTTTCTCCTTCGCTATCCGTTCCGCCTCGCGCAGCCGCTGTTTGACAAGCTCCATCTCTCTGTGCGGCGTCGTAGCGCCGCTCTTCGATTTTTTCTGAAATGCGTGCAGCACGTAAACTGCCCCCGCAAACTTCACGGTATACACCGCGCGAAACGTGTCCCCGCGAAAATCTTCGACAATCCTCCAATACGCCGGCTCCGCCGAATCCTGTGAGAACCTTGGCTTGGAGGTGCTTCTCGCTCTGCTGGGCAACGAACAGCGCGTAGCCCATCACTCGCTGAACGGGATCGGGAAACGCGCTCAGATCTCTTCGGCTCGATCCGAGCCAGTCGACAGGCTTAAGTGCGACTTCGTTCCGTCATTCGCTATCCTGTAAAGTATGGCAGTATTGCCATATGGTGTCAATTCAACACGCTCTCTGCAGAGATGGCGCGGTCGGTTAGAATGCTGCCATGGCGATGGGGTACCCACCTCTCCCGCAGTGTTTGCTCGAAGCGCTGGATCGTCACCCCAGCTCAGGCGCGCAAATCTACCGCACCGCGGCCGGCTGGCAATCGATTTCATCGGAAGAGCTGCTGCGAAGGATTGCGGGTGTTGCAAAGGCGCTGATCGAGCTGGGGATCGGCGCGGGGGGCCGCGTAGCGGTCTTCGCGACGAACTGTCCCGAGTGGCACGTGGCGGATTTCGCGATTCAAGGCATCGGCGGCGTCACGGTCCCGGTCTACTTTCACGAGTCGCTGGACCGCATCACGTACATCCTGAAAGATTCCGGCGCGCGCGTGGTGTTTACGTCGGGCGAAGAGCAGGCCCGCAAAATCGCGGAGTGCCGGCCGAATCTGCCCGACCTGGAACAGGTGATTTCGGTTGAGCCGCCGGCCGACTTGCAGGGCGAAAGTCTTCGATACGACGCGCTGATCGCGGCGACCGGCGACGCGGAGATCAAGGAGTACCGCCGTCGGGCCGCCGAGATAACGCTGACGCAGCTTGCGACGATCATCTACACGTCCGGCACGACGGGCGAGCCGAAGGGTGTGATGCTGAGCCAGGCGAACCTCGTCTCGAATGCGTTCGACGGCGCCGCGGGCTACGAGATGACGCCGTCGGATGTCGGCCTGTCGTTCCTGCCGCTTGCCCACGTCTACGAGCGCACCATGGACTACGCGTTTTTCTTTCACGGTGTGCCGATTGCCTACGTCGCGCAGATGGAGACCGTGCAGCAAGCCCTCCTCGAAGTTCATCCGACCGTCCTGGGCGCCGTCCCCCGCTTCTACGAAAAGATCTACGCAAACGTGATCGAGCAGGGGCACCGCGAGTCCGGAATCAAACGAAAGATATTCGACTGGGCGCTTCGCGTGGCGGCGAAAGCCGTGCCTTGGCGTGCGTACGGCAAGCGCGCGCCTCTGGGTTTGCGGCTTCAATGGGCGGCCGCCGACAAAGTCGTCTTTTCGAAGATTCGCGCGGGCGTGGGCGGACGGATCCGCGTGTTGACGGCGGGCGGCGGGCCGCTGGCGCCGGAGCTTGCTGAGTTCTTCTGGAGCGTCGGCCTGCCCGTGTACCAAGGCTACGGATTGACGGAAACCTCGCCGATCGTCAGCGCGAATTCCCCGCGCTACAACAAGATCGGCACCGTCGGTCCGCCGATCCCCCACGTCGAGGTGCGCATCGCGGATGACGGCGAGATTCTCGTGAAGGGGCCGTGCGTGATGCAAGGCTACTATCACAAGCCGGACGCGACGCGGGAGGTGCTGGCGCCCGACGGCTGGCTTTCGACGGGCGACATCGGAAAATTGGACAGCGACGGCAACCTGATCATCACCGACCGCAAGAAAGAGCTGCTGAAGACCGCGGGGGGAAAATTCGTGGCGCCCGCGCCGATAGAAAACGCTCTGAAGACGTCGCCGTACATCGCGAACGCAATGGTCGTGGGCGACAAGCACAAGTTCGTGTCCGTGCTGATCGTGCCGAACTTTGCGACCATCGAATCCGCTGCCAAGCAAGCCGGTCGCGACGCGCCGACGCCCGGCCAGATGGTTTCCGACGCTTGGGTTCGCGACCTCGTGTCCCACGAGATCGAGCGGCTCACGACGGCTTTCGCGCAATACGAAAGGCCCAAGCGGTTCGCGCTGCTCGAAAAAGACTTCACCTACGGAGACGGCGCGCTTACCTACACGCTGAAACTGAAGCGCCGCGTGATCGAAGAGCGCTACCAGGACGTGATTGCGCGAATGTACGCGGACGTCGAAGAACCGAAGCCGCAACGCGCGCGCTAAGTGGCCGCTTTTCTTGTCCCCGGGTTACAATGACCGAGGAGAAACTCACATGCCAGACCAACTCGTGATCTCAGGGCGAGCCTTCGGTTCGCGCCTGATCGTCGGAACCGGGAAATACCGCAGCTTTCAGGAGATGGCGCGGGCGCACGCAGCCTCGGGCGCGGCGATGGTTACGGTGGCGGTGCGGCGCGTGAATCTCACCGACCGGACGAAGGAATCGCTCCTCGATTACATCGATCGCGACAAGCTTTTCATTTTGCCGAATACCGCCGGATGCTACACGGCGGACGACGCGATCCGCACCGCGCGGCTCGGACGCGAAGTCGGGCTTTCGGAATGGGTCAAGCTCGAGGTGATCGGCGACGAGCAGACGCTTTTCCCCGACACGGAGGAATTGATCCGCGCGACGAAGATCCTGGTGAAGGAAGGCTTCGTCGTGCTGCCGTACACCAATGACGACCTGATCGCGGCGCGAAAGCTCGTCGACGCCGGCGCCGCTGCGGTGATGCCGCTCGGTGCGCCGATCGGCTCGGGCATGGGAATCCAGAACCTGGCCAACCTGCGGATTCTGCGGGAGCGGATCACGGAAGTTCCGCTGATCGTGGATGCGGGCGTGGGTACAGCTTCCGATGCAGCCATCGCAATGGAATTGGGCGCGGACGGCGTCCTGATGAATACCGCGATTGCCGGCGCGCAGGACGCGGTGTTGATGGCCGAGGCGATGCGTGATGCGGTTGCGGCGGGACGCAAAGCCTATCTGGCCGGGCGCATCGAGAAGAAACTTTACGCGACGGCGTCGAGTCCGCTGGCCGGCGTCGTCAAGTGAGCCCCGCGAACATTTTGCTGCTGGTTTTGGTCGACGGCTTCGTCGCGTTCTATTGCTACCGCGCGTATCAGCAGGGAATGCCTGTGAAGCAAGTCGTCCTCTGGCTGCTCATCTCGCTCGTCGCGGTGAACGCCGCTTTCGCAGTCGGACGCAAGCTCGGCCTCCGCAAGCGGCAGAAGTAACCCCTTCATTTCATCCGCTGCGTTTAGCGAAACAGGATGTGCCACAGCGTGTCGACCGCTGCGTGGATCAGCACGCCCGGCACGAGCGAGCCAGTTTTCATCCACGCGCGGCCGTAGAAAAATCCGGCGATCGAGGCGAGGAAGACGTACTTCCAATTAGGAAACGGCGCGTGCAGGATGTGCGAGAAGCCGAAAATCACCGACGCGAGGATCAGCCCCGCCCACTCGTTCTGAAGGCTCTTCGAGAGCAGATTCTGAAGCAGGCCTCGAAACAAGAATTCCTCCGGCAATGCCGTGAAAAACAGGATGCCGACGCCTGACAAGATCGCGCCAATGGGTCCCGAGAGCGAAATCGCGCGGATCGCGGGGAGCGCAGGCTTCCAGTGAAGGAAGCCGATTTTGAGCCCTAGGGGGATGGCAATGGCCGAAAGGGCGAGGAAGTTGAAGCCGAAGTGAAACGCAAAGCCGCGGCGCCACTCGAGCGAGTAACCCACGCCTTGCATGCGTCGCAAAAGGACGAAGGCAGCCACGCCGGTGCCGAGCGCCATCAGGATGGTGAGC
>DATJRU010000097.1:0-33795 GCA_035504455.1 Vulcanimicrobiaceae bacterium
GGCGATCTGTTCGAGCGCCATCGCCACCGTGAGCAGGATGATGATGAACCGGACGAATCCGCTGATGGCGCGAGCCGAAGGAAGATTCGCGTTGACTGCCGCAAGCAGGGCGGCGCGGGAAAAGAAATTGGCCGCGAGCAGGCCGCCGAAAAGCACGAGCAGTGCGACGAAAATCTGCGGGAGGAACAGGAAGAATTTCCCCACTTCGAGTTGAAGTTCGGGGACGCCGAGCGCGTCGACGCCGATCAGGAGAAATCCGAACCAGACGACCCAGAAAACGAGGCTGCTGAAAAGTTCCCCGGCCGGAGGCAGATCGGCCTTCGAGAGAATCTGGCTGATTCCGGCGTCCTTCGAGAGGCGGCTGACGCTGACGAAGGCAAAGATACGGCGCGTCAGGAATTTCAGAACAATGGCGACGAACCAGCCGACAACAAAAATAATGAGCATCACCAGCAGATGAGGCAAGAATTGAAGCAGCATGTCGCCGAACTTCCCGAATGTCTCGTTGAGACTTCGGAGAACCACGTCCTTCATCGGTCACCTCCGGCTTTGGCGCTCCAACGATCGATCAGATAGGGTTTCTGGCTCTCGAACACCTGCCCCAATTCGTCGAATCTCTCGTCCAGCTTCGCCACGGGCGCTTTCGCGTTTTCCAAGATGAAGGAACTCACGCGGGCCCGGTAGAGCGGCGTGAGCGCCTGAAGCAGATGGTCGCGATTGATGGCCGAGTGGTGATACGCGGCGGCGAACTCGTAGATCGTTTTGACCCACAGCTCGTCCGGGCAGCGAAACTGCCGATCCGGAAGGGCGACCATCTTTTGAATGTCGGCGAGCGTGGCAGGAGTCAGGATGGATTCGAGGACGGGCACGAGCTGTTCGACATTCGAGCGGAAATTATCGAGGATCGATTTCATGTTCAGCTTCAGCGGTTCGAGTGCGACGTCGTACTGAAAGCCGAACGTGGGAAGCGCCTCTGACCCGGTGCGCTGCAGCCAATACGACTCGTGCATCTCGAGGCATTTGAAGAGCGCGCCGACCACCTGCCGGATCGTGCCCGTCAAATCCTGGCCGAACTGAGCGGCGGGCTGAATCCTGGGGCCAAGAAACGATTCGGACATCTTGAAGCCGTCGACGACGGCCGTGGTGGTCATCCAGAGCTCGAGGCCGTAGGTCGTCATATCCTGATCCCAGATGTCTTTGTCGAGGAAATGACGCGCCAGTTTGCCGGAAAGGCCAAGGTCGCCGGCGACAGGCTCGCGCACGCGGGCCCCATACGCCGCGCGAACGAGCGGCGAGAGCAGCCCTTTGACGAGCAGGCCGTCGAATTTCTGGCGCTGGTAAAGCGGCGCGACAAAATCAAAATTCTCGCGATAGGCCGGGCGCACCAGGCTTTCCACCCACTCGGGCGTCACGCTCATCGAGGTGGGAGAAAAGATCGCGCACGCCTTGGCGCGCAGCAAATCCGCCGCGACGAAGAGCGTTCGCAGGGCCGTCTCTTTGCCGGGGATGCCGTGATACGGCGCGCTCACGCGGTGAAACGTCCGCAGCGGATTCGAGGTGAGCATGATTTCGAAATCGCTGACGGAAGCGTTCTTGAATATGTCCGGCGTGCCGTCGGTGGATCCGCCGTCCGGATTGATCAGGACGCACCGGTCGCGGTGGAAGTATTTCGTGAGGCCGATCTGCACCGCGCGGACGACTCGCTCGATCGTGTCCTTGTTGTTGAACGTCGGGATGCCGACGAGAACGTCCACCTCGCCGACGGCGGAGAGCTGCCGGAGGAATTCGTCCGAGAGTTGCGCGGTTTCAGCCAACTTGCGTCCTCAAGAATGCGATTCGCGCGCCGCCTGAATCAAAGCTGGCGCAGGCGAAACCAGTAAAAATGGTACGGCCCGAGCGTCAGCAGATAAGGCAAATCGCCGATGCGCGGAAAGGGATTGCCTCCGAACATCTCGATCGGCACGGCTCCCTTCCAGCGGCGCAGGTCGAGCTCGGCGGCCTGGGCCTGGCTCGAAAGATTGCTGACCACCAGAATCTTTTCGCCCTCGTATTCGCGCACGTACCCGAGCACGCGATGATTGAGCGGATGCAGCATTTCCATCGTGCCGCGGCTGAATACGCGCGTGGACTTGCGCACGCGGATCACCTGTTTCATCCAGGAAAGCAATGAATGTTCGGAGCGCCGCTGCGACTCGACGTTCACAACCTGGTAGCCGTACAGCGGATTCGAGATGAGGGCCGAATAGAGGCGTTCGGGATCGGCGCCGGAGAAACCGGCGTTCCAGCCGCCGTTCCATTGCATGGGCGTCCGCACACCGTTGCGATCGCCGAGGTAGATGTTGTCGCCCATACCGATCTCGTCTCCATAGTAGATGATCGGCGTGCCCGGCAGTGACATCAGCAGTCCATTGAGCAGTTCGATGCGGCGGCGATCGCTTTCCATCAAGGGAGCGAGGCGGCGACGTATGCCGAGGTTGAGCTTGGCGCGCGCGTCCTTGGCGAATTCGTCGTACATGTAGTCGCGCTCGTCCATGGTGACCATTTCGAGGGTGAGCTCGTCGTGATTGCGCAGGAAGATGCCCCACTGGCACGGGCCGGGAATCGCGGGGGTGCGCTCGAGCGCGTCCACGATGGGCTTGCGGTCTTCGAGTCTTACAGCCATGAACATCCGCGGCATGATCGGAAAGTGGAACGCCATGTGGCACTCGTCGCCGCTGCCGAAATACGCGCGGACGTCCTTGGGCCACTGATTGGCCTCGGCGAGAAACATTTTGTCCGGGAAATTCTCGTCGAGCCGGTGGCGCAGGAATTTCAGCACATCGTGCGTCTCGGGCAAATTCTCGCAGTTCGTGCCGTCGCGCTCGACGAGATAGGGCACGGCGTCGAGGCGGAGGCCGTCCACGCCCATGTCGAGCCAGAAACGCATCACGTTCCACATTTCTTCGCGGACGGCGGGATTGTCGTAGTTGAGGTCGGGCTGGTGGCTGAAAAAACGGTGCCAATAATAGGATTTCGATGAGATGTCCCAGGCCCAATTGGATTGCTCGGTATCGGTGAAGATGATACGCGCGTCCTTATAGCGGTCCGGCGTCTCGCTCCAGACGTACCAATCGCGCTTGGGATTGGTGCGCGAGCTCCGCGCCTGCTGAAACCAGGGATGCTGGTCCGATGTGTGGTTCAAGACGAGCTCGGTGATCACGCGGATATCGCGGCGATGCGCCTCGGCGAGGAAGGTCTTGAAATCGTCGAGCGTGCCGTAGGCCGGGTGGACGCCGGTGTAATCGGAGATGTCGTAGCCGTCGTCGCGCCAGGGCGAGGGATAGAACGGGAGAAGCCACAGCGCACTGACGCCGAGATCCTTCAGGTAGTCGAGCTTCAGAGTGAGGCCTTTGAATTCGCCGGCGCCGTCGCCGTCGCTATCGTAGAAGGCGCGGACGTGCAGCTCGTAAATGATCGCGTCCTTATACCAGAGGGGATTACTCTGCATTCTTCGATCCTAAACCGAATCGGTGCGGCGCAGACAATCGAGCGCTACTCGAAATAATCGACATCGTGCTCGGAACGAACGTGCCGTCGAACGCGGAAAACATGCGCGGGCGCCACGGCCGGATCGAGCGCAACGTAATTGCGCGGCCCGCGCCAGACGTAGCGCGCGTCGCTCAGCAGATCGTGCATCTGATAGGGCCGGTTTCCCGGCAGGCCGAGTGTTTCGAGCGGCAGCGTGAGCGAACCGCTGTGCTTCTGGTACGGATTCAGGTTCACAACCACAACGACCAGCGAAGAACGGTCCTCGGTCGATTTCGAATAGGCGATGAAATTGTCGTTGTCGACGGAGTGGAACTTCAGCCCGGCGTCCGTTTGCAGGCAAGGATTCTCGCGGCGGGCCTGATTGATGCGGGCGATCCAATCCTTCAGGCTGTCCGGGCGCGCGAGATCCCAGCTGCGCAGCTGATATTTTTCGGAGTCGAGATACTCTTCGCTGCCCGGATGGATCGGGCGATTCTCGCAGAGTTCGAAAGCCGGTCCATAAATTCCCCAGCTTGCGCCGAGCGTGCCAGCAAGAACGGCTCGGGCCATGAACGCGGGCCGGCCGCCCACTTGCAGGTGCTCGTTGAGAATATCGGGCGTATTGGGCCAAAGATTCGGGCGAAAAAATTGATTCACTTCCGTCTGGGTAAGCTCGGTGAAATATTCCTCGAGCTCCCACTTGGTGTTGCGCCAGGTGAAGTAGGTGTAGGACTGCGTGAAACCGCGTTTCGCGAGTTCGTACATGACCTTCGGGCGCGTAAACGCCTCGGCAAGGAACAGCACGTCAGGATGGTCGCGTTTGACCTCGGCAATGAGCCACTCCCAGAAGGAGAAGGGTTTAGTATGTGGATTGTCGACGCGAAATATGCGGACGCCATGGCCGATCCAGAAAAGGATGACGTCTTTCAACTCGGTCCAGAGCGCGCGCCAGTCTTGCGTGTCGAAATTAATCGGAACGATGTCTTCATATTTCTTCGGCGGATTTTCGGCGAATTGGACCGTGCCGTCCGGTCGAATGCGAAACCACTCGGGATGCTCGCGGACATACGGGTGATCGGGGGCGCACTGAAACGCGATGTCGAGCGCGATCTCCATTCCCTTTTGGCGCGTGGCGTCGACGAGGGCGCGGAAATCCTCGACCGTGCCGAGTTCGCGAAGGATAGACTTGTGCCCGCCGTCGCGTGAGCCGATGGCCCACGGGCTGCCGACATCATCGGGCGCCGCTACCGTGCTGTTGTTTTTTCCTTTGCGGTTGACGCAGCCAATCGGGTGAATGGGCGGAAGGTAAACCACGTCGAATCCCATTTCAGCGATGTACGGCAGGCGCGCCATCGAATCGCGAAAGGTGCCGTGGCGGCCGGGCTTCGGAGAAGTCGAGCGCGGAAACATTTCGTACCAGCTGCTGAAGCGCCCTTTTTCTCGATCGACCGTGACGCGAAGATTTTTCTCGTACACGCTTGCGAGGCGCTTATCGGGATACCGGTCCATCAACTGCGCCAAGCGCTCGTCGAGCGCCTGCTCGGCCGCGAAGCCTGGATCGCGCTCCGCACTGGCCCGCACCGAATCGGCGCGCTTCCGGAGTTCGAGGGTGTCGGCGCCATTGGCGCGCTCGGCAGCCTGCGCGATCAGGTCGGCGCCGATCAGCAAATCGATGGAAGCCTGCTGCCCTGCCTCGATACGCTTGGCCATGTCGCGTCGCCACGTCCTGAAGGCGTCGATCCAGGCCTGGAATGTGTATACGTGCTCGCCAACGGAAGAAACGCGGAAGCTGCCTTTCCAGCGATCGTTCTCGACGAATTCCATCGGCGCCTCGTTCCAGAGGGTCTGCTTGTCGGTGCGGTAAAGGACGAGTGCGGAAAGAACTTCGTGGCCGTCGGGAAAAATATCGGCGGCGACTTTGATTTCGTCACCGACGACGCGCTTGATCGGATAGCGGCCGCCGTTCAATTCGGGGGAAACGTTGGTGATGGTGACCCGCTGCGGGTGGGCCGCCTCGGGTGATCGAGACTGCTTCGGGAGTTCCATCGCGTCGATTTCCTCTTCGATTAGACGCGCCCTACGTCTGAAGTGGAGCGAGCGACGCCCAAATACAGGCTTAATTTTAGCGCACTACAGGAGAGTGCAAGAAAAGGGGCTCAGTGGGCTTTCACAAAATGAACTAGCAGCCCCGCGGACGCGCCAAGAAGGACGAGCCAGGCAGAGTTCAGCCTAAATCGCAGCAAAGCAATCAGAGAGGCGAGCGCGAGAATCACGGTAGGCGCATCAACGAGCGAGGCGCGGCCCAGCTGCCAGGCCACCACGGCCATCAATGCCAGCGAAGCAACGATTACGCCATCGAGAAACGCTCCCGCGAGTTTCGATTTGCGAATGTGCGGCACCAGAGGTCCGCTGGCCGCCACAAGCAGAAATGCGGGCAGGAAAATGCCGGCGGTCGCAACGACGGCTCCCCTCGTTCCGCCGAGCAGATAGCCGATGAAGGTAGCCGTGGTGAAAACGGGGCCGGGCGTGACCTGGCCGATGGCGACCGCGTCGATCAACTGCGAATCCGTCAGCCAGCCGCGATGGACCACCAGGTCGGAGCGAAGAAATACAAGCAGGACGTAGCCGCTCCCAAACACAACCGTTCCGATCTTGAGGAACACCAGAAACAGCGAGCCGAGACTGAACGGAGCCGCGATGGCGCCGGCCGCAGCGCCCGCGAGCGCCTTCGGCTGCAGTGCGGAAGGACGCAGCAGGGGCACCAAAGCGGAAACTCCCTTCCGCCGGGCGCGAGCGGCGATCTCGGGCAGCGTCGCACATAGGCCGGCGATGAGGAGCAAGAGCAGCGGATGCAGGCTGAGCGCCGCGAACACCAGAGACACGAGCGCAACGGCCGCCAGAAATTTTGTTTTGACGGCCGTCTTGCCCAAACCATAGAGCGCCTGAACTATGACCGCGATAACGACCGGCTTCACGCCGTAGAGAATCCCGGAGACCGCCGGCAAATGCGCGAATTTCACGTAGGCCCACGCGAGTGCACCGACGATGCAAGCGGCCGGAAGAATGAAGCAAAAACCCGCCACCACGAGCCCGGTCCAGCCTGCGCGCAGGTAGCCGATGTGGATGGCGAGTTCGCTGGAGCTCGGGCCGGGAATTAAATTGCTCGCGCCGAAGAGGTCGAGAAATTTTTCGCGGGAGAGCCAGCGGCGCCGGCGGACAAGTTCGTCCTCCATGATCGCGATGTGTGCTGCGGGGCCGCCGAAAGCGGTCACGCCGAGGCGCAGAAAGAAAGCCGCAAGCTCAGCCAGAGAGCCGCGCTGCGAGGGTGGCGGCGCGAGAGGATCCTGTGCGGCGTTCGAGGGCATGGGCGCTCAGAGGCCAGCATTTTGCCGCGTTGTCCGGCCACGGTAAAGCGCGGGATCACCGTGCCCGTCTGATCTCTCGAGCCGGGAGAGAACGCTAGCTCGATTTCTTTCGCGGTACCTTTGCGCCCTTCTTGCGCGCCTCCGAGAGGCCAATGGCGATTGCCTGTTTGCGGCTCGTCACCTTCCCTCCCTTTCCGCCCTTCCCGGATCGCAGCTTTCCCTCTTTCTCGAGACGCACCGCTCTTTCCACGCTCTTGCCCGCTGCCTTGCCGTACTTTGCCATCGTGAGCCTCCTCAGAACTTACGCGCTCCCGAAGTGTAGATTACTCGCGGCGCGAAGAGGCAACATACGGCATTTAGCCTAGTTATGGCGATCTGCCTATTGAGGCTGGGCGGGACTTGCAGTAGGATTCCCCGTTCTTTTGGTGGTGATCGCAGCGGCATGCGGGCTCGCGAGGGGGGAATCATGTTTCGGCCATGGTTTTTTGCGGGGTGTTTGCTTTTTGCAGCGGCGTCGACGGCCGGCGCGCAGACTTTGGACAACAAAGGGCCGGTCTACAAGGAAGTCGAGAACTATAAACCCGTCACCAACGAGATGCTTCTGCATCCCAGTCCCGACGACTGGCTCATGTACAGCCGCACGTACGACGCCTGGCGCTACAGCCCGCTCTCGCAGATCAACACCAAGAACGTGAGCCAGCTCCGGATGGCCTGGGTGCGCGGACTTCCCGAAGGCGTCACGGAGACAATTCCCATCGTGCATGACGGCGTGATGTACGTGATCGCGCCCGGAGGGCTGGTCGACGCGATCGACGCCACGAACGGCGACCTCATCTGGGAATATAAGCGCGAGTACAAAACGCCGCAGGTCGGCTCAACCGAGAGATCAAAGGCACTGGCGATCTACGAGGACATGGTCTACTTCACGGCGCCCGATGGCTACGTGGTGGCGCTCGATGCGCGCACCGGCAAAGTGCGCTGGGAGACGTACAAGACGGAAACGGCGAATACGTCCGGCGCCCTGGTGATCGACGGCAACGTGGTCTCGGGCGGCACGTGCGGACGCGGGCGAGACACCTGCTTCATCGAAGCGGACAACGCCGAGACCGGCCAAAAAGTCTGGCGCTTTTACACGGTGGCTGGACCGGACGATCCCGGCTATGCGTCGTGGGGCGGCGGCGACAATTCGGCTGACATGGCGTCGACGTGGGGCCTGCCCGGCACGTTCGATCCGGCGCGCAACGTGATCTATTGGGGCGTCGCGAATCCCATGCCCGATCAGCGCATCTTGCGGCACAACGGCAATCCCGACGGCACTGCGCGTTCGAGCCCGGCCGACCTCTACAGCAACTGCACTCTGGCGCTCGATCCGAAAACGGGCAAACTCATCTGGTATTACCAGCATCTGCCCGGCGACGATTGGGACACGGACCACACGCACGAGCGCACGCTGGTCAACGAGCCGTTCAATCCCGATCCGAAGGCCGTGAAGTGGATCAATCCCGACGTGCCGCGCGGGTCGAAGCACGATCTGGCGGTGATGGTTTCCGAAGGCGGCTCGGTTTTCGCGCTCGACCGCAACGACGGGAAGTTTCTTTGGGCGATGCCCTTCCCCAACGACGACCCGAATTTCAACCTCGGCGACATCAACGTCCACACGGGGCAGACGACGCTCAATTGGGACGTCGTCACGAAGAAGCCGGGCGAACACCACATCATCTGCTTCTGGAACACGCGGAGTTATTGGCCGACCTCGTACGATCCGCAGACCAATTCACTTTATGTGCCGTACGTCGACAATTGCCGGGACCTCACTACACCCGGCCCCGGCGTGCGCGGCTCGTGGAAAGTGATTCCGGAGCCGGGCTCGGATCCCAATAAGCTGGCGGGCGTCGCCAAGATCAATCTCTCGACGGGCGACATGCTGCGTTTTGACGAAGGGCGCGCGCCCAGCACCGCATCCGTCGTAACGACCGCCGGCGGACTCGTCTTTCACGGCGATTTGACGAGGCGGTTCAGCGCGTTTGACGCCGCAACCGGAAAGAAGCTTTGGGAGTCGATCCTGGGCGGCAACGTCTCGGTGAGCACGATCACTTACGCGGTGAACGGCAAACAGTACATCTGCGTGATGACGGGCTACAACCTCAAGATCCCGGAACTCGCAAACGAAGTGCCAGGGATGAACACGCCGACCGGCCATAACGCGATTTACGTTTTCGCTTTGCCCTAAGCTCGCGGCTAAGACGCTGATGGCGGGCTTGTAACCGGATTCGGCGTTCGCGAGTCTTATATGCGTCGGGCGATGGTATGATGCAACGAGTTTAGGGTCCAACACGAAGGCGGGGGAAACCATGAAGATCAACAGGCGAAAGCTGCTCTCCTTGCTCGGCGCTTCTCCGGCGGTTTTGGCCGCCTCTCCAACGTTCGCCGAGCCGGCGAAGAAGACGAAGCCCGCAGCGGGCCCAGCGAAGATCGAGACCTTCAATCCCAAAGGCGTCCCGCCCGGAGTTCAGCTCATCCCGATGGCCCCGCGCCTTACCACGCTCGACGGTAAAACTATCTACCTCGTGTCGGACGGGTTCGCGGGCGCCGACCGCTTCCTCGCGCAGATCGCCATCTGGTTCCAGAAGAACATGCCCAGCGTGAAGACGATCTACCGCCTGAAGGCCGGATCGTACTTCGATGACGACCCCAAGCTCATGGCCGAAATCAAGGCCAACGGCAACGCCATGATCATGGCGTATGGGCATTGAAGCACCTGCACCCCAGCGACCGTCGGTCACTGCATACAAGTCGAAAAGATGGGTTTCCCGACCGCTCCTCTGGTCACGATCGCCTTCAAGGATCTTGCGAAGTCGAATGCGGCAGGCCATGGCATGCCGCTCGAGCGCATTTGCTTCCTGCCGCACCCGATGACCAACAAAACCGACGAGGAGATGTACCAGGTCCTCTTGGGCAATGATCCGGTCACGAACAAGCCGCTGATGCCCGAAATCATTTCCGCCCTGACGACTCCTTTGACGGCGGACGAGAAGAAGACCGGCACCGTCACTCCCGACGTCGGTCCACCTATGTACTCGGGCACGCAGGATGAACTACAGCGCCTGTATTGCGACAATAATTACACCGATTTCATGCCCATCATCCTGCCCACCGAGGAAAAGGTGGAGGCGATGCTGAAGGGCACGAGCCACAAGCCCGACGAGGTGATCGGCACGTTGAGCGCCGCACGGGGCGCGCAAGCCTCGTGGACATTCACCGTCCGGCACGTCGCCATCAATGCGGTGATGGCAGGCGCGAGTCCGGACTACTTGCCCACGATTCTCGCGATCTCTTCCACGGGCCAACCGTCGCTGTTCAGCTCGACGTCGTCCTTCTCCCGCATGGTCATGCTAAACGGTCCCGTCTCTGACCAGATCAAAATGAACTACGGCATCGGAGCGATGGGCCCGTTCGCGGAACCCAACTCCACCATCGGCCGCGCGTGGACGATCCTTTCGAAAAACCTCGGCGGCTGCGGCGTGCCCGGACTCACCTACCTGGGCACCCTGGGATCCAACTTCAACTACAACAACCTCTGCATCGCGGAAACGGAAAACAAGCTGCCCGACGGCTGGAAGCCGTTCCACGTGCAAAAAGGATTCAAGCCGGACGAGAGCGTGGTGAGTATCTTCAGCGGCTGGAGCCTGAACAACATCGCATGGTTCCCCAACATGCCGTACCACGAACTGATCAACAACTGGCTGACGCATTTCTTCTCCTTCGGCACCAGCGCCGCAACGGTGCTGCTGGATCCCACCATCGCCCGCGAGGCGAAGGAAAAGGGATTCAACTCGAAGGAAGAGTTGAGCGACTACTGGTCGAAGAACACCAAGACGCCGGCGTGGCTTTACTGGGACACGCACAAGAACGAATTGACGCAGGCCAAGGCAGGCGTCGAGCCGTACGCCTCGTATCTGAAAATGGGCGACGCCGATCTTCCATTCCAGCGCTTCTACCGCCGGGGCCGTCCGGGCGGGCCGCCTGAACCCAACCCCAAGTCCTCCATCGAAGTCATCGTGCTGGGCGGTGAAACAAACACCTACTTTGCCGGTGGAGATTTCAGCTACGTCACGAGCGCGTCGGTCGACAAGTGGAAGTAGATTAAGGACGCGTCCGGAAAACATGAAAATCAACAGGCGGAAGCTGCTTTCGTTGCTCGGCGTTTCTCCGGCGATTCTGGCCGGCTCGTCTCCAACTCTCGCCGAACCCGCGAAGAAAGTTCGTCCGGTAGCGGGTCCTGCGAAACTCGAGACACTCAATCCCAAGGGCATGCCGCCGTCGATTCAGTTGATTCCGATGGCGCCGCGGCTCAGCACGCTCGACGGAAAAACGATTTACCTCGTCTCCGACGGGTTCGCCGGCGCCGACCGCTTCCTGAATCAGATCGCGATCTGGTTCTCGAAGAATATGCCGAGCGTGAAGACCGTCTACCGCCTGAAGGCCGGCGGCCTCGCGGGCGATGATCCGGCGCTGTGGGCAGAAATCAAGAAAAACGGCAACGCCATGATCATGGCGTACGGTCATTGAAGCACCTGCACCCCAGCGACCGTCGGTCACTGCGCAACGGTTGAGAAGATGGGTTTCCCGACCGCTCCTCTGGTCACAACCGCTTTCAAAGATCTCGCAAAGTCCAATGCCGCCAGCCGCGGCATGCCCCTCGAGCGCATCTGCTTCCTGCCTCACCCGATGACCAACAAAACCGACGAGGAGATGTACAAGGTCCTCGAAGGCAACGATCCGATCACGAACAAGCCGCTGATGCCGGAGATCATCGCCGCGCTCACGACGCCTCTGACTGCAGACGAACAGAAAACCGGATCGATCAGCCCGGACGTCGGCCCTCCGACGTACAGCGACACGGCCGACAATCTGCAGCGGTTCTACGCCGACAACAATCTGACCGACTTCATGCCCATCATTCTTCCCACCGAAGAACGAGTGCAGGCGATGCTCAAGGGCACCAGTCACAAGCCGGACGAAATCGTCGGCAAGCTCAGCCCGGCAAAGGGCGCGTTTCCCGAGTGGTCGTTCAATGTGCGGCAGGTGGCGATCAACGCGGTGATGGCGGGCGCGCAGCCCGAGTTTTTTCCGGTGATTCTCGCCGTCGCGTCCACCGGGCAGCCGTCGCTCTTCAGTTCGACTTCGTCGTTTGCCCGCATGATCGTCGTCAACGGTCCCATTCGCGACAAGATCAAGATGAATTACGGCATCGGCGCGATGGGTCCCTTCAACGACGCCAACGCCACCATCGGCCGCGCCTGGACGATTCTCTCGAAGAACCTCGGCGGCTGCGGCATGCCCGGCCAGACCTACATGGGCAGCCAGGGCACCAGCCTCAACTACAACAACATCTGCTACGCCGAGACAGAGGACAAGCTGCCGGACGGATGGAAGCCCGTGCACGTGCAGCACGGCTTCAAGGCCGAGGAAAGCGTGATCAGCATCTACAGCGGCTGGAGCTTGACCAATGTCTGCTTCTTCGCGCAGATCCCGATCCACGAGGTCATCAAGAACTGGATGACGCACTATTTTTCCACGGGCAACGGCGCGATGACGCTGATGCTCGATCCTACCGTCGCGGCCGACGTCGCTCGCCACGGCTTCGGATCGAAGGAAGCCTACTCCGACTACCTCCAGAAGAATACGAAGACGCCGGCGTGGCTCTACTGGGAAATGGTTCGCAACGGAAAAGAGCAGGCGGCGAAGGGCGTCGAGCCGTTCGCCTCGTATGCGAAACTCGGCGACGACACGGACATTCCCTTCAATCGCTTCGAGGCGCGCGCCCCCTACGGCGCGCCCGAGGGCGGCAAGAGGTTCGCGGTGGAAATCGTCGTTCTCGGCGGCGAAACCAACACCTACTGGTTCGGCGGCGACTTCAGCTACATGACGAGCGCCTCCGTCGATCAGTGGACGTAGCAAGGCCTGCGACGCGAGCCTGACCGGAATCTGTACCCTCGAACATCTTGCGGCCGCAAGGCTTGCAAGCCGGTTCTATTCGCCCGCAAACACAATGAGAATACGTTTCAAGGCGATTGTGATACATTCTCGGTTCCCGCACTGACGATCTCGAATGGACAGCGCGGCCTCGGAGGCAAGGTGAAGCAACCGATCTATCGCAGTTCCCTGTTTGCCGTTGTGTGTTTGGGTGCGCTCATGGCAACAGCCACGACAGCATTCGCGGGTCAGGTGACGCAAATTACGCTTCCGGGCACGCGCGTGTTTCCCGAGAGCATCACGTCGACCCACGATGGGACGCTGATCGTCGGCAGTTTCGGCCATGGCTACGTGCTGCGCATCGCTCCCGGCCAGACCGACGCGGTGGAGTGGATCAAGGCGGGGACGAACGGCCTCAACACAGTGCTCGGCGTTTTCGCGGACGAGAAGAACAAGCTGCTCTGGGTCTGCTCCAACAAGCTCGGCCCCACCGGTGATCCCACTGCCGTGAAAACGTTCGACCTCAAGACGGGCGCGCCGAAAGATTCCTACGTTTTGCCCGGCGACAGGACGCTCTGCAATGACATCGCGGTCGCGCCCGACGGGACCGCTTATGTCACCGACACCATCGGCGGCGCCGTTGACATGCTGAAGCCCGGAGCGAAGGCGCTGGAGGTGGCCGCCAAGGATCCTCTGCTGGCCGGCGCGGATGGGCTCGCCTTCGGCAGCAAGACGACGCTCTACGTCAACAGCGTGACGGCCAACAAGATCGTGCGCGTGGACCTCGGGCCGGACGGAAAATCCACGGGCATCACAGATCTGAAGCTGCCGCGCGCTCTCGACCGGCCGGACGGCATGCGCGCAGTCGGCAAAGGGCGTTTCCTCCTGGCGGAAAATTCCGGAAAGATGTCGCTGGTCACGTTCGACGGCGATAACGTGATGCTGACAACCCTGAAGGAAGTGTCGGCAAGCACGCCCGCCGTCACGGCAACGAAGGGCATGGCCTGGGTCGCCGAAGGAAAGCTGAATTACGTGCAGGATCCCGCGATGAAGGACAAAGACCCGGGCGCGTTTAACATGTACGCCGTCCCGCTGCCTAAGCCCTAGCGGCCGGCGCGCGGCTCACGCGTATCAGTTTCCGGTTTGTGAGACGTAGTAGCCCGGGCGCGCGCGAACGTCGACTCCCGGCCGCGAAACCACGACGGAAATCGCGTGAAAGCCGGGCGCGCGATCCGCATTCGGGCGGTAGCTAATCACGTATTGCGCGTGGAGTTCGCCGCCGATGTCGTCGAGCGCTTCGCGAAGCGTCTCGGCGCGTACTGCCCCGTAATGAGCGCCTCCTGTCGCCGCCGCGGCCACCTCGAGGTCGTGGTTCTTCGATCGATTCCTGCCCTGCTGCAGCAGAAAAATCGCCGGAGCCGCCCATAGCGACGGAGCGTCCTGCAGAAGATCGCGGACTGCGCTGTTTGGGCCGATGGCGTAGATCGAAATGTTCGCGTGCTCCGCGTTTCGGACCACCTCGCCGAAATTCGCTTTGCTGCCGTCGTCGCGGGACTCGCCGACCACCAGCATGATGCGCCGCCGCGTGGGAGCTTCGCCCTCCAGCATCTTGACGCCTTCGGCCATCGCGTCGTAGAGGTGCATCGAAGGATCGTCGAACTGGGCGTTCGCGATGGCGCTTTCCACCGCGTCGTGGTCCTTCGTGAAGGGCTGGCGCACGTCGACCGTCGAGTCGTACGTAATCACCGCCGCTTCGCCATCGAGCGCCATCACCGTCTCGGTGAAAATGCTTCCGAGGCTGTGGACCGCCGGAATCATGGCATGCGCGCGGTCGCTCGTCTGGAGCACGAGGACGACGGCCAGCGGATCGCCGCCGATATCCCAATAGTCGATCTTTTGCGGCACACCATCATCGAACACGTGGAAATCGCTTGGGAGAAGGTCGAGAACGAATTCGCCGCTCGAATCGGTGACGGTGACTGGGACAACCACTTCATTCGTGACGACGCGGATATGGTTCTGCGGAGGCGTTGGCGGCTCTTGCGGCGCCTGACTCGGCGTGGAAATCGCAAAAACCGCGCCCATGCATGAGGCAAGCATACACCGGTGCACGAACTGTCTCGGCGACATCCGCACGGTAGTATATGCGATTGGTTCAGCGCCTCGAAGGTTGCACGAAATCGCGAATGGCTCAATCAGCCGGAGTTATGGCTTTGCGTCTCCGGCGGCAGCGGCCGACGGCGTCAGCGAAATCGTGCCCTTGAGCTCGATCCGATCGACCGAACTCCCCACGAGAACGGCAAAATCGCCCGGGTCCACGTGCCACTGATGCGCGTTCACGTCCCAGTAAGCGAAGGCGCGGGCGTTCAGCGCCACGCTCACCTTTTTCGTCTCGCCGGGATGCAGATTGACTCGCGCGAAACCTTTCAGTTCCTTGGCAGGCCGAGGCACCGCCGGATGGACTTCTCCCACGTAGATCTCCGCGACGTCGGCGCCGTCGCGCTTGCCGGTGTTCGTCACGTCGCAAGAAACTTCGTATTTCAACCCCGCCCCGGAGACCGGGCGAATCGAGAGGTTGCGATATTCAAACCTCGTGTAGGAGAGCCCGTAGCCGAAAGGAAAGAGAGGCTTCGTTCCGTTGTGTTCGTATCCGCGGTAGCCGACGAATACTCCCTCTTTGTAAACGACCCGGGTCCCGTCGCCCGCCGCAGGATAGTAGCTGTCGTGCACCGGATTGTCTTCCCAATGGCGCTCGAAGGTTGCAGGCAAACGCCCCGAGGGATCCACGTTGCCGAAAAGAATCTGCGCGAGCGCGGTGCCGCCCTCCTGCCCTGAATACCAGGCCTCGAGCACCGCGGGAACGCGATCGATCCAGGCGTTCATGTCAACGCCGCCACCGGAGGTGATGACGACGATTGTCTTTTTGTTGGCAGCCGCCATTTTCCGGATCAACTCATCTTGGCCCGGCGGAAGCTGAAACGTGCGGTCCGCTCCCTCGCTTTCGCTCTCCGGATCGAACCCGGCCGCCACAATCACAGCGTCCGACGAAGCCGCGATCTTCTCGGCGGCGGGATCGACATAATCCCCGTGCCGCACAATTCCGAAGCGAAACCGCCCGCCCAGAAAACCGGGGCGCCCGTGGTGCTCGAGGACAATCTTGTGCGGTCCCGCCTCGAGCGAGAGGGTCGCGGAGTCGACGAGTGCCTTCGCGATGTTCCAGTCGTCGAGCACGAGTTTGTCGTCGACGTACAACCGGTAGTAGCCGCCGGCCTCGCCGGTTGTCTGCACGAAGAAGTCATGCGGCCCGGCGCTTGAGGGCGTGTAGTAACCGGTCCAACGGGATGATCCAGAGCCGGGCGGGAAGGACGCTCCGACGGCGCCCAGTTCCCCGCCGACCGGCGCACCGAAGTTCACGTGCGCATCGTTGCGGCGAAGAATCGGATCGCCCTCCAGCTTCTCATTGGAGAAATATTCGGCGAGCAAGCCGGGCTCGCCTCCCGATGCAGCGGTGGAGAAGTTGGTTCGCTGCGCAAATTCGCCTAGCTCCGGAATGCCTCGCGAATAGTAGGTCCGCACGCCGGGGCCGAGTTCGTTGGCGACGCCTTCGAGAAAGCTGACCGCGGCAAACGGGCGCACGCCGGCGCTCCCTCCCCCGACCGGCACGGCCGGGTAAGCCTCGGGGCCGATCACGGCGACAGACTTGATCGCGTGCTTGTCGAGCGGCAGCGCGTTCGCATCATTCTTGAGCAAGACCATGCCCTCGCGGGCGGCGTCGAGAGCGGCTTCACGGCCCTGCAAGTTGTAGCGCGGGATGGCAAGATCGGTTTGATCGCGGTCGAGCCAGTGCGAGGCGATCGCGAGCCGCAGGATGCGGCGCACCTTGTCGTCGATCGCGGCGACCGTTAGGCTGCCGTCGCGCACGGCGGGAAGCAGCGTGGCGCGGTTCATGAACGCGCCGGAAGGCATCTCGAGATCGAGGCCGCTTTTGGCCGCGGCAACGCCATCGTATGTGGCGAACCAATCGGACATCAGGACGCCCTGAAATCCCCATTGGTTCTTGAGGATCTCCGTGTTGAGCATCTCGTTCTGCGTGGCGTGGGCGCCGTTCACCAGGTTGTATGAATCCATGACCGCGCCGACGTGCGCGTCTTTCACGGCGGCTTCAAAGGCCGGGAGGTAGATTTCGCGCAGCGTGCGCTCGTCGACGACCGAATCGATGTTGTGGCGGTCGAATTCGGAGTTGTTGGCCGCGAAGTGTTTGGCGGTGGCGCTCACGCCCTGGCTTTGCACCCCATCGATATAGCCGACGGCAATGCGCCCCGCGAGGAACGGATCCTCGCCGAAGTACTCGAAGTTGCGGCCGTTCAAGGGAGCGCGATAAATATTGAGGCCGGGCCCCAGCAGGAAGTTGACGCCCTTCGCGCGCGCATCGCGCCCGAGCTGCGTTCCCACGCGTTCGGCCAGAGCCGGGTCCCAGGTGGCCGCAAGGTTGATGCCGGCGGCCATGGCGGTCGCCGGACCAAAATTGCGAACGCCCATCGGCCCATCGGCCATTCGCAGCCGGGGCACTCCCAAGCCGGGCATCGCACGCACGTAGAAGCCGTCCGTTCCTCCGATGAAGTCGATTTTCTCTTCGAGCGTCATCCGCGCGAGGATGGCATTCACGCGGCTATCGATCGACGAGTCAACCGGCGGCCCGGATCGCACCGGAGACAGCGCGGCGCCGCAAAGCACGAGCGCCAGCACCAGGACGGTTCGCCCGGCAATCCTCGCAGCCATACTTTGCGACTTTCGTGGACGATCGATCATCCTCTCCTCCATGGAACCGGCCTGCGGCGCGAACCGCACACGATATTGCGAGCCTCGCCATATAGCAAGACCTGAAGTTGGCGGAGTGAGGTGAGCCGCGATCGGAAATGCTTCCATAGAAGAAGAAATGAGCGGAAGAGCGGCGCGCAACTTGGTGGCAGCCGGCGCTTCGTGCTCCTGCGCCTAACCAAAACGAGGCAATCACCTTCCGCCCGAAAGGAGCTTTCCAAATGAGCGCGTAACGCCCTGAAATGCGCGATGCTCGATCGGCTCTGAAAACCATATCGGTGAGATTCTGCGTAACATTTTTACGGGTTGTGACACATGCAACAACATACAAGGCGCGCTCTGATCGGCGCATTCGCCGGCGCCCTGGCCGGCGTATCGCTGATCTACACGGTCACGCCGCTGGCTGGAGCCGTTATCGCGGTCCTTGCGGGAGTGGCGTATTCGGCCGGCATTCATCCGACGCGCGGCGCCTACATCGACAACATGATGACAGCCGCCGCCGCGGGCGTGCCCTTGTGGGCGCTGATCAGCGCGGTGGGGATGCCGCTGTTGTTCGGCAGAGTGCCGGTCTGGAGGGCGGAGCAGATGCGCGCCCATTTCCCTGCCCTCGTGGGCTGGGTCCTGTACGGCGCGGCGCTGGGCCTCCTTACGCAAGGATTTCAGGAGTTGGCCGATCGATTGCTGGGCCCTGAACCGGCCGGCGCGCCGCAAGCGCAGCCGGAACCTAAGCGAATCGTCGTTCTTGGCGGCGGATTTGCAGGGATGAAAACCTGCGAATGCCTCGAGCACGAATTCCAGCACGACGCTTCGGTCCACATCACACTCGTCAGTGAAACGAACGCCCTCCTCTTCACCCCGATGCTCGCCGAAGTGGCCGGCAGCAGCCTCGAACCGAGCCACATCAGCACGCCGCTGCGCTCCAGCCTCCCGCGCACGAATTTCATCCGCGCCAAGGTGGAAACGGTCAATTTCGAGAAACGGATCGTAGCACTGGCCGGTGGCGCTTCGCGCAGCGACGGCACGCCGCACGAGGTTCCCTACGATCAACTGGTGTTCGCGCTGGGCGCCGTCTCGCACTATCTGGGCCTGACGAACGTCCAGAAATACGCGCTCGATTTCAAAAGCCTTCTCGATGCCATTCGTGTCCGCAATCGCGTGATTGAGATGTTCGAGCGCGCCGATGGTGAGGCGGCTCCGGACCTGCGCCGGCGCCTGTTGACCTTCGTGATCGCGGGCGGCGGCTTCGCTGGAGTGGAACTCGCCGGCGCGCTGAATGATTTCGCGCGCGGAATTCTGGTCGACTATCCGATGCTGCGCGCAGACGAATTGAAGGTCGTCCTCGTCCACGCGCGCGACCGCATACTCCCGGAGCTCAGCGAATCGCTCGGCCGCTACGCACAGGAGAAAATGGCCGAGCGCGGCGTGGTCTTCCGGCTGAATGCACGCCTGGTGGATTTCGAGCCCGGCACCGTGAAAGTAAGCGACGGAGAAATCGCGGCCGAGACGCTGGTCTGGACCGCGGGCACCGCGCCGAATCCGCTGCTGGGCACGTTGCCGCTCGAGCGCGACAGGCGTGGAGCGGCGCTGGTGGAACCCACGCTGGCAGTCAAGGGGCACGCGGGCGTGTGGGCGCTCGGCGACTGCGCCGCCGTCGTCGATGGCGTCACCGGAAAACCCAGCCCGCCGACGGCCCAGTTCGCGCTTCGCGAGGCTCCCATTCTAGCGAAAAACATTCGCGCGGCATTCGCAGGACGCCCACTGCAGAGATTTCATTTTAATTCCCTGGGTGCGCTTTGCGTCGTGGGACATCAAACCGCCTGCGCCGAACTGACGGTTCCCTTCGCCCGCGGCAAGTCCATGCGCTTTTCCGGCCTGCTGGCCTGGGCCATGTGGCGCGGAATTTATCTCTCAAAGCTTCCGGGCCTGGAACGAAAGATTCGAGTTCTCTTGGATTGGACGATCGAGTTGTTCTTCCCGCGCGACATCGTTCAGACCATCGACTTGAAATAGGGTGAGTGCCATGAACCGGGAAACCGAATTCGTCGCAGCCGAAGCATCCTCCGATCGACGCGAGCCGATTGCCTGGGCGGCCGGCTTGATCGGCCTCGTCGCTGGAATTGCGGGAGGATTGCTCGCGAAAGCGGCGCTCGGTTCTTGGACCGTCGGCGACTTGATTCTCGCTGCCTCATTCGGCCTGATCTTCGGATTGTTCTTTTCTAAGAGAGCGACAAGCCCCGGCGCCGGGCTTATCTGGGGAGTCGGCGCGGCGTTTCTTGCTTGGATTGCCATTCCGGCGGGGCTTGCTCCGCTGCTCTCCGGTTTCGCTTCTCGCGGAACGATGCTCGGAGGCGCGCAACAGCATTTCGAGCAACTCGTGGCTTATATCGTCTGCCTCGGATTGCCTGTGGGACTTACGCTGGGGATTCGCGGCTCCCTCTCCGGCCAGGCGCGGCAACCGAAATTCAGTTGGGGGCGCGCCATTGTGGTCGGGGGCTTTTCCGGTCTGCTGGGCGGGGCGATCTTCGGCCGCTGGATGTCCGCCGGCGACTTCTTTCCGCTTCTCGCGGGGCTCGGCGTGATTCGTTCTCACGATACGACAGTCGCCTTGCACTTTGGCGTCGCGATTTTGATCGGCGCATCGTTTGGGCTGCTGTTCCAACACGACATCCGGGGCTACGGCTCCTCGATGGGATGGGGATTGGGCTACGGAATATTTTGGTGGTTTCTCGGACCGCTCACTCTGCTGCCGCTCGTTGCAAGAAATGGCCTCGATTGGTCGGCTGATCAAGGCGCGGCGCTATTCGGCTCGCTCGTGGGTCACATTTTGTACGGCCTCATCGTGGGCGTCGCCTACGCCACGGTCGACCGATTCTGGGTGCGGCTGTTTATTCAATCCGATCCGCTGAACCGCGAACCCGAAGGGCCCGGGCTGCGGCTTTTTCGCTCGTTGCGCTGGGGCGCATTTGCCGGCCTAGTGGGAGGACTCGCTTCGAGCCCCATCCTCTACGCCACGGGCGTAATTTCGTCGGTGGCCGGTTTGGACACTCGCCTATCTGTCCTTCACGGACTTGCAGTTCATCTGCTGGTGAGCGCTCTCATCGGGATGAGCTTCGGTTTGCTATTCCGCAATGAGGGCTCGAGTCTCGGCCTCGGCGTGATGTGGGGATGGCTCTTCGGGCTGATCTGGTGGTACATCGGGCCGATGACGCTGTTGCCGCTGCTCCTGACGGGCGAGTGCGATTGGAGAGTGAGCGCCGCTTCCGCGCTGCTGCCCTCTTTGACCGGCCATCTGCTGTTTGGCGCGATCACCGCGCTCGTCTTCCTGCTGCTCGAGCGCAAGTATCATCGCGCACTCTTCTCGTATCCGCGGACGGCCGCTCGCGAGATGCGCCGCATTCGTCCCGTTGGCACGCCCGCGCCCGCCCTTTGGCTCTTCGCCCTCGGGCTCGGCGTGCTCCTCCCAATCCTGCTGGGTTAAGGCAGCCTCGATTCCCCTGCCGTCATCCGCGCCACAAATTGCGTGGCCGCCCTAGGGAAAACCCTAGATAGGGAAGCCCCTAGTTCTTCCTTACGCGAAAGAAATTTACCCTGAAAAAGTCTCGGTTGTTTCCGTACGCGAGAACTAACGATGCCACCGGAAAACGGCGAACTTTCCGAATCAACGCACCGCTTCGCGCTCCGGTCCGCGAAGCGCGGCCTCGCATATGAAACCCGTGCGGAGTCGCGTCGAAAACGGCACGCGCCCGAAGCAGGCAGAGCAACTGTAGGGATCGTGACGATCGTTGCCTCGCTGGGAGGAATTGCCGCAATAAGGAACCTGCTGCACGAATTGAGCGAGGACTTCCCTGTTCCGATTGTTATCGCTCAGCATCTGCATCCTGGTTCGCCACTGATACTTGCTTCGTTCAGCGCCTCGCGAACCTCACCGGCGGCTCACTGCTTGAGCAAGTATCCGTGGGCGCCGGCGCCAAACGCGGCCTGCAAATAATGACGGTCCGTTTGTTGCGTGACGAAAAGAACCTTCGCGGTCGGAAGCGAGTCGTGCAGCCGGCGAGCCGCTTCGATCCCGTTGAGGATCGGCATCGCGATGTCGAGGATGATCACGTCCGGTTGGAGTCGCGCGGCCTCGGCGAGCAAATCGCGGCCGTTGACGACCACCCCACTACCTCGCACTCTTTTCCGAGAATCCGTTCGATTCCCTGGGAAACGAGTTCGTGGTCGTCGGCAATCAATATTCGACTCTGACCCATCGCCATGTGTCCGCGCTTCCCGGTCACAACGTGCCCTCTCGCCGAATCTTACCTCCAAATCAGCGCGGAAGTTAGTCCGCAAGATGTCTCATGCAAGTCGTGGAACAACGCGGTGGTAGTGCTTTAGCAGAAATTCGATGGGTGTGACAGGCGTCACATGAATAGCCGTCGATATGGTGTAGACCTTTGCGTGTATTTGCGAGGATTGTTTTTGTTCCGAGCTTTGATGATAGGAAGGACTGGACCGTTATGAAACTTCGCGCAGGTGTTTACATCGTTCCGACGAATGCCTGGTATATCGAGCGGACCGTCTGGCTGATCGCAGGGATCGTGTTGCTCGCCAGCACCGGAATGGCACTCTTCGCGAACCGACTCTGGATTCTCGGAGTAATCGCCACCGGACTGGTATCGATCAACGTCGGATTGACGGGTTTCTGTCCGGTAGGAAACGTGCTGCGCCTATTCGGATTCCAGTCGATGCTTGGCAGCAAGGCTCGGTCGCGCTGGAACCTTTACTTCATGCAGACCGACAAGTGGTATCTCGAGCGCCGCATTTACGTTGCGGTCGGGATCAACGTCACCGTAGCGTCCCTTGTGGTGCTCTTTTACTCGCCGTGGCTCATGTTGTTTACGGCCTTTGTCGGCGGAGCGATGGTGTGGTTTGCGGCCACTGGGTTCTGCATCATGGCGAATGGGCTGTATTGGCTCGGCGCGGAGCCACGTTTGTCACCTGAGGGATTGCCGTCCGGCCGTTGCACGGAGTGCCCCAAATCGGGCGAGTGCCTCGGCGGACAGCCGATCCTCGTGCGTTCGGAAAGCTCACCGCGGATTCCCATCACCTCTCCCGCTGTCGAGCGGTCGTAGTCGAATATCCCTTCCAGCCCAACTTGCATCGGCACTGTCGCGATGCGAGTAAGAGGACCGTCCCTAGGAGTACGCATGATCGCAGAGTTGCACGAACTCGTGCGGCGACGTGGACGCTGTGTGATTTGGGTCACAGCATTACCGAAGCTGTGGGATTAGTAATGGCCCGCAGCCAGGAATTCGTTCGAATGCAACGAGGAAAGACAAACGTCGCCGAGCTCAAGGTGTTCATCAAAGCGTCCCTCAGCACTCCATACTCTGCGGAGTCATACTCAATCTCGTCAAGAACTGCGTCGGCGATGGCCATGTCATGAAACACCGTGGCCTGAATCCTTAGCGATCGAGTTCCGATCCTGGTCTCTCGGGAGGGAGCGATGAAGCGACACAGCAAGCCGTTACCGGCAGCCTTGCAGGCGCGCGGCGTGACGCGGCGCGAGTTCATCAACTTCTGCGAACTGATGGTGGCAACACTGGCTCTCCCGACGCGATACGCTTCGGCGATCGAAAAAGCCTTCACGCAAACGACGAAGCCGGTGCTCGTGTGGCTGGAGTTCCAGGATTGTGCGGGAAACACGGAATCGATGCTGCGCACGAGCAATCCGACCGTGGCCGATTTCGTACTCGAGCTTCTCTCTTGGGAGTACCACGAAACGATCATGGCCGGTGCCGGCAAGCAGGCCGAAGCGGCGCTCGATCGCGTGGTACAGGAGCACAAAGGCGAATACATCGCCGTGGTTGAAGGCGCGATACCGACCGCCGATGGCGGCGTCTATTGCACGATCGGAGGCAAAACCGCCCTCGACATCGCCACCAACGTTTGCACCAATGCCGCGGCGAACATCGCTGTCGGCGCCTGCGCGTGGGATGGCGGCCTAGTCCGGTCGAATCCGAATCCCACCGGCGCCGTGGGTTTGCAGGAGGCCGTTCCCGGCATCAAGGTCGTCAATCTTGGCGGCTGTCCGCACAACCCCTGCAACACTGCGGCCGTATTGACGCACTACCTGGCGTTCCACGAGATGCCCGCACTTGACCAGTACAACCGGCCGCTCTTCGCCTACGGCAACATCATCCACGATCAGTGCGAGCGACGAGCCCACTACGACGCGGGACGTTTTGTCGAAGAGTGGGGAGATGAAGGGCATCGCAAAGGGTATTGCCTTTACAAAATGGGCTGCAAGGGGCCGGAAGCCACCTACAACTGCCCGGTTGTTCGCTGGAACGACGGAACGAGTTGGCCGGTGAAGGCCGGACATGGATGCATCGCCTGCGCCTCGCCGCGGTTCTGGGACACGAAGTCGCCATTCTACAAAAGACTGCCGTCGGTACCTGGATTCAGCGTGGACGTCACTGCCGAGGAGATCGGTTGGGTTGGCACCGGGGCAGTGGCAGCGGCGATGGTCGCTCAGGTGGCGGGCAACGTAATCCGCGACAAAATCCGACCGAAGAAAGAATCCGGCGAAAACGGCGAATCAGCAGATTCGCAGAAAGCCTAGGAGGAATCGATGGCTCGCATCGTAGTCGATCCGGTGACGCGAATTGAGGGCCACCTGCGCATCGAGGCGCAGGTCGAAGGTGGAGCGATCACCGACGCGTGGAGCTCCGGGACGATGTTTCGCGGCATCGAGCTGATCTTGCGCGGCCGCGACCCACGCGAAGCGTGGATTTGGGCGCAGCGCATCTGCGGCGTTTGCACGATGGTACACGCGCTGGCTTCCGTCAACTCCGTCGAGGATGCGCTGGGCATTGAGATTCCCCACAACGCGCAGCTCGTCCGCAACATCATCGCAGCGACGCAGGCGATTCAGGATCACGTCGTTCACTTCTATCATCTGCACGCGCTTGATTGGGTCGACGTGGTCTCGGCGCTCAAGGCCGATCCGGGAAAAACGTCGCAACTCGCCCAGTCGATCTCGGACTGGCCGCTATCCAGTCAGAAATACTTCAAGGGCGTTCAGGATCGCGTCGCCGCACTCGTGGCGAGCAAGCAATTAAGCCTGTTTGGCGCGGGCTACTGGGGCCATCCCGCGTACCATCTGCCCCCCGAAGCGAATCTGCTGGCCGTGGCGCATTACCTCGAGGCGTTGACGTTCCAGAAGGAGTTCATCCGGATCCATGCCGTTCTGGGCGGCAAGAACCCCCACTTGCAAACCTTTTTGGTCGGAGGAATGGCGACTTCGCTCGATCCCAACGAGCCGGGCGCCACCGTGAATCCGGAGCGGATCGATTTCCTCCTTCAAACGGCAAAGTCTGCGGGTGACTTCGTGAGCCAAGTCTACATTCCCGACGTGCTCGCGGTCGCGGGGTTCTACCAGGACTGGTTCGGGCGCGGCGAAGGGCTCGGTAATTTCATGTGCTACGGCGCCTATCCGCAAGGATCGATCAAGGATGCCGCGAACTTCTTCCTGCCGCGCGGCATCATCCTCAATCGGGATCTCTCGAAGGTTTATCCGGTCGATCCGGCCAACGTCACCGAATATGTCACACACTCGTGGTATGAATACGCCGGCGGGGACCAGACGTCTCTAAACCCGTTCTCCGGTGAGACGAACCCGAAATATTCGGGGCCGAAGCCGCCCTACGACTTCCTCGATGTGGACCAGAAATACTCGTGGCTGAAAGCCCCACGCTATCAAGATCGTCCGATGGAAGTGGGCCCGCTCGCCCGCATGCTGGTCTCCTACGCTGCGGGGCAAAAAGACGTCAAGGCTTTGGTGGACGCGACTCTTGCGAAGCTGAAGGCGCCGCCCACGGCGCTCTTCTCGACGCTCGGAAGAATTGCCGCACGCGCTCTCGAGACGCAGCTCCTGGCGAACCAACTCGTGAGCTGGATCGAACAGCTCAATCACAACCTTTCGAGCGGCGACGTCCGGATTCACAATGGAGAGAAATGGGACCCGAGCACTTGGCCGGATACGGCGCGCGGCTTCGGTTTTTTTGAGGCGCCGCGCGGCTCGCTGGGCCATTGGTGCGAGATCGAGGACAAGGCCATCAAGAACTACCAAGCGGTGGTGCCGTCAACTTGGAATGCGGGGCCGCGCGACGCTCATGGACAGCGAGGAGCGTATGAAGCCTCGCTGCTCAAGACGCCGGTCGTCGATCCAGAGCGTCCGCTGGAGCTTCTGCGAACCATCCACTCCTTCGATCCATGCCTGGCCTGCGCCGTGCACGTCATCGACGCGAGCGGCCGGAAACTCGCTCGCGCGAGCGCTTGAGCTTTGGGAGGCCGCCTGTGAAGAAAACACAGCGTCACTGGGGACGCGAGGCAGATTGGCGAAGGCCGGCGCATGAGCAAGTGCGCGTCTACGTCTGGGAATGGCCGGTGCGCTTCGCCCATTGGATCATCGTCACCACGATCATCTCTCTCTCGATTACCGGCTACTACATGCATTCTCCGTTCGTGATTTCCCGCGGCCATACGGCATGGGCTATGGGAACCATGCGGTTCGTGCACATTCTTTCGGGCTTCGCCTTTCTATGCGCTGTTTTCATCCGCATCGTGTGGATGTTTGCCGGCAACCGCTGGGCTAGCTGGAATCAGATGATTCCCACAACCAAAAAGCGGCTCAAGGATTTTGTCGAGACCTGCCGTTACTACGGATTCATGAGCTGGTCGCCGACTCCCCATATCGGGCACAACGCCTTGGCGGGCGCCGCCTACGGAGCCGTCTACGGAATGGCGGTGCTCGAGATTGTCACAGGGTTGACACTCTTTTCACAGGTCGTTGGCAATAAGGTTCTTTTGTTCTTTTTCGGCTGGATTCCGCGCTTCGTGGATATCCAATGGCTGCGGGAGATCCATTTCTTTTTGATGTTCTGTTTCTGGATGTTTTTCATCCACCACATCTACACCGCGATTCTGGTTTCGATTGAGGAGGAGAACGGCGTGATGGAGAGCATCTTCAGCGGCTATAAATTCGTTCCCGAGCACGAACTAACTGAAGCGCTCGCCGAAGAAGAGGCGGAAGACGCGGAAGATGCGAAGCGAGCGGCCAAAATTGGCGCCGTCCCGAGCTCTCCATCGCGGGTGTGATATGGAACATCTACTCTCTTCCAGCACTGTAGTTATCGGGGTTGGAAACTCGATTCTTTCCGACGACGGCGTCGGCGTGCACGCGGTCCGCCTGCTCGAGAACGATCGCCGTGTTCCTCCCGGCGTTGTGATTCTCGATGGCGGCACGATCGGGCTGGAGCTCCTCCCGTACGCTTCCGACGCCCGCCGCCTTTTGATCCTGGACGCGATGAACTCCAGCGAAGCACCCGGGACGCTCGTGCGCATGACCGGGGCGGAAATGCTCGAGGCGAAAACGGGACGAAGCGTCCATCAGCTCGGCGTCGCCGACCTGATTTCCGCCCTCGCACTCGTCTCGTCGACGCCGCAGGAAATCGTCGTCCTGGGCGTCCAGCCTGCTACTATTGGCTGGGGCACCACGCTGTCTCCGGCCGTTGAGGCCGCGCTCGCTTCGCTAGTAGACGCGGCCGCCGCGCAGCTGCAGCTGTGGCAAGAGTCGCCACTCGCGGCCACTGATCCACCGTTGCTCGCCTCGCCGTCCCCCGGCCAAACGCAGCTCGGCTGCGGCAACAAGGGGAGCCTCTAGCATGTGTCTCGCGATTCCCGGAAAAATCATCGGTAGCGCAGTGAGCAACGGCATTCGCGTCGGCCGCGTGCAGTTTGGCGGCATCACGCGCGAGACGTGCCTGGACTTCGTTCCCGAAGCGTCGGTCGGCGACTATGTGATTGTCCACGTCGGATTTGCCATCAGTCGCGTGGATCGGGAAGAGGCCGAGCGCAGTTACGAGCTGCTGGAGTCCATGGGCCTGCTCGAAAGCGAGCTCGCCTCCGATCTCGAAGACTTGCAACCGGCCCCGCAAAGTGCCGATCCGCGAAATCGAGGAAGCGCATGAAATACCTCGACGAATATCGCGACGAGAAGATCGCCCGCGGGATCGTCACGGAAATCGCCCGCCGGGTCACGCGCCCCTGGGTCCTGATGGAAATCTGCGGTGGACAGACCCACACCCTGATGCGCTACGGTATCGACGAAATGCTGCCCGCTGGCATCGAACTGGTCCACGGCCCCGGCTGTCCGGTGTGCGTCACTTCACTTGAAACGATCGATAAAGCCATCGATATCGCTTCCCGTCCTGGCGTCACGCTGATTTCTTACGGGGACATGCTGCGCGTCCCTGGTTCGCGCACCGACCTCTTTCATGTGAAGGCTTATGGCGGAGATGTCCGGGTGGTCTATTCGCCTACCGAAGCGTTGAAGTTTGCCCGCGCGAATCCCGGCCGCCGAGTCGTTTTCTTCGCGGTCGGATTCGAAACCACAGCGCCCGCCAACGCCATGGCCGTCTGGCAAGCGAAGCGCCAAGGACTGACTAATTTCTCCATGCTCGCCTCCCATGTCTTGGTACCGCCTGCAATTCGGGCCCTTCTTGGTTCGCCGCGCAATCGCGTCCAGGGATTCATCGGCCCGGGCCACGTTTGCACCGTGATGGGCTATCGCGAGTACGAAGATCTCGTGCGCGAGTTTCGCGTTCCTATCGTGGTCGGAGGTTTCGAGCCGGTCGACCTGCTCGAAGCGATCCTTATGCTCGTCACGCAGCTCGAAGAAGGGCGCGTTGCAGTCGAGAATCAGTACGTCCGCTCCGTCACCTACGAAGGCAATCCGCTCGCCCGGAAGGCGCTCGCCGAAGTCTTCGAAGTGTGTGATCGCAAGTGGCGCGGCATCGGGGGAATTCCCGAGAGCGGCCTCGGCATCCGGGAAGAATATGCCGCGTTCGACGCCGACCGCATCTTCGGCACCGAAGCCATCACGGCAGACGAACCGGCCGACTGCATCAGCGCCGAGGTCTTGCAGGGCCTGAAGAAGCCGACCGATTGCTCGGCCTTCGGCACGCGCTGCACGCCCGAGAATCCGCTCGGCGCCCCGATGGTTTCGTCCGAAGGAGCCTGCGCCGCGTATTACCACTATCGCCGCCACGCGATGGTCGCGAAGGGACGCAACTGATGCCCCGTCAGAGCCATCTCGATGTCGCCCTCAGCTGCCCGGCGCCGATCGCTCCGGCGGAATCGGTCTTGCTCGGCCACGGCAGCGGCGGCCGCATGAGCGCCGACCTGTTGCGCAACATCCTTCTCCCGGCCCTTCAAAATCCCGTGCTCGACAGGCTGGACGACCAGGCGATCGTAGAGGTCGGCGGGTCGCGCATCGCCTTCACGACGGACTCCTTCGTTGTGAAGCCGCTCTTTTTTCCCGGCGGCGACGTCGGGACGCTCGCGGTCAATGGCACCGTCAACGATCTGGCGATGGGCGGCGCCGAGCCGCTCTTCCTGAGCCTTGCGCTGATCCTCGAAGAAGGGCTTCCGCTCGATACGCTTCGCCGGGTGATGGAATCGATTCGCGTAGCGGCGGCTCTTGCACGAGTCGTGGTCGTCACCGGAGATACGAAGGTGGTCGAGAAAGGAAGCGGCGACGGATTGTTTGTGAACACGTCGGGAATCGGTCTCGTTCCACCGGGTGTGCGGCTCTCCGCCGATCAGGCGCGGCCAGGTGATTGCGTTCTGCTCAGTGGCACGATTGGCGATCACGGCATCACCATTCTCTCGCAGCGCGAGGGGCTCGAATTCGAGAGCTCCGTTGCCAGCGATACGGCCGCTCTCCACACGCTCGTCTCGGATATGTTCCTCGCAAGCCCCGCGATTCGCTGCCTGCGCGATCCGACGCGCGGCGGCCTTTCGAGCGCGCTCAACGAAATAGCGGTCCGCTCCGGCGTCGGCATCGAGCTCGAAGAGGCCACCATCCCGGTGCGCGACGAAGTGCAGGGTGCATGCGAGATGCTCGGCCTCGACCCGCTCTACGTTGCCAACGAAGGCAAGCTCGTCGCGATTGTCGATTCTGCCTCGGCTGACGCGCTTCTCGAAGCAATGCAGCGCCATCCGCTTGGCCGCGACGCCCGAATCATCGGCAAAGTCACCGGCGCCCACCCGGCTATGGTGACCCTGCGCACGCGCCTCGGTACCTCGCGGATCGTCGATTTGCTTTCTGGCGACCAGTTGCCCCGGATCTGCTGAGCCGCCCGATGCACGAAATGGGAATCGCCAATTCGGTGCTCGATGCGATTCGCGTGGAATCGCGCCGGTTCCCGAACGATCACATCTGCAAGGTCGGCGTGCGCATCGGCGAGCTCGCGGGAGTCGATCCGGACGCGATGAGCTTCGCTTTTGACGCGCTTGTGCGTGGGACCGATCTCGAACCGCTGGCTCTTGAAATCGAGTATTGCCCGCGACGTCAAAGGTGCCTAGGCTGCGGGAATTCCCATGTGGTCTCTGGTGACGACTGGGCCTGTCCGTCCTGTGGCGGGGAAGATTCTCAATTTCTGGGTGGCGACGAACTCGAACTCGCCTACATGGAGGTGGAAGATGGAGCGCGTGCAGCTGGAGCGCAAAGTTCTCAACGAAAATGATATCGTCGCCGGACGCCTGCGCGCGCGCTTTGCCGAGCACAATCTCTTGTGCCTCAATCTTGTCAGTTCGCCCGGTTCCGGCAAGACCAGCCTGCTCGAGCGCACTCTCGAGAGTTTTGAGCCCGGTGAGCGGGTCGCTATTCTCACCGGAGACATCCAGACCGAAAACGACGCGAGGCGCCTCTCCCGCTTCGGTTTTCCGGTGAAGCAGATCACTACTGGCGGCACGTGTCATCTCGATGCCCGCATGATCGAAAAAGCTCTCGCCAACTGGCGCCTGAAGGATTTCGACCTCTTGCTGATCGAAAACGTCGGCAATCTCGTCTGCCCTTCGAGCTACGATCTCGGCGAAGCCGCTAAGATCGTCGTTTTGAGCGTCACCGAGGGCGAAGACAAGCCGCTTAAATACCCGTCGATCTTCTTCAAGTCCGAGCTGCTGATCCTCAATAAGACCGATCTATTGCCCTATTTGACATTCGATATCACTGCCGCCGAAGAGAACGCCCGGCAGGTGCATCGCAACATGCAAATCGTTCGCACGTCCTGCCGCACGCGCGAAGGAATATCGGAATGGCTCGTCTGGCTCGAACGCAAGAGGGAGAACCTCCGCGCGGCGGCTACCGTCTCCTGAGGCGTGATGCGAGTCCGGAAGGAAATCCAGGTTTCCGGCATCGTGCAGGGAGTGGGATTCCGCCCTTACGTCTATCACCTCGCCACCGACCGCAACCTTGGCGGCAACATCTGCAACACACCCTATGGCGTCGCCATCGAAATTCAGGGCGCGCCTGAGTTGGTCGAAGATTTTCTCGCGCGCCTTTCCGGCGAACCCCCTGCTCTCGCGCAGATCACCGGCCTCGTGGTCCGCGATATGCCGTGCCTGGATCAGCAATTCTTCGAGATTCTACCGAGCCGCACGGGCGAGCATGCCACCGCTCTGATTTCTCCGGATGTAGCCGTCTGCGACGAGTGCCTGCACGAGCTTTTCGATCTGCAAAACCGCCGCTACGGCTATCCGTTCATCAATTGCACGAATTGCGGCCCGCGCTTCACGATCGTGCGCGATATTCCCTACGATCGCCCGGGCACGTCGATGGCGGTCTTCCCGATGTGCGCGAGGTGCCACGCCGAATACGACGATCCGCGCGACCGCCGTTTCCACGCGCAGCCCAACGCCTGCTGGGACTGCGGCCCACGCCTCGAATTTTGGGATGCGCGCGGCCGATCGCTCGTAGCGCGCGCCCCCATCACTGCGGCGGCCGATCGCCTCCGCGCGGGGGAAATCGTCGCCGTCAAAGGACTCGGCGGCTTCCATCTCGCGGTCGACGCGACGAATGGCGCAGCAGTCGACCGCCTGCGCCGTCGCAAGCGCCGCGTCGAAAAACCGTTTGCGGTGATGGTGCGCGATCTCGATTCTGCCGGCCGTTTCTGCGAAATCGACGCCGAGTCGCGGCGGCTGCTGGCCGGCCGCCGGCGGCCCATCGTTCTTCTGCCGCGACGCCAGCCCGCTGCCCCGATCGCCGACGGTGTCGCTTCCCGGCAACGCGATCTAGGCGTCTTCCTGCCCTACACGCCGCTGCACCATCTGCTTTTCGCCGCGGGCGATTTCTCGGCGCTCGTAATGACCAGCGGAAACCTGAGTGAAGAACCGATCGCGATTGACAACCGCGAAGCCGTGAAGAGGCTCAGCGGCATCGCGGACTTCTTTCTGGTGCACGACCGCGAAATTCTGCTTCGCTGCGACGATTCCGTCGTGCGTTTCTCGGCCGGCAAAGCCCGCCAGATTCGGCGCTCGCGCGGCTCTGTTCCGGCACCCGTGCGGCTCCGCGAAGAGGTTCCACCGATCCTGGCGGTCGGCGGCGAGTTGAAGAACACAATCTGCCTCACCCACCGCAGTCTTGCGTTCCTTGGCCAGCACGTCGGCGATCTCGAAAACGCTGAGAGTTTCGCCTTCTTCCGCGAGTCGGTCACTCACCTCTCGAAGATTCTCGAAATCGAGCCCGAAATCGTCGCCTACGACCTGCACCCGGACTACCTCTCGACGAAGTGGGCGTTGCAGCAGAAGAACGTTCGCCTCGTCGGCGTGCAGCATCACCACGCGCACATCGCCGCTTGCATGGCCGAGAATCAAATCGGCGGCCGCGTGATCGGTTTGGCTCTCGACGGAGCCGGCTATGGCCTCGATGGCCGCATCTGGGGCGGGGAGGCGATTTTCGCGGACTATCGTGGCTTCGAACGCGCCGCGCATTTTGCCTATGTGCCCCTCCCTGGCGGAGCCGCCGCTATTCGCGAACCGTGGCGCATGGCTCTGAGCTATCTGGCGCAGACTTTTGGCGAGAGCCTTGTCGGCATGGATGTTCCGTTTGTCCGCGACCTCGATCGGGGGCAGGTCGGGCTGATTTTGCAGATGATCTCGCGAGGCGTGAATTCTCCTCTGACGTCGAGTTGCGGGCGTTTGTTTGACGCGGTTGCCGCGATCCTCGGCATCCGCCAAAAAGTGACCTACGAAGCGCAGGCTGCGATCGACCTCGAGATGGTGGCGCGCGCGTCGAGCGAGACGGCCGGCTATCCCCTCACTATCCGTCGCGAGAATGGCCCATGGCAGATCGATACGACGCCGCTATTCGCAGCAGTCGTCGAGGATCTCCGTCGTCGCGTTCCCGCAGAAATCATCAGCCGCCGCTTCCACAACGGTCTGGTCGAAACGCTCGCCCGCTTGGCAACACTTCTGCGCGATAAATCCTCCTTGAACCGCGTCTGCCTGAGCGGCGGCACCTTCAATAATGCGCTCCTGTTCGAGTCTCTTGTTCGCAGGCTCGAAGCCGATGAATTCGAAGTTTACACGCACTCCGAGGTCCCGACTGGCGATGGCGGCCTCAGCCTCGGTCAGGCTCTCGTCGCCGCAGAAAGAACTCCTGAAGTCACTCGAACGATATGACTCCCTGGCGTCCTTTTTCCAGGTCGGATCGGGCTTGTATACTCAGACATCCCCGAAGAGCACGGCCGGATGGAGGGTCACGGACCGAACTTGCGTCTCGGTCCCGATGCGACGATTATCGAGAGTATGTTGATACCAGCGAGCCTACGGAGCTTCTGTCCTTGTGCTAGAAAGGCAAGCCGTTGCGTTGATTTGTAAATGGCTTATAATCAGGGTGTTCGACGCGCCCGTAGCTCAGCTGGATAGAGCATCCGCCTTCTAAGCGCGGCCTCCGGCTCCAGGCACTCCACTTGTTACCTTCGCCTTTCAGTGTTTTCAACAACTTGGGGAATCTGCTTTCCGCTCAAGGCTAACCCCAATCGCTCGAAAGCATCGAGTTTTGGCACAGTTCTGACACAGACGCGTCGGGTGAACCCTGTCATACAACTCGGTGAGGCATAGATCCTCCCCCCTTGCTCGCAAGGCGGCTTCGAAGGGAAGCACTGCCGCCCGCGGCTATTGCAGAGATTGGAGGTGCTGAATCGCTATAACGTCGAAGAGGCGCTGCGGCTTTTCGGCCGGCGAGTGCGCGCCGCACGGAAAGCGTTGAAGCTCACGATCGAACAGGCGGCCGAGCGCG
>DATJRU010000098.1:0-2742 GCA_035504455.1 Vulcanimicrobiaceae bacterium
TGGACGACTGCAACATCGTCATGGCCAAGTTCAAGGACATGGGAATGCTGAAAGTACCGCAGATGTTTTCCGCGCCGCCCAGGCCCGACGGCAAGCGTTCCTTTGTCTTCCTCGATGATCCCAGCGGCTGGCTCGTCGAGTTGTTTGCGAAGCCGCTTCCGGTTCCGGGAGCCCCGGCTGAGGCGCCCAAGGTCTCGAATTCCACCGCCACCATGCAGAATATCGACCGGCTCGGCATTCAGGCCGGTTTCAATCACATCGGCCTCAACATCAGTGATATGCCGAAAGAACTGTCGTTCTATCAGGGCGTGCTGGGCGGAGATTATCCGGCTTTCACCCCGGCCCCGCCGGCGGCGCCCGGCGGCCGTCCGCGCATGAACATGGAGAACGGCTGGTTCACGCAGGCCACCACGAATGGACAAGATGGACACCTCCGCGTCGAGCTGCTCGGCAGCCCGCAAAACGGCCCGGTACCCGACGAGAACATCTCCGATATCAACGTCAACTACATCGGCTTCCAGGTGACCGACATCGACGCCGTCTACGCTGCCGCAAAAGCGGATGGCGCCAAGACCGTATCCGAAGGCGGCATCGTAAAGATGAAGGACGGCCGCGCGGTAATGTTGAAGGATCCGGACGTCGGCGACTTCGTCGAGCTATGGCAAGCGAAGTAGCCTAAGCGTCGCGAATCACCGGCCACTAGCTACTGCGTTTGCGGGCGCCCCACCCTTTGTCCCATTCGCAAAGGGTGGGACCCTTAGGCCCTGTGTCTCGTCTTCTCTTTCCTTGTTTTTCCTCTGCGTCTCTGCGGTGTGATCTCTCGCGAAGCGCACCTCACTCTTTGCCAGTCCGAGCAGGATTTCTCCTCGCTTGAACCTCAGACGCACACCGGACGCAGCGGAAATGTCGGATCGAGCCAATGCAGGTCGGTCTCGAGGATGTGCCAGCAAAGCAGATTATTCTTCGCGAAGCCGGTGGAGTCGAACTCGTAGGGATCGTTCACGTGCTGATAGTCGAGCAGAATCGGCACGTGGGGCGGAAGCTTCGGAACGATATCCTTCTTGTTGAAGATCCTCCACGAATCGATCGGCAGTTTGTTGAAGGTGTGCGCAAACTCGAGATTGCCGACGCGCGGCGACTCGAACGTGCACAACGTGGCGATGTCAAACATGCCCTTCTCGGCGTTCTCCATCACGAAAAGCGTCGTAAGCGCCCCTCCCAGGCTGTGCCCCGTTACCACCGTCGGGCGATTTCGGCGCTGCCCTTCTACCAGGGTCGCGACGCCGCGCTCGCGTTCGCGGCTGATGGCGACCTGCTCGAGCTGCTCGGCGAACGAGCCCGCGTACGTTTCGGGAGCCGCCGCTTGGGGCGCGACGGCCGCGCCGGGCAGCCGCCTGCGGACGACTTTCAGCGTCTTGTAGATCTTGTCGAATCCCATGGCGACGCGGCCGGACGACGGAGATTGATGAAACGGGACGGGGATCGCGTCGGCGTCATCGAGCCATTCAACGGCGCCTTCCGTGCCGCGAATGGCAATGATGCGCGAATCCGGATTGGCGATTTCGTGCACCACGATGCCGTAAAGCTTCAGCTCGGTAATGTTGAGCACGAAATCCGCCATGTGAATCCAGGCGCCGAGTTCCCAGCCGTCGGGAATGCCATCGGGATCGGGCCGCAGCGGATCGCCGCCCTGCGGGTTGTCGAACATCTTGTAAGCCGCGAGGACGCACTTGCCGTACAGCAGAGCCTTCTGCTTATCGAGTGGTTGGCCCAAGACACACCTCCTTATGGCGTTAAAGTGGCCGGATTGTACTACTAATGAACTGGACGTCATAAGTATTTTATTCCGGAGGGGAGTTTTGTTCAGGCGCATGCGGTGGTCATCTGCAACCGAACGGCGCGCCGCACTCGCCGCGGCACCCTTCTGGGCGCGCGCTCGAGGCCGGCGCAAATTTCATCGCGTATCACAATTATCTGCTGGGTTAGGTCCACACCCTCAAACCGTTTGCAAAGGACAAGTCTTCGTCACGGGTCACGAATCCAAAGCCACGAATTTCCGTAATTTTTCCTCGCGCGAAACGTAATTTAAAGTAGCCGCAGCCGACGGAGGAACACGCCATGCAAGCAAAAGGTTATAAGGGCATGGGAATGGAAGGCCGGGTTGCGAAGTGGTATGCGAAGACCACTCGCAGCGCGATGGACGATTTCAAGACGCTGGCGAAGCGGATGTCGGCGAGCCTTGCCGAAGGTTCGAGCGTGCTCGAAGTGGCTCCAGGACCGGGCTACTTCGCGATCGAGCTCGCCAAACTCGGGAATTACAAAATCACGGGGCTCGATATCAGCAAGACGTTCGTCGATATCGCCGGCGAAAACGCCCGCGCGGAAGGCGTCGAAATAAATTTCCGGCACGGCAACGCCTCGAGCATGCCCTTCGAAGACAACTGCTTCGATCTGATCGTCTGCCGCGCCGCCTTCAAGAATTTTTCGGATCCGGTTGGCGCGCTCAAGGAAATGCGCCGCGTTTTGCGGCCCGGCGGCAAGGCGCTGATCATCGATCTCCGAAAGGACACGCCCAAGGAAGAGATCTACGCGCACGTCGACAAGATGAAAATCGGTCCGCTCGATACGGCCTTCACAAAGCTGGCCTTTCGCACGTTTCTGCTGAAGCGCGCCTACACCCGGGCCGACTTCACGAAATTTATCGCCGAGAGCGGCTTTCAACAATCCGACATTCGGGAAGAA
>DATJRU010000099.1:0-32076 GCA_035504455.1 Vulcanimicrobiaceae bacterium
CAACGCCTCGATTACCGCCGCCTCGCTCGCCATGATTTCCCTTCGCCGCAGCCTCAGATCAGCCTGGGCCGCTCAGCGCAAACACCCATGATAGACGGCTCGCGGGTATGCGGCAACTGGACGCTGCGTTTCTCCGCGCGGACAGCGCGGAGAATCTCAGGCGTTGCCGTAGGCGTTCTTGTACCAGTCCCACGTGCGGCGCAGGCCCTCTTCGAAGAGGACGCGCGGCTCGTATCCAAGAACTCTGCGCGCGAGCGAAACGTCGGCCTGCGAATCGTGGATGTCGCCGTCGCGCGGCGGATCGTATTGCGTCTGGAGTTTCCTGCCGGTGATTTTCTCGAGCAGCTTGGCGACTTCATTCAACGTGACCCGCGCGCCCGTGCCGCCGTTAAAGACCTTGCCGCACGCACCCGGCATTTCGCAGGCGCGCAGCGTCAGGTCCACGATGTTGTCGATGTAGGTGAAATCGCGCGACTGCTCGCCGTCGCCGTAGATCACCAGCGGCTCGCCGCGCAGCGCCGCGAGCATGAAGCGCGAAAGCACGCCCGAATACTGCGAGGTCGGATCCTGGCGCGGCCCGAACACGTTGAAGTAGCGCACCGACGTATTCTGCAGGCCGTACACGCGGCCGAAAACATTGGCGTAGAGCTCGCCCACCAGCTTGGTGACGCCGTAAGGCGAGATCGGATCGGGCGGCATCGATTCGATTTTCGGCAGGTCCGGCGTCTCGCCGTACGCGGAGGACGACGCCGCATAGACGAACCGGCGCACTTTTGCGTCGCGAGCCGCGACGAGCGCGTTGAGCGTGCCTTCCACGTTGACGCGATTCGTCTCGAGCGGATCCATCACGGATTTGGGCACGCTGGTGCGCGCGGCGAGGTGGATCACGTAGTCGACGCCGACGCAGGCCGATTGCAGCGTGGCCAGATCGACGACGCTGCCGATGCGAAAGTCGATCTTCGCGCGGACATCCGCCAGATTGTCTTCGTTGCCGGTCGAGAGGTCGTCGAGGACCACGACGGACTGGCCTCGGCGCAGGAGCTCGTCCACTACATTGGATCCGATGAAGCCGGCGCCCCCTGTCACGAGATAGCGCAAACGGTGAAACCTCCTGTGCGGAAAGGGCGGCAGAGCATGCGAGATGTCCGGTTCGTGATGGCCCCTGGAGTGAGATGACCCTGCCGTGCGTTTCAGGTACGCTTGACTATAGCCCGGCTACGTTGCGCGCAGCAAGCGGGGATGCTTGCAACGCGACGGGGCCAACAGAGAATCTCACCAGATGCGGATGACGCACTACCGAAAATCGGGAAGGCTCGGACTGGCGGTGGCGTTGCTTGGCGCGAGCGCGCTGCCGGCGCTGCCCGCGAAACCGCAGGCGCCGAAGCCGGTCAGTTCGCACAAGACGGCACATCACGGGGCCGCGAAAGCCGATCCGCCCGCGCCGATGAAGCCGGTCGCCATGCCCTTTCACGCGGGCGAGACGCTGAACTACCGGGTATCGTGGTCGGCATTCTCGAATGCCGCGTCGGTGCAACTGGCGGTGCCCGAACAGCGCGACCTCTACGGCTACTCGACCTGGCATTTCCGCGCGCAGGCGCACACAACGGGCACGGTGCGGTCGCTTTTCACGATCGACGACCAGTTCGACTCCTACACGGACCGGGCCAGCCTCGAAACGCGGCAATACGAGACGCACCTCAACGAGCTTGGCAAAATCCAGGATCAGATCCTCCACCTGGCGCCCGCCGGACAATTGCTGCGCGTGCCGCCGCCGACGGTAGTCGTGCCGGCCGGGACGCTCGATCCGCTGGGCGCGATGTTCGTGCTGCGCCACGTGGATTGGGATCACACGCCGGAATTCCGCGGGAATCTCTACGACGCGCACGACGTCTACGAAATGAGCGCCAAGCGCGAAACTCCGGACGAAAAAGTGACGGTGGCGGCGGGAACCTTTTCCACGTCACGCATTTCGATCGATCTTTTCCAGCACCAGAAGCCGGTGCCGGGCGTTCATTTGGTTGCATGGCTGGCGAACGACGCCCCGCGCACGCCGGTCCTCTTAGAGGCCCAGTTGCCCATCGGAAACATCCGAGCGGAACTCACCTCGGCTTCCCAGTAGTCTTCGTGGATTAACGGCGGAAAGCGCTCAGCTTTCGGGAGTGACCCAATCGTCGGGCGGGAAATCGATTTGCCAGAAGGAAGCCGAAGGCTTCACGAACTCGATGCCTACCTGGAGCTTGCCGGCCGCCTGCGTGCCCACGTGGACCACGCGGCACTCGCTGGCATGGTTGGTGGCTTTGTTCGTGATGGTGATTCTCTGGTTGGGCGAAACGGGCGCCTGCAACGAGATCAGCGCGCCGTGGGCGTTGACGACGAGGGTGCGCGTCATCTCGTCGAAATTCTCGTTGGTGATGGTTTTGCCGTTGACGCGAATCGGCACACTCAGCAGCACACGCATGCTGCGGCGACGGCTGGCTTCGATCGTCACAGCTTGATCGTCCTGACGTGCAAGGGTCCGAGCGTCCATGGATAGTACGCTAGTGCTAGTTGACTCGCGGGGCAATAGTACGATAGTCCCATAGTTTCGTAACAGGCCAGATCCGGGGTGGCGGAACGAAACCTTTGTCTCAGCAGTGCACGACCTTTTCGTGCCCTTCCTTGACCCGGCGGGTCGCATTACGTGTATCGACCACTAGCTGCGAATTCTTTACGATGGCGTCGTAGTCGTAGCTCGAATGATCCGTCGCGATCAGGACGCAATCGTAGGAGCCCAGGTTCGCGGGCGTCAGCTCGACCGAGCGTTTATCCGAAAAGTCGTAATGGCGCATCTTGTGGAGGGCCGGGAAATAGGGGTCGTTGTAGTCGATCACGGCGCCGCGGGCGGTGAGCAGCTCGAGCAGCTTGAGCGAAGGCGACTCGCGCAGGTCGTCCACGTCTTTCTTGTAGGCCACGCCCAGGAGCAGGATTCTCGATCCCTTGATGCTTTTCTGGCGGTCGTTCAGGGCGCCGGCCACGGCGTTGACCACGTGGTAGGGCATCTCCGTGTTGATCTCGCCCGCCAGCTCGATGAAGCGCGTCGCGAAGTCGTATTCGCGCGCCTTCCACGACAAATAATACGGGTCGACAGGAATGCAGTGGCCGCCCAACCCCGGCCCGGGATAAAACGGCATGAACCCGAACGGCTTCGTGGCGGCGCTGTCGATCACTTCCCAGACGTCGAGGTCCATGCGCAGGCAGAGCTGCTTCAGTTCGTTGACCAACGCGATGTTGACGCAGCGGAAGATGTTTTCGAGCAGCTTCACCATCTCGGCGGCGCGCGTCGAGCTGACCGGGACCACCTTGGACACGATCTGCGCGTAGAGGCCGGCCGCCGCACGCCCGCTGGGAGGATTGATTCCGCCCACCACTTTCGGAATCTGTGCGAGGCCGTATTGCTTGTTGCCGGGATCTTCCCTTTCGGGCGAAAACGCGAGGTAGAAATCCGTCGCCGTGTCTTCGGACACCGGGCCGCGCGAAATCGGGCACTTTAGGCCGGTCGCTTCGAGGATCGGCAAGACCAGCTCTTCGGTGGTGCCGGGATACGTGGTGCTTTCGAGAACCACGAGCTGCTTGCGCTGCAGGTTGGGCGCGATGGCCTTGGCCGTCTCTACCACGTACGTTAGATCGGGCTCGCGGCGCTCGTCGAGCGGCGTGGGCACGCAGATCAGGACCGCGTCCATTTCCTTCAGCCGCGAGAAATCCGCGGTCGCGTCGAAATGCTTCGTGCGGACGTGCGCGCAGATTTTGTCGCTGGAGATGTGCTGGATATAAGACTGGCCAAGATTGAGCTTCTCGACCTTGGACTTGTCGAGATCGAATCCGGTCACCCTGTGCCCCACGTCCGCGAAACGCAATGCCAGCGGCAGTCCCACGTAACCGCATCCGATGATTCCCACGTGCGCGTCTTTCCCGGCGAAAAATTCCGGCTTACGGTCCGTGCTCACCGCGTCCTCTTTCCCAGCGAATTGGTCCCGGCCGCTCGGGCCGGGCCAGCCTGTTCGTCCCCGCAAAGCAGAATAGCAGGAAGGGCGCGCGCGGAGAAAGCCCGGGCAGGCGATGCGCGAGATTCTCATGTGGTGTTCTCGCTGCTGTAATCAGCTCCGGCGCAAACACCGGGCGAAGCCGCTCGCAACGGCGAAGCGCCGGGTCGTTGTGAACGGTTATCGGCTGCGTTATGCTTTTGTGAATGGTCGATATCCACTGCCACATCCTTCCCAATCTCGACGACGGCGCCGAATCGATGGAAATTGCCTGCGGGATGGCCGAAATGGCCATCGAGGACGGCGTCACCCACATCATCGGCACGCCTCACGCAAGCCCCGCGTGGGCATTTCGGCCGGAGGTGATCCGGGAGCGCCGCGACGAGCTGCAGGCGCGCTTTGAGGGGCGGCTCACCTTCGCCACCGGCTGCGATTTTCACCTGAGCTTCGAAAACCTGCAGGACATCCGGCACGACTCGTGGCGTTTCACGCTGAACCAGAAAAAATATCTGCTCGTCGAATTCGCGGACTATTCGATTCCGCCTTCGCTCGACCAGGCGCTGCACGAGCTGCAACTCGCGGGCCTGCGCCCGATCATCACGCATCCCGAGCGCAACCCGCTGATCCGCTCGCAGCCCGAGCGGCTCTATCGCTGGCTGCAACAGGGCTGCTACGTGCAGATCACCGCGCAATCGATTCTCGGCAAGTTCGGCGAATCGGCGCAGGAAATGGCTGAGGTGTGGATGAATTTCAACGCCGTCCATTTCATCGCGAGCGACGCGCACAACGTGACGTCGCGGCCGCTGCGCCTAAAGGAGACCTTCGACTTCGTCGCGAAAACGCGCGGCGAGGATGTGGCTCAAGCGCTGCTCGTCGATAACCCGCTCGCGGCGTTCGAGGGACGCCCGCTGCCGTGGGTGCCGGAGCTGCCTGAGGAATTGGTCGTAGACGAAGAGGCGGCGCGGAACCTGCGAATCGGCCGCCGCAAGCGCTTCTTCTTTTTCTAGCGGCGCGAGCGCGGTTTGGACTTGGCACGGCGACGCTTCCCTGCAGGTGCCAGCGCATCGGCGAGCGCGCGCCAGGAAAACGACTCGCCGAATCCGCCCGCCTCGAAATTCACGCCGACTGCCACAATCTCATCGACGAGCCAATCGTGGCGCTGCGCGGTTCGCTCGGTCAGCAGCGGCGCCAGGCCCACGTCGGCGACGGCGAGCGCGGCCTCGCGCATCTCGGCGGCGCGGCGGCGGCCGTGTTCGGCGACGCGGCTGATCAGGTAGTCGGGCAGCTTGTCCTTCCATCCCATCGAGGGAAACGTCGCGTCGAGCGAAGCGATCACCGCGTCCTCCGCGCCGTAGCGGCGCGCCGCGAACAGGCTCTCGATCGCCAGCGCCTCGAGTCCTTTGATCATCACGCTGCGGCACATTTTGATCGCCGAAGCGACGCCGATCTGGTCGCTCACCGCGGTGGCGTTCATGCCGGTGGCCTGCAAACGCGCGGCAAGTGCCGCGGCGCACTTTCCGCCGAGCAGCATCGGCACCTTGATGCGCTGCGGCGGCACCGGCGCCATTACGGCCGCTTCGACGAAATGCCCCTCGCTCTTTTCGAAGTGCCGCGCTTCCTTACGCTTCGTCGCGGGCGAGACGGAATTGATGTCGAGGAAAAACTGCCCGGCCGCGAGCAGCTTCGCGGCGTCTCTTGCCACGCTGGGCGCGGACGATGCCGTCACCGCGGAAATTACCAGCTCGGCATCGCGCACGGCGTCGCGCAAAGTCTCCTTGGCGCGGGCGCCACTCGCGGCTGCCTTCGCAAGCATCGCCGCGCGCCCTTTTTTCGAGCGGAGCAGAATGTCGAAGAAGGCAACGCCAATTCCCTGCTTGGCAAGGTCGTGCCCCAGGATTCCGCCGGCCTCGCCGAAGCCGACGAGCGCGATCCGTTGGAATGGTCCGCTGGACATGGCTGCGAGTAGCCTTTGCCTTTGACGTTTCGGGTGCCCCATCCTCGGTTTGTGAGGGTGGGGCCTTTCGCACTTCCCTCAGGGCAAGCCGGCTCTACGCGCAAAGCTATTTGTATTCGAGGCCGAGCTCTTCGAGCTTCTTGCGCAAGCCGTACATGTCGAGCCCCAGCTCTCCGCGAGCCAGCTTTTCGCGCGTGATTTCTTCCTTTTTCACGCGGGCTTCGGAGGCCGCAGCCACTTTTTCGGCGTCCGCGCGCGCCACGACCACGACGCCGTCGTCATCCGCCACGATCACGTCGCCCGGCTCGATCGCCGCGCCCGCGCACACCACCGGCACATTCACCGAGCCGAGCGTGGCCTTCACCGTGCCCTGCGAATGCACCGCGCGGCTCCAGACCGGAAATTTCATCTCGGTGAGCGGGCGAACGTCTCGCACGCCCGCGTCGATGATCAGCCCCTTCACGCCGTGCGCGCGCAGCGATGTGGCCAGCAATTCGCCGAAATAGCCGTCCGTGCAGTACGACGTCGGCGCAACCACCAGAATATTGCCCGGCTTGCAGACTTCGACCGCGACGTGAATCATCAAATTGTCGCCCGGCGGCAGCGACACCGTCACCGCCGCGCCCGCAATCGCCGCGCCCGGATAAATCGGCCGCATGTACGCCGCCAGCAGGCCGCTGCGGCCCTGCGCTTCGTGCACCGTCGAGACGCCGTGCTTTTCGAGCTCGGCCACCGCCTTCTCCGGCGGCTGCGCCACGTTGCGAACCACGACCGGCTTGCTCATGAAGGCTCTCCTTTGATCCAGCGGCTCGCGCGCGGATAGACGCGCCGCGCGTTGCCCGAATAAACGCGCGCCTTATCGGCGGCGCTGAGCTTCGAATTGTCCACGTAGCGGCGCGTGTTGTCGTAGTGATCGTGCGTCTCGTCGTTCACCACGCCGGGGAATGCGCCGTCGCACTCCGACCCGAACAGAATATTGTCAAGCGGCACCGCGTCGAACAGCATCTGCATGTTCAGATCGTTGTAAATGCAGGTGTCGACGAAAACATTCCCGTTGCCGAGGATTTCGTCCGGGCTGGTCCAGCCGCTGTACTTCGCGATTGCGCGCCAGCGGCCCGTCTGGCACGGCAGCGCGCCGCCGCCATGCGGGACAAGGAAGCGCAGCCGCGGAAAATCCTTGAACAGATCCTTCGCCATCATCAACTGAACGATCGCGGTGATGTCCGCCACCAGATATTGCACCGCGGTGTGCGGGAAATTCTTGTTGATCGATTCGCTCCCGTGCAGGACGAGCGGCACGTCCAGCGCCTGCGCGGCCTCAAACACCGGATAATTCTGCTTGCCGGTGAAGGGCGCGTTTTGCCAGCGGCCGCCGGTGCCGTCCGGATCGAAGTTGAATGCGACGAAGCCGGCATTGGCCCAGCGCTCGATCTGCTTCGCCACCTGCTCCGAGGGGCACGTGGGATGCTGCCCGAGCATGCCGACCGGAACGAATCGCCCGGGATTGAGCTCGCAGGCGCGCAGGATGAGGCTGTTGTTGAGATCGGCCCAGATGGCGTTCTGTTCCACCGTGCCTTCGTGCGTGGCCATGGCCTTCGCGCGCGGAGAGGCGAATGCGACGTCGATATTACGCGCGACCATGAGGCTGATCACCTGCTCGAGGCTCTTGGCGACATCGGCGTCGGAGATTTTGGGGACGTCCAGATTTTTTCCGGCAAGCTGCGCCGTGCGAAAGCCTTCGACTTCGGGATGCTTGGCGAGGCGAACGAAGTGCTGGTGCGAGTCGATGATCATATTCGCTGCGTGTGCAGGCCCTTTCTATTCACGGCAGGCGATTCTAGAAAAGCCGCGAGATCGCGTCAATTGGACAAGCTTTTGAACCACTGCCCGAGCGCGGCCGTCACTTCGTACGGGCGCTCCATCGTCGCCATGTGCCCGCAATTTTCGATGATTGCGAGCTTAGCGCCGGGGATCCGCGCGGCCATGTCGCGATGCACGTCGACGACGCTCCAGGCATCCTCGCGGCCGCAAAGCACCAGCGTGGGGCAGAGGATCGTCGCCAGCACCGGCGTGGCGTCGGGGCGGCCGAGCAGCGCCTTGATCTGGCCGGCGAAAACTTCGGGAGTCTTCCGGCCCATCATCTCGACAATCGATTCCACCAGCGGCTGATCCGCGAGGCGCGACGGATGCACCATTTTCTGCAACCACGTGCGGGCCATCGCGCGCATTCCCTGCGTCTGCGCGATGTGGACGTATCCCGCGCGTTCGGCTTTCTCGGTCTCGCCCTTTTCGCCCGGCTGGAGCGGCTTGTAGGCCGTGTCGAGCAGCGCGAGCCCGGTGATACGTTCCGGCGCGCGGCGCATGACTTCCGTGGCGACGCGGCCGCCCATCGAGTGCCCGGCGAGCGCGAATTTTTCGGGCGCGCGCTCGAGCGCCACGCGCGCCATCTCCCCAATCGAATCGCTTGCGCCGTAGTCGATCACGTGCACGGTGGCGATTTCGCCGAGCGCTCGTGACTGGTGGCTCCATACCTCGGCGTCGCACGCGAGGCCCGGGAGCAACAGCAGGTGCACAGGAGCCGTGGTCATGCGCGGACGCCGACTGCGCGAGCGGCTTGGGCGGACGCTTTTTCGGCTCCGCCCTTCACTTCTTGACGCCCAGTTCCACCGGCGGGGTGCCATAGGTGTGGAACGACTCGATCGTCTTGAGTCCCCACGCCTGGCCCTTCTTGCGCTCGGCCTCGCTCCAGCGAATCGGCTTCCAGTCGGGCGCGAGAATCAGCCGCGCGCTGGCGTTGGCCACTTCCACGCGATTGCCGCCCGGCTCGTAGAGGTAGAGGAAAAATGTCTGCTGGATGGCGTGCTTGTGCGGCCCCGTCTCGATGTGGACGCCGTTTTCGAGCGCGATGTCCGCGGCGATCAGCACCTCTTCGCGGCTGTTCACCGCGTAAGTCACGTGGTGAAAGCGGCCCTTCGTCCCGGTGTGATCGGCCGTGTAGGCGAAGTCGTAGCTCTTGTTGGTGACCGTCATCCACATGGCCGCTTCCACTCCGCTATCGAGCACGATCTGCTCGGTAAGGCGGAAGCCGAGATAATTCTCGAAAAATTCACGATTCGCCTTGATGTCGACGGCGAGGCCGTTCCAGTGATCGAGGCGGCGCACGTTCATGCCGCGCGCGGGAAAGCGCTGCGCCTGATTCTTCAGCGCGGGTTTCAGCTCGGCCGGCGCCTGGTACCACTTCGTCTCGTAGTAGAGTTCGATCTTGTGGCCGTCGGGATCCTGGCAGACGTAGGCGGGGCCGTGGCCGAGGTCGCCGTCGTTCCAGCCGATCTCGAAGCCCGAGCCCTTCAGCGCGGCGATGCGGCGCTCGAGCGCCTGCGGGCTGCGCGCGCGATAGGCGACATGGCCCATGCCCGGAAGCCTCGACTCGGTCAGCTTCAGCGTGTGGAATTCGTAGTCGTCGTAGGCGCGCAGGTACACCGACTTGCCGTCGCGCCCGGCCTCCGTCATCCCCATCACGTCGATGAAGAAGCGCCGGCTTTCTTCGGGCTTCGGCGTCAGCAATTCCAGGTGCGCCAGGTGCGCCAGATCCATGCATGGTTCGGAAAGCATAATCACCTCTGGGTGGCGTGGCTTCGGTTCAATTGACACGACTGCGGGCGCCCGCATACCAGCAGCCTCAACGCGTACATTCGAATCAACTAAAATAGGATGGCGGCGCACCTATGTCAACGGGGGCAGTTTGGTGGTCACGATCACTTTCTCAATTCTGTCGCTTTATGCTGAACGGATCAATCTAGCTACTTCCTTCGCAAGACCTTGAGCAGCGAGTTTCAAGCGGCCAGCGCCCTGTCTCGCGTGAAACCCCCGCCCCGTCCTTGGTCTGAAGTGAACCGATCGCCGACTTTTGTTGCGGTACCTTATTTTCGTCGATTTGTAGTCGATGTGCAGCTTAGCTTCTACCATCCGTTCGCCTACAAATTGGGCTCTTTCTCGAAGGCTGACCTTCGCTTGCCAATACAGCTTAGAAAACCCATGCACGAATAAAATCGGCTCAGTGTTTTTCTGCTCGTGTGCCCAGCGCCAAATCTTGATGACGTTTGCAGCCGGGTCGTCCTTTTTTAGCTCGGCTTCGATCAACACCCGCGGGCGCTCTTCTTTTCCTTCAAGGCCCGCTACATCAACCATCCAGTGCTGGCCCTTCGGATGCCAACCAGTCTTCCACTTCAACTTGGGAACGCTCTTCTCCAATGCTCTTTTCATGTGTCTGTCAAAGTTTGGCGCGTAAGCCATCGAAGCGGACCTCCATGCCAAAAAGTGCCACGAAGTGTACTCTTCAAAAGCACCAAATCAAATCGGAACACGACCCAATCGCATACGCTTGACAAGGGGGCGGTGCGCCCGTATTGTCCTGCGACACTGCGTATAATGGACCTGGCGCATTTCGATTGATGGCCACAAATGACCACACCTGCCAACGCTGCTGAGCGCACGAGTTCGCCGGACCGCGTGCGCGCGGTGCATGTGCGCACGTCGGGGGCGACGATGGAGCGGCGCGCCGACGGCACGTTCCTCATCCGCGGCGACGAGCCGCTCGAGCCGTACCCGCGCGTGATCACGGAGCGGCTCGTCCAGTGGGCCGAGCAAGCGCCCGACCGGGTATTCGTCGCCAAGCGCGGGCCGGATGGCGCGTGGCGCACGATGACGTACGCCGAAACGCTCGCTCGCGTGCGCCACATAGCGCAGGCGCTGCTCGACCGCAATCTGACGGCCGAGCATCCGCTCGCGATCCTCTCGGAAAACAATTTCGACCACCTTTTGCTGATGCTCGCCGGACAACATGTCGGAGTGCCGACCGCGTCGATTGCTCCCGCGTACGCCCTCGTCTCCGCCGACTTCAACAAGCTGCGCCACGTGATGAACGTGCTCTCGCCCGGCGCCGTTTTCGTCGCAAGCGGCTCCCGCTACCGCCGCGCGCTCGAAGCGGTGGTCGCCCGCGACACCGAAGTGATCTTCGGCGCCGATCCGATCACCTGGCACCGCGCCACTTCGTTTGAGACGCTGGCCGCCACCGAGCCTACGGCGGCCGTGGAGACGGCTCACGCGGCGATCCAGCCGGACGACATCGCCAAGCTGCTCTTTTCCTCCGGCTCGACCGACGTCCCCAAGGCGGTGATCAACACGCACCGCATGATTTGCAGCAACCAGCAGATGATCCTGCAGGAGTTCCGTTTCCTCGCGGACGAGCCTCCGGTGATTCTCGATTGGCTGCCGTGGAATCACACCGCCGGCGGAAACCACAACATCGGCATGGCGCTGTACAACGGCGGCACGTTCTACATCGACGAAGGCAAAGCCACGGCCGCGGGCGTGGCCGCGACCGTGCAAAATCTTCGCGAAATCGCGCCGACGATTTATTTCAACGTACCCAAGGGCTACGAGGAGTTGCTGGTCCATTTGCGCGCCGATCGCGCGCTGCGCGAGAAATTCTTCAGCCGGCTGCAGTTCATGTTCTACGCGGCGGCAGGGATGGCGCAGCCGCTCTGGAAGGCGTATCGCGACCTCGCCCGCGAAACAATCGGCGAGCGCATCCTGATGGCCACTGGGCTCGGCGCCACCGAAACAGCGCCGATGGCGATTCAGTGGACCCGCGATTCGGAACTGACCGGCGTGATCGGGATTCCCGTGCCGGGCGTGGAACTGAAACTCGTCCCGATCGGCGCGAAGATCGAGGCGCGCGTGAAAGGGCCGAGCATTACGCCCGGGTACTGGCGCAATCCGAGGCTCACCGCGGCGGCGTTCGACGAAGAGGGCTACTACCGCTTCGGCGACGCGGTGCGATTCGTCGATCCGAACGACATCAACAAGGGGCTCATCTACGACGGCCGCTTCGCCGAGGACTTCAAGATGGCGTCGGGCACGTGGGTGAACGTCGGCCCGCTGCGCACGCGCGTGATCCATCATTTCGCGCCGTACGTCCGCGACGTGGTGATCACCGGTCACGACCGCGATTTTCTCGGAATGCTCGTGGTGCCGGACATGGACGCGTGCCGCAAGCTTGCCGGCGCGTCCACGGATGCGGCGCCCGCGAGTTCGACCGCTGCAATTTTGCGCCACGAAAACGTAACGCGCGCTTTCACCGAGCTGCTCCAATCTTTCGCCAGCGAGGCGACCGGCGCCTCGAATCGCATCGAGTGCGCGATCCTCCTCGAGGAGCCGCCCGCCCTCGATCGTGGCGAGATTACCGACAAGGGTTCGCTCAACCAGCGCGCGATCCTAGAACACCGCGCAGCCCTCGTCGACGAAATCTACGCCGAAGATCCCCCGGCGCGCGTTCTGCGCCTACTCACTCGCTGATCGTCTTGGCTGCTGTCCTTTCGGGGCCGGAAATCATTCGCTTTATGTTCGCGCCCCATCTTCTAACCCGTTAAGCGCGCCAAACGCGGCTTTTTTCGTCCCCATAAGGCCTGTTAAGGCCCCCGCCAGGGGGATGCTGGAGTCCCCTCTTATTGCAGAAATTATTGCACCACGATAGTGCAATCGCCCGAGATCGCCGTCTTCACGAACTCTTGACAGTTCATTGACACTTCTATTCACGCATGGTGAAACGTCCGAAGGCGTCGTGCGTCTTTTCGTATGAGGGGTGAAGAAAAACAGCGTTCGGGAGGTGCACGATGCGCCGTCTCGTTGTCGCGGTCCTACTCTTCGCTTTTTCCACGGCAGCTCAACGGGGGCCCATGCAGCCCCCTCCGCAGCAGCCGGCAACAGCAACGAACAACAAGCCGGCCCGGACGACGGTGCTTACCGTTCCCGCCGGGACGACGGTGCAGTTGGCCGTGACGCAGCCTGTGCTTGCGAAATCGGCAGCCGCCGGCGGGCAGATCTTCGCGGAGACTATTTTCCCCGTCACGGCCAACGGGCACATGGCGATACCCGCGGGCACGTACGTGCAGGGGCAGATCGACTCGCTGAGCCGGCCCGGCGTCTTTTCGCCGCACGCGCAATTTCGGATGCATTTCACGCGGCTGATTTTCGCCAACGGTTACACGTTCGATTTTTCGGCGATGCAGAATCTTACGAACGCGCAGAGCGGCTCCACGGGATACGCCGACGACGTGATCCCCGCGGTCGCGAACGTCTACGTCGACGCCACCATCCGCAACGACGTGCTGCTCGATAACGGCACGCAGTTCGACATGGTTCTGCAGGAGCCGGTGCAGCTCGTCGCGGGGAGCGTAAGGTCGGCTGTGCGCGTATCGAAGGCTCCCGACTTCAGCCAGTTCAAAACGGCATCGATGTGCCGGCCGATTCCCGCGACCGAAGGCACGCCCGACACTGTAATTCCAGGAACGCCGTCGACTCCCGGCACGCCGGACACCGTGATTCCTGGAGTGAACGGCGCGCCAGACACCGTGATCCCCGGCATACCACCAAGCCCCGGAACGCCGGACACGGTGATCCCCGGAACTCCAGGAACACCAGAAATTCCCTGCCCCGGGCCGCCGATCGTGACGGACAACACGAAAACGCAAAAGCAGGCGTTCAACCTCAGCGTGCCTGTACAGCTCGGAGGCCGGCAGTTGGCCGCGGGCGCGTACCAGGCAACGTGGAAAGGATTGGGGCCGAGCGTTTCGGTGCAGATCCTAGAAAAAAAGAAAACGGTGGCGACGATGCAAGGGCGGCTCGTGCTGCTCAACAGAAAATCGCCCGCGGTGGCGATCGGAACGCAGCCCGACGCCAACGGATTGCCGTCTCTGCAATCGCTGCGATTTACCGGCCAGTCGTTCGCACTCTATTTCGATCCAGCAAATACAGGGGAGACACACTAATGCGCATACTCGCGATCGTTCTCTCGATTCTTCTCATTGTCTCGACATGCCCGGCCCAAGCGCCGGGCACGGATTCTCAACAAGGGACACAGACTGCTCCGCCCGCTTCCGAGTCAGGAGCGGCGCCCTCCTCGCAGACGGTGATCGTGCCCGCCGGGACGCAAATTCCGGCGACGCTGGCGAGCCCGATCATGGCGAAAACGGCCAAGCCGGGGCGCACCGTCCGCGCGGTGACGGCGTTTCCGGTGACGGTGGGCTCGCAGATCGCGATTCCCGTCGGGACGTATTTCGAGGGCGTGATCGACAAAGTGACGAAAAACCGCAGCACGGGACCGAGGATCGAGATGCACTTCACGCGCATCGTCTTCGCGAACGGCTACACCGTGAACGTCGATGCGGCGAGCCAGAGCGCCGACGCTGCCGAGCCGGACGCGGGTTCGGTGGTGCCGGCGTCGTTCAGGAGTGGCGACGCGCCGCATCTCGTGCTGGCCGCACAGCAAGCGCCGCAGCCGCCGCCTCTGTCGCACCCGGGCCTAGGTGCTGCGATTGGAATCGGCGTGGGCTTGGCCGCGGCAGGCGTCGTCGCGTTCATCATCGCCGCGCACCACGGCAGCGGATACAGCGGCGTCCTCTTCGACGAAGGCTGGCAATTCGACCTGGTGCTGCAGCGCCCGCTCTCGCTGAATCCGGCGAGCATTGCGGCGGATTCAGGCGCCGCGACCGGCGCGTAGCCGACCGACTCAAGGGCCGGCGAATCGAGCGTTCCAGTGTGGCGTTCCGAGAAAATGCTAGCGAGAGACGCTCTGGAATGGGGCGCGCCTCTTCGAAAGAGAATCCAAGCTCCATCCGTCCGAGGCAGCTTTGCCCTGGATTCAACTGAGGGCGCTTATCGGCGTTTCGCGAAAAGACGATGCCATGGCTGTCCTGCGTAAGGGCCTTGACGAACACACCAGCACTCCCATTGCTCTAGGAGTCGACCCGCTCTATGACCCGCTGCGGAGCGACCCGCGCTTTCAAGACTTGCTCCGGCGCGCCAATCTGGTCCGATAGAAGTGAAGAAAATCTTGGGCGACGAATACCCGGTCGTGTCGCGCTAGAATGTGGGCTGGCTTCAGGCGCCCGTAGCTCAATTGGATAGAGCATCTGCCTTCGAAGCAGAGGGTTGGGGGTTCGAGTCCCTCCGGGCGCGCCATTTTCCGGGTTTTTTAGCGACGCGGGCTTTGGCGGATCACTCGAGGGCGGCCCGGACAAAGATCGCTGAGGCTTCTCGAGCTCATGCGGCGAAAGGCTTCGGAAAACCGAATCCCTGGCGCAATCGTATATACAATGGGGAGGGGCAAAGGTGAGTGGCGGGGCTCTCAGGATCGGCAATAGCGAGATACCGCCTTACCAGCTCGCCTGCATGGAGATTTGGGGCGGCAACAGCTCCATCAACACTTCCGTGGAGTTGCCCGGGCTGCGGGGATGGATTCACTCGAAGCCGCTGGAGCCGGCCACGGCGGGCGGGGACGTCTACTATCTTTCGGTGTGCTCCGCGGGCCTGCTTTCGCGGATTGTCCTCGCCGACGTGGCGGGGCACGGACAGGGCGTGGGTCCGATCGGCCAGCAGCTACGCGACCTGGTGCGCAAGCACATCAATACGATGGATCAGTCCGAACTGATGCGCGGCATCAACGAGGCGTTCGGCGATCCCGCCGGGCCCGGCGTGCAGTACGCCACCGCGGCGGTGCTGGGATTTTACGCGGAAACGCGCGAGCTGGTTTTCGCGAATGCCGGTCATCCGCCGGCATTGTGGTACAGCGCGACGCATGGAACGTGGGACTGGCTGCACGAAAACACATCGCGCGCCGTGAAGGAAGTAGAAGGCCTGCCGCTGGGGCTCATACCCGGCACGCAATACTCGCAAACCGCGGTTCGCCTGGGTGAAGGCGACCGGCTGATTCTTTACACAGACGGCGCTTACGAATGCAGGGACGCCGCCGGAAACGAGTTGGGCTACGAAGGCCTTCTGAACATGACCCGCCAGCTACCGCTCACCGATAGCGAGGCCATGGGTTCGATTTTGCTTTCCTCGATTGAGTCGTATGCAGCGTCTCCCTTCGATGATCTCTCCCTTTTGGTCCTTGGCTCCTAAGCGTTAACCGATCCGGCTTGCTATTTCGCACCGGGTTACGGTAACTATAGCCGCACGGAATCCCGAAAAACCAAAGAGGTGGGGGAAATATGACGCGATCGATCCTTTGGAGGGTTCGTTTTCTGCTCGTGGCGGCGGCGTGCGCCGGGAGCCTCGGCGCAGCGGCCGTTTGCCGCGCGCAAGTGCCCGGAAACTCCGACACGCCCGGCGAGATGCAGGATTTGAACCGCAGGTCGGCCATGCAGCAAATCGCGAAAGATCAGAACGAGGAAAATCAGGCTTATGAAGATTTCCGGAAGGTCAGTTCGGAGGACGTCGATAAGAAGATCAAGGCCGGACAAAGCTTCCTCGGAAAATACCCGAGGAGCAGTTACGCCGAACAGGTTGAGGTCGTCCTGACGAACGCCTATTACGCCAAGCAGGATTGGCCGGATTTCTACGAGTCCGCCGATAAGGCGCTGGCGCTGAAACCCAACGACGTGGACGTGCTGGTGACCGTCGGGTGGGTGATCCCTCACGTCTACAATCCGCAGGATCCCAACGCAGGAAAGCTGCTGGAGAAGGCGGAGACGTACGAGAAGGAAGCCATTCCAGTTATCGCTGCCATGCCGAAGCCCGAAGGGATGAACAACTCGCAGTTTTCCGATTTCAAAGTTCAGAAAGCAAATGAAGCGCACAGCGCGCTCGGACTGATCTATTTTCGTCGCGGCGACTACGCCAATTCGGTGACCGAGCTCCAGCAGGCGACGCAGAATACGCTGAATCCCGATCAAACCGACCTCTTCGTGCTGGCGACTTCGCTGGAAAGCTTGAAGCGCAGCGCGGAAGCCGCCCAAACGTACGACCGTTGCGGACAGATGGACGGGCCGTTGCAGCAGCCGTGCAAACAAGGCGAGGCGAAGGCGAAGCAGCAGAGCGCACAGGCGAAATAAGTTCGAGCCGCGAGGAGGGACTATGCCGAGGAAAACGGCTTTCTTGGCGACGTTTGCGGTTGTGATCTTCGGCGCGTTTCCGATGCTGAGCCGGGCGCAGATGGGCGGGCCGGGCGGCGCCGCGGCGCAAGTGACGCTGCCGGACGGCGAGGGCAAGCAACAGGTGCAGACGCTTTGCACTGCCTGCCACGGGCTCAACATGATCGCGTACGGGGGGCACACGCGCGCGGGATGGGATGACATTCTCTACATGATGACGAACCTCGGCGCGAAATTGCCGCAGGACCAGTTTCCCGTCATCGAAGACTACCTTGCGAAGAATTTCCCGGAGAAGCCGATGCCGCCCGCGGTAGTGATACCGGGCAGCGTGCATGCGACGATCCAGGAATGGGCGGTGCCGACGAAAGGCTCGCGGCCGCACGATCCGCTGGTCGCGCCGGATGGAATGATCTGGTACACGGGGCAGATGGCGAACCTGCTCGGGCGATTCGATCCCGCGACGCAGCAATTCAAGGAATACCACCTGAAAACGCCGGGCTCCGGGCCGCACGGGCTGGTGGCGGACAAAGACGGAAACATCTGGTTCACCGCGAATTTCAAGGCGTACATCGGGAAGCTCGATCCGAAGACGGGCGACGTGACGGAGTATCCGATGCCCGATCCGGCGGCGCGCGATCCGCACACGCTGATCTTCGATCAAAAAGGGACGATCTGGTTTACGGCGCAGGGCGCGGACATGGTGGGGAGGCTCGACCCGAAAACGGGCGAGATCAAACTGCGGCATGTGCCGACGCCGCACGCAAACCCCTATGGAATGGTGGTGACGTCGAAGGGCGTGCCGTTTTTCGTGGAGTTCGGGAGCAACAAGGTGGCGAGCATCGACCCGGCGACGATGGAGATCCACGAGTACGTGCTGCCGCATGCGGACAGCCGGCCGCGGCGCGTGGCGATCACGCCGGACGATGTGCTCTGGTATACGGACTACGCGCGCGGATATTTGGGGCGGCTCGATCCGAAGACGGGCGACGTGAAGGAGTGGGCGTCGCCGGGCGGAGCGAAGTCGCAGCCCTACGGCATCGCGGCGATCGGGAAAGTCCTCTGGTACAGCGAATCGAATGTGAAGCCGAACACGGTGGTGCGCTTCGATCCGGCGACGGAGAAATTTCAGACGTGGGAGATTCCCTCGGGCGGCGGAGTGGTGCGCAACATGATGGCCACAAAGGACGGCAATTTGTGGCTGGCGTGCAGCGGCGTGAACGGAATCGCATTCGTGCGGATCACGGGCGAAAACAAAGCCGAGCGCGGACAATAGCGCCCTGCGGCACTCGGCCCGGAGCAGAAGCTTTACAGCGTGGCATTGCCGGTGGCGGCGTCGAACGCGAAGTGTCCGCGACGCGTCATCGTCCGAAGGCCCATTTCACCATCAGCGGGAACTCCTCTCGCCAGAACGCACCGCCGTGCGACCCAGACCGCTCCCGCATGACGACATCCGCGCCCGCATCGCGCAGGGCGTCCGCCCATCTTCTCGCGTTCTCGAGGAAGAACGGCTCCTGCGTGCCGGCGACAAGGTAAGCGCGCGGCAGCGAACTCGGCATCGCGCCACCCGGCTTGTAACCGCCGCCCGGCGAGGCGCAGAAGACCGCACCGTAGACATCCGGATGCCGAAGGCCAAGAGCGAGCGCCAACTCTCCTCCCGCCGAAACACCGAAAACCGCAGTGCGTTCTCTGGGCAAAGCCACGCCAAACCGCGACTCTGTCCATCGACGGACGTCCTCGACAAAAAACTTCTCGTGCGCGGCGAACCGCTCCGGCTCGAATCCGGGGGAGTACTCGTGGATGCGCGGCATCTCGTCGGCGAGCCCGTGTACGCCGACGATCATCGTGGACGGCATGGCGGCGCCCTCGAGCAAGCGGCCCCACTTCGAGAGCCGTTGGCCGTCACCGGCGAAGATGATTGCTTCGGGCGGTTCCGACGGAGCGTATACGGTGACCTGCCGTCCGCCGTCGTATTCGAACCCTTCGGTGACAAATTTTCCTGTGGGCTCGCGGGGGCTTTCGCTGGACTTGCTGATTTGGCCGTTCATGTAATCGGGTTGTTGTTCCTCATGGCCGTTCCTTCATTTGTGAGAGGATACCAGACAAGCCGGAAAAGTAGACGCTTAGCACAACGGCCTCGACGCCCACGAGCTTGCTTGGTTGGCGTCACGCAGATTTCGCGTCCGCGGCGCTTAACATGCGACGACCTTGGCGCATTTGGTAGTAGAATCCCGACGCAATTTTGCCGCCGCTCCCGGAGATCACGATGATCCTTGTGCTTGCCTCGATGTGGCCGCAGCCGCTTGCGCCGGTGCACTCGCTGGGGCTGTCGGCGCTGGTGGCGGCGGTGCCGCTGGCGATCGTGCTGGCGCTGATGGGAGTGCTGCGGACGAGCAGCCTGCTGGCGTCGGTGTGCGGGCTCGCGGCGGCGGGCGCGATGGCGATTCTGGTGTGGCACATGCCGCCGGTGCTCGCGATGTGGAGCACGATTTTCGGGTGCGTGTACGCCGTGTGGCCGATTTTGTGGATCGTCTTCGCGGCCCTGTGGCTTTACAACCTGACGGTCGCGACCGGGAAATTCGATCTGCTGCGCCACTGGATGGAGCGGCACGTTTCGAGCGACCCGTGCATCCAGGCGATCGTGGTGGCGTTTTCGTTTGGCGCGCTGCTGGAAGGGACGGCGGGATTCGGCGCGCCGGTGGCGGTGACGGCGTTCCTGCTGGTGGGGCTGGGATTCGAAGCGCGGAAAGCGATTGTCGTTTCGCTGATCGCGGATACGGCGCCGGTGGCGTTTGGCGCGCTGGGAATTCCGATTGTGGCGCTGCAGGGCGTGACGAATCTCGATCTGCAGAAACTTTCGTCGATGGTGGGACGGCAATTGCCGCTGATGTCGTTCATCATTCCGTTTTATCTGGCGTGCGTCGTGGCTGGGGTGAAGGGGCTGAAGCGCACGTGGCCTGCCGCGCTGGTGGCGGGCGGGAGCTTCGCGGGCGCGCAGTTCTTCGTGTCGAACTACTGGGGGCCGTACACGCCGGACATTATTGCGGCGGCCGTGTCGATCGCGGCGACGGTGGGATTCCTGCGGATTTGGAAGCCGAGCGAGCTGGCGAAGCAAGAGGAGGCGCAACCGGCCGAGAAGCTTTCGTCCGCGTCGGTGTTCGTGGCGTGGCTGCCGTGGATGCTGCTTACGGTGGTCACCGTCGTATGGTCGTACAGGAAACTGCTCTCCGTGGGGCAAATCGTTTGGGCGATCCCGCACCTGCACAAGGGCGTGCTGATCACGCTGTACGGACAGCCGTATTCGGCGCTGTATACGTTTCAACCGCTGGCCGCGGGCACGGCTGCGCTGACGGGCGTGGTGCTCACGGCGATCTGCTTTCGCGTGCGGCCCGGCGTGTTCGCGGCGTGCGGGTGGAAGACACTGCGCCAGCTTCGCCTGCCGGGGCTGACGGTGATTGTGATCGTGGGGCTCGCGTACCTCTACAATTATTCGGGGATGGCGTACACGCTGGGAGCCGCGGCGGCAAGCGCGGGGCGGATTTTCCCGCTGCTCAGCAGCTATCTGGGGTGGGTGGCGTGCTTTTTGAGCGGCAGCGATACCGCGAGCAACGTGCTGTTCGGGAACCTGCAGGTAGCGGCGGCGCACCAGCTTCATTTGAGTCCCGTGCTGATGGCGGCGACGAACACATCCGGCGCCGTGGCGGGCAAGATGATTTCGCCGCAGAACATCGCAGTGGGCGTAACGACGGTGGGATTGATCGCGCAGGAGGGCAAGGTGCTGCGGTCGTCGTTCTGGCACAGTGTGGCGTTTGCGGCGCTGGTGGGCGTGCTGGCGTACGCGCAGGCGTATTGGATTACGTGGATGGTGCCGTGAGGCAAGGCGCAGGCGCCGAAGAGCTGGCCGGCGAGACGCCTGGCGCTACTCAGCTCGTGGCGAAGCGGCCAGTGGCTTTGATCTTTTCGGCGCCGGCGCGGCGCAGGCGATCTTCGAGGCCGGCGCGCGATTCGTCGGACGGATCGACGACGCCGATGAGCACCTTGCCGTGCGAGACTTCGGGATCGTAGAGCTTGGGGCTCCAATTGGGCAGGCGGGAGCTGACGAGCAGAGTGATCAGGGTGGCAATGATCGCGCCCATCATCGTGAGCTCGTAGGTGACGATGCCGGTGGGCCACGGCGCCACGATCGGCATTCCACCAGTGACGAGCGGATACGCCGTCTGCGTGTACCACGCGAGCATGTAGCCGCCGAAGGCGCCGACCAGGCCGCCGCCTACCGCAATCCAGCCCATCGCGGTTTTCTTCTCGCCCTGCGCGAAGGAATATTCCTCGAAGGGTTCGGGCGCCATGACGACGATTTTGTCGCCGGGAACGCCCGCGTCGCGCAACGCGTTCATGCCGCGCTCGGCGGAGTGCGGACCGGGAAAGAGGCCGTAGACGCTGGTGACTTGAGCCATCAGGCGGGCGCCTCCTCTTCATCAGCGCGCGTGAGCAGCGGGTCGCGCGCTTCTTCCGGATGCTGGCCCCACTTGAGTTCCCAGACCGAGATGATCGGAACGAATTTGGAGAAGAGCATGTAGAGCATGATCATGCCAGCGAAGGTGCCGGCCGTGATGGTGATCTCGACCCACGTCGGCTTGTAGGGCGAGGAGGCGAAAGCATAGGGAAGATACTTGTGCGAGAGGGATGGAACGATGATCAGGTAGCGTTCGAGCCACATGCCGAAGACGATCGTGCAGGAGGCGATGACGGTTCCCGTGATCGTCCGCAATTTCTTGATCGCGAGGAGCGGGAACGGAATGATGAAATTGCAGACGACCATCGTCCAGAAAAGGCCGCTGAAACGGCCTGTTTGCGTGAGCCAGAAAACGGCCATCTCGGAAGATTCGTTGCCGTACCAGCCGGTGAGCCGCTCGGAGAAAACGAAGTAGAACCAGAGCAGGCTCATCACGAGCAGGAGCTTTCCGAGATTCTCGAAGTGAATCGGCAGCAGGTATTCCTCGAGGTGGAGAAATTTGCGCAGGCAAGCCATGGCGATGATGAGCGCGGCGATGCCGCTGAAAATGGCGCCGGCGACGAAGTAGGGAGCGAAGATTGTCGAGTGCCACATGGGCACGGGCGCCATGGCGAAGTCCCACGAGACGATGCTGTGGACGGAGACAGCGACTGGGATGATGGCGATGGCCATGATCTGCATGGCCTTTTCGAGGCGGTGCCACTGGCGCGGCGTGCCGACCCAGCCGAGCGAGAGGATGTTGTAAATCTTGTGCTTGAAGCCGGTGGTGCGGTCGCGGATCAGCGCGAAATCCGGAATCATCGGCAGCAGCAGGAACGTGACGCTGCCGAGCAAGTACGTGTTGATCGCGAAAAAGTCCCAGAGAAGCGGCGAGCGGATGTTGGGCCAGATGCCGCGCTCGCTCGGATACGGAACGAGCCAGAAGAAGATCCACGGGCGGCCCAGATGGATGATCGGGAACGTGGCGCCGATCGAGAGCGCGAACACGGTGATCACTTCGGCGCAGCGCGTGACGGGGCGGCGCCAGGTGGCGTTGGCGATGCGCAAGATCGCCGAGATCAGCGTGCCGGCGTGGCTGAGGCCGATCCAGAAAACGAAGTTGGTGATGTAAAAGCCCCAGAAGACCGGGCGACGGATGCCCGCGACGCCGATGCCGTTGTTGAATTGCCAGGCGAAAGCGAAGCCTGCCGCAATGACGATCGCGACGAAAAAGCCGAGAGCCAGGATGTAGCGCGGCGACGTGCCGGAAAGCGGCCGCAGCAGGTCTTCGTTGATTTGTTCAGGCGTCTTCGCCGACATTCGCAGAGTCCCGTTGAAGGTAGGTGACCTTCGGCATTGTCCCCAATTCGCCGAGGAGCTTGGTGGCGCGATTCGAGCGCGCCATGCGCGAGACCTCGCTATTGGGATCGTTCAAGTCACCGAAAACCATGGCGCGCGTGGGGCAGGACTGCACGCACGCGGGCTGGATTTCGCCGTCACGCACTTCGCGCTTCTCGGCCTCGGCCTGAATTTCGCCGGCCTTGATGCGCTGAATGCAGAACGTGCACTTTTCCATGATGCCGACCGAGCGGACGGAAACGTCCGGGTTGAGCTGAAGCTGCAGCGGCTTGTCCCATTGCGGATTGTAGAAGTTGAAGAAGCGCACCGTGTAGGGACAGGCATTCGCGCAATAGCGCGTGCCGATGCAGCGGTTGTAGACCTGGCCGTTTAAGCCTTCCTGCGTGTGGTAGCTGGCGAATGTGGGGCAGACGGGCTCGCAGGGAGCCGCGTCGCACTGCTGGCAGAGCACCGGCATGAATTTCACTTTCACGTCCGGGAAATCGCCCTCGTAGTAGCGCTCGACGCGAATCCAGTGCTTGGCGCGGCCGCGGGCAGCCTGATCTTCGCCGACGGTAGAGATGTTGTTCTCGGCGTGACAAGCGACGACGCAGGCTTCGCAGCCTGTGCAGCGGTCGAGATCGATCACCATGCCCCATTGATGAGACATCGATTTGCCTTTCTACCTGTGCTTCAAATCCAGCGGCGTTTCCGTGAGGCTGCCGCCGAAGAGAACCATCTTGCCTTCGCCGAGGCGCGTGATTTTCACGCGCGTGGCGGCCCAGGCCAGCGCGCCGGTTTCGGTATCCGTGAGCGGCGCGAGAATGGAAATCGGGTTCGCGCCCCGGTTCGATGCGTAGCGCGTGAAATTCGTGTGGCCCTGGCCGATGGGCATGGCCACGCAATCGGGCGCGATGCCCGGCGTGACGAACGCCGGGGCTTGCAAGGTGCCGTGCTGGGACGCAACTTCGATCAAATCGCCCTGTGCGATGCCCAGCTTGGCCGCCGTTTGCGTGTTGATTTCAACCCACGTGCCCCACATCACGCTCGAGATTGGATCAGGCGCTTCTTGCATCCACGGCAGATTGGCGAGCGAGCCGTCGTACCACATCTGCGAGGCGTACGGCAGCAGGTGGAATGGGAATTGGCCGGGATCGCCATCGAATTGCGGCGCGGAGAACTCCACGAAAGATTTCAAAGATTTCAACGCAGCAGGCTTTTCGTCCGTGCTCCACCAACCTCCCTGATCTTGGATTTTTTGCCAGAATTCGTCCGCGTCCGTAGCGTCCTTGCTCGCCTGCGTCTTATAGAGATCTGTGAAGGACGCTTTTAGCGCCTCGTCGTACGTTTTCCACGGCAGCGCTTTCGCAAGATCGCCTCCGAGTTGCTGCGCCACAGCGAGGAGCACGTCGGGCATCGAGCGCGTGTTGTGCAGCGGGGCCATTGCCGGGGCCGCAAGGCTCGCGACCATGCGCGTGCTGCCCGACTGCGGCACATCATCGAGCCAGGATTCAAGCGGCGAATGATCGGGCAGAATCAGGTCGGCGAGGATGCTGGTCTCGTCGATGAAGCTGCCGAAGCTGGCGATGAACGGAATCTTCTGGAAGGCTTCGCGAACACCCCAGGCGACCGGGGAGGCAAACACGGAGTTCGCGTTATACAGCAGCATCGCGCCTGCGTTCACCAGGCGGGTCGGCGACGTTAGAGTCTCGACGGAAACCATGCCGAATTGGTTGAGGGTTGTCTTCTGAAGGACGGCGCTTGGAGAGAAAAGCAAACCTCCGGTTTTCCCCGCACTGCCGAGCAGGTCATTTAGAGCGTTCACAGTGAGTGCGTTCCGGAACCCATTCGTTTGCGCAGCGGCCGCACCCCCAATTAGTGCAAGAGCCGGAGCACTTGCCGACAATTCGTGCGCTATGCGCGTCGTCGTCGCGGGGGGGATCCCGGTTTGATCCGCTGTCTTTTCCGGAGTGTAATCAGACAGGCCCGGCGACGAGCTGTCAACTGGTGCTCTGTCTGCGGGGCGTAGCTTGTCGCGCATGATTACGTGAGCGAGGCTGAGAGCGAACAAGCCTTCCGATCCGGGCTTGCATGGGATCCACTCATCGGCACTGGCGGCGGTCTGCGAGAGGCGCGGCTCGACATGGACGAATTTGCCGCGCTGGCCGGGACGGCCTCTGCGCATCGTTCCGTAGCCAATGGATTGCGCCACCGGCGAGTTCCACGTGCCGAGAAAATCCGCGCCGAAGGAAATGACGTAATTCGAATTTGCCATATCAGGCGTCACGGCTCCGTAACCAAAGGCCCAATAGTTCGCGGTCTTGGTCACATTGCCATCAAGAAAATCGAACACAGTCGGCACAGTGCCGAAGCTCTTTGCGAAGGCATCGACGATCGTCGCGCGTTGGCCTCGGAGAGGGCTTGAGACGAAAGCAATCGAATGCTCGTGCTTCTTGTCGGCTTGGAGTGGGGCGAGTTGCGAGACGAGCTGCTTGATGGCGTCGTCCCAGGAGATTTCCTTGAATTGGCCGGAGCCGCGGGGGCCGGTGCGCTGGAGCGGGTTGCGGACGCGGTCGGGATGATACGTTACCTGCAGGCCGGTTTGGCCGCGGGGGCAGAGCTTGCCCTGATTGATGGGGTGATTGGGATTGCCTTCCAGCTTTTTCGCGAGGCCCATTTTGATGAGGCCGAGCTGGCCGTGGCGAATCACTTCGGCTTCGCCCTGCATCACGCGAACGAGGAGCCCGCAGCCTGCGGGACACTGCGTGCAGATGCTCGGCTTCCAGGTGGCGATGCCGGGCAGCATGTCCTCTTCCGGAAGGAAGCGGATGAGCTGGTGATCGGGATTGCCGCACCCTTCGAGGGCCGCCGTGGCGGTGCCGATCGCCGAAATTTTCAGAAAGTCGCGGCGTTCCATTAGAGCCTGGTGACCTCGTTCGCCCGGAAAGCAACAGCAGATTCCTCGCTGCGTCTCGCGCCTGCCTCGCCGGCAGGCGGGCCCGCAAAAACCGCGAGAAAGGCAAAGCCGCGCGAGACTCCGCTCGGAATGACAGTTTCGCCTCGTGCGTGCCTAAAATGCGGCGTCATTTCTTCCGTCCTAGTAATGACATGTCACGCAGTCGATCGATGCGTTGTGCTGCTTGTGACACTGAATGCAAAAACCCATCGTGTGGTCGACTTTGCGCTCGGCGACGGTCTGCGTGGTCATGTCGCCGTGGCACTCCTTGCAGTCGACCCCCGCGCGAATGTGCGGCGCGTGATTAAACTTCACGTGCGCGGACGGCTCGAAGCCGTACACGCGCTGCCAGGGTATATCCTCGCCGCGATTGAAATAGGCGGTCAGCTTCTGGATTTCGGGCTTGTCCGTGGCGATCACGCGATGGCACGTCATGCAGAAATTCGCGCTGGGAATGCGCGCATCCGGTCCCTGATCGACGCCCACGTGGCAGTTGACGCACTGCAGGCCGTTCGCGAGGTGCACCTTGTGCGTGAATTGGATCGGTTGCACGGGGGTCGAGCGAATGCCGAAGTATTCGCGGACGGCATCGAGGATCGTCCGGTGCGCAGGCGTATAGACTGTATCGCTCGGCACGGGAGAAGGAGAAGCGCTCTGTCCCTGGACCGGCAATCTCCACTGGAGGAAAGCCCAGCCCAAAACGATCACCGAAACCACAATTGCAACGCGAAAACACCGATTGAGAGAGCGCCCGGACAACGAGTATTACCCTCTTCGAACAAAGGCTGCCTGCGAACGGGACATACTACATGCCGCTGTGACGCGTGTAAACGACGATTTCAGGCAGCGCGAGAGCGGCTACCAGCCGGACTTCATGCCGTACGGGGCGGGGTCGACGATCGCTTCGACGCGCATGATTTTGCCGTCCTTGATCTTGAAGAGCTCGGCAAATTCCCACGTCCAGGGGGCAGTGCGCGTCTGCTGCACGACGCGGCCATCGGTGAGCGTGAAGGAGCGCAGCCGGGCGTCGTGATCGAAGAAGCCCTGAACGAACACGAGTCCACGCTCCTCGTCGACGACGAGGAAGCGGCGGTCGCGCAAGTAAGTATCAGGCTGAAAATCGCGCAGCTTGATCTGGTCGGCGCAGCCGAGGCCGAAGACGCTCGATGGCGCGTTGCTGAGGCTCGGATTATTCGTGGTCTGCACGCCGCTTTCGATGCGGTTGCAGTCTTTGTCAAAGGGGACGAAGGAGGCGTGGCCCTTCTCGATGGCGCTGAAGTAGCTGTTGGCGATGGCGATCATGTTCGCGCGCGAGCGGCGCTCGGCGGGAGGGACGGTTTCCGCGAAAAGCGGATTCGGCGTGACGAGATTTTCGGGACGCGCGAGGCTGCCCGCCTCCTTACGCGCGATGGTGCTTTCGATTTCGGTGATGCGGCGAATTTCGACTTTCAGGCGAAGGTTGACGATGATCGGAGCGCCGTTCTCGAGCATCGTGCCCATGAACATCACTTCGCCGGTTTCCGGGTCGTCGGCGTAAATTTTGTAGTTGCCGATGCCGCTGGCGGTACCCCAAAGGCCTTCGCCGAGCGGGAGAGCCTGGCCGTTTTCGGTGTACTTCACCTGGCGCGCGAGAGGCAAGGTCGAGGGATCGTGGGCGACGAACGACGCGAGGACCTGATCGGCATAGGCATTCAGGCAGGCACGGTCGCAGTCGTAATTGAAATTGGGATCGTAGTCGGCGGGCGGCGCGAGGGATTGCGCCCGCGTCGCGATAGACGCGAGCGCAACCAGCAATAGCGCTGCCGCGAATCGGAAAAAGCTGCGGTCGAATCGCATGGGAGCTCCCAGGCTACTTCTTCTTGTAGTTCACCCACGGGCTCGGCATGTAATACGGAACCGTCGTGAGAACCGCTTCGATCTGGCGGATCTTCCCGTCCTTGATCTTGAAGAGCTCGAAGATCAGAAACGAGTAAGGGCGATCGAACGGCATGCCGATCTTGCGGACTGAGCCGTCGACGAGCTTATTTTCGCGGACGGTGCCGTTGTGATCGAAAAATGTGGCAACGAAGACCATCTGCTTTTCTTCGTCGACGACGAAGCGGCGATCGCGCGCGCGGGTGACGATCTTCAGCAGGCCGGTTTCGAGCTGCGCCTGGCAACCCATCTTGGCCACCGGGTTCGTCGCGTTCGGATTATTGGCGGTGATCGAACCGTTCTCCATGCGCTGGCAATCGGGATCGAAGGTCGTATAAATCTTGCCGGTGTTGAGCTGGATCGTGTCGAAGTAGCCGTTGGCGAGCTGGATCAGTTTTTCGCGGGAGACGCGCTGATCGGCGGGCTCGATCTCGCTGAAGAGCGGCTTGTCGTGCAGATTCGCGGGGCCGCCGACGGGAATACCGTTCTCGGAAGGCGGGCTCGGGCGCTCCGGGCGCGCGGCGACCACTTCGATTTCACTGACTTTGTGGCCGACGACTTTCAGGCGTCCGGCGAAGCAGGAGAGATTGCCATCTTCATTCGCGACAGCGAGGAAGCCGACCTGGCCGGTTTGCGGATCGTCGACGAAAACTTTGTAGGAACCCCAGCCGTCGGACGTCTGCCAAAGGCCCTCGCCGAGCGGCATTTCGACGTTGTTCTCCGTGTATTTTACATTCTCGGTGGTGGGAAGCTTCGCTGGATCGTGGGCGGCGACGGCGGCCATGTATTGATCGACGAATCCGTTGAGGCAGGCGCGGTCGCAGTCACTTGCGGCTGCGGCTTTCGGCGTAGCGCCGGCCAGCGCCCTGCCGGGCTGGATTGCAAACAGCGAAAACGAAACCGCTAGTGCCAGAAGAAGCTTCCTATGCATGTTCCCCCCGAGGTCCCTTGGAAAAACCGAATCGTGCGCCGCATCTATATCAAAAAGGCGGGCGCATCCGCAACCGCGCTATAGAATGCGGAGCGAGAACCATGGCGTTCCGGAGGGCAGCGTGGCTGCAAAGATCGAAGTGGAGAAAACAGGTGCGGGGGAATTTCGCGTGCGGGTACGCGAAGGCGCGAGCGAGACGGCGCACCGCGTGACGCTGAAACCCGCGGATTACCAGCGGCTGACGCAGGGCAAAGTGGAGGAAACGGAACTGGTCCGGCGGTCGTTCGAATTCCTGCTGGAAAATGAATCGAAGGAGTCGATTCTGGCACGATTCGATCTTTCGGTGATCTCGCGCTATTTCCCGCAGTTTGAGCGGGAGATCAAGCAGAGACTGGGCGGTTAGAATGCGAGTAAACCACGAAGGATTTCGGGCTTAGCGCCAAAGAAATCTCTCCGTTCGACTCGATTTCGGCGGGCGCTTCGCTGCCGGGACCCGACCAGCGCTGCTCGGCCGAGTCGATGAGCTTGCGCCATTTGCCTTGCGGCAGCGCAAACGGGGGTTGCGCGGGCGCGGCGCCAAAGTGAAAGGCGCAGAGGACTTCGCCGTGCTCGTGCGGACGGCGCACGGAGAGAATCTCGCAGCCGTCGCCGGGGACGGCGCGGAGGCCCTGCATGTTGAGAGTCGCGAACGCCGGCGTCTCACGACGGATGCGAAGGAGCTCCTTGTAAAACGAGCGGAGGACGCCGTGATTACCTTCGTTGCGTTGATCCCAGTGGAGCTTGCATCGCGCGAATGTGCCTTCGCTCTGCGGGTCGAGCGGCTCGCCTTCCCAGCGGAAAGCGCGAAATTCGGCGGCGCGTCCCTTGCGCACAGCTTCGATGAGGGCGGGATCGGAGTGGCTGACGAAATAGAGGAACGGCGCCGTCTCGCCGTACTCTTCGCCCATGAAAATCAGCGGCACAAACGGGCTCAGAAGGATCGCGCCGGCCGCGAGCTTGAGGCTCTCGAACGAAACGAGAGAGGAGAGGCGCTCGCCCAGCATGCGGTTCCCCACCTGATCGTGATTTTGCGAGAAGACGACGAAGCGTTCGCCCGGCAAGTCGCGCGCGGAATTTCCGTGGTGGCGCTGGCGATACTTCGAATACTGGCCTGAATAGATGAAGCCTTCGCGAAGGCCGGCCGCCAGGCGACCGATGCCGCCGAAATCGGCGTAGTAACCGGTCTGCTCGCCGGTGAGCAGGACGTGGACGGCGTGGTGGATGTCGTCGTTCCACGTGGCATCGACGCCCCAACCGTTTTTCTCGGCTTCGCGGGTGATGCGCGAATCGTTGCGATCGCTCTCGGCGATCACATGGATCGTGCGATCGAGCTCGCGGGCGCGCTCGTGGACGGCAAGGGTAAGCTGCTCGACAAACGGCAGCGCGGAAGAATCGATGATGGCGTGAACGGCGTCGAGGCGCAGCGCGTCAATATGGAACTCGGTGACCCAGTAGAGCGCATTGTCGATGAAATAGCGGCGGACCTCGTCGCTCTGCTGCAAATCGAAATTGAGTGCGTCGCCCCAGGGAGTCTTGTAGTGGTCCGTGAAATAGGGACCGAAGGACGAGAGGTAATTCCCTTCCGGGCCGAGATGGTTGTAGACAACGTCGAGCGTGACGGCGAGGCGGTGCTGATGGCAGGCGTCGACGAAGCGCTTCAGGGCGAGCGGACCGCCATAGGCTGTATGGACCGCATACGGATAGACGCCGTCGTAGCCCCAGTTGCGCGCGCCGGGAAATTGGGCGAGTGGCATCAGCTCGATCGACGTGATGCCGAGGTCTCTTAGTTCGTCGAGCCGCGGGATGATCGCGTCGAGAGTGCCCTCCGGCGTGAACGTGCCGACGTGTAGTTCGTAGAGAACGAATTTTCCGAGCGGCAACCCGCGCCACGACGAATCGCTCCAATCAAACCGCAGGTCGGCGATTTCGGACGGGCCGTGAACGTCCGGTTGAAGGCGCGACGCAGGGTCTGGCCGGTCGGTCTTGCCATCGAGACGATAGAAGTAGCGGTCGCCCGGCTTGAGCCCTTCGACGAGAGCGCGATAGTAGCCGCGTTCTTCCCGGCACATTTCGATGAGGCGTTCGGACGGCGACACGACGTGGAGTTCGACTTTTTCGGCGCGAGGCGCCCACACGAGGAATTCGCAGCGGCCGCCGTCGATGTGGGCGCAGCCGAGTTCGGACCTGGGTTGAGTCGTCACGAGACGGACGAGCGCCCCACCAGCGCGTCGATCCCCTCCAGTGGAATGGCGACCCAGTCCAAACGATGATTGAGCTCGTACTTAAGTTCGTAGACCGCTTTGCCGAGCAGCCAAAAGTTGAGCAAGAACTGGCGCTCATCCGGATCGACGGGAAGACAATCGGCGCGCGAGGCGTGCGCGTAATAGGCGCGCAAGTATTCGTCGCAAACGGCGCGATACCAGGCGTTCGCGAACGTGACGAGCGCAGCCGCCTTCGCGTCGCCGGCCTCGGTCCGCTTGAACAACGCGCCGTACACCGCATAGTGGAACGATCGAACCATGCCAGCCACGTCGCGCAGCGGAGAATGCTTTTCGCGCCGCTCGGCAAGCGAGCGTGCAGGCTCGCCTTCGAAATCGATGAAGATGAAGTCGCCGCCCGTGAAGAGCACCTGGCCGAGATGAAAATCGCCGTGGATGCGCGTGCGGGGGGCTGTAAGCTTGCGATCCGCGAAGGAACGGAAGCGATCCTTCAGTGCCGCTTTTGCGGAGAGCACGCGATCGGCCACCGGGCGAGCGTGCTCCGGCAAGTCATTGAAGCGTTGGCGGAGCATCTCGAGAATTTCGTCGACGGCGGGCGCCATGGAGTCCGAAACCGCGCGCTGGTATCCGGGCGAAGTCGGCTCCGGCGCAAAATCGGGATCGCCCCGATCGGAAGCGAGGGCAGCGTGCAGCTCCGCCGTGCGTTGGCCAAGGAGCGCGGCCTCCGCGGCGTAATTTCCAAGCAGCTCCGTGCCGGAGCGCTCGGGCGACGAAGTTGCGGCGATGCTCGCGACGCGATCGTAATAAGCCGAGAGCGCTTTCAGCGTGTGTTCCCAGGCGTCGCCCTGATTCGCGACGAACCCCTGCAAAAGCGCGATCGCAGCGGGTTCGCCATGGCTCTTCCGGTATTCGAGCGCCCCGGCCATCGGCGGGATGTTCGGAAAGCCCGCCTTCTCGGACAAGAAACGGCCGATTTCGAAGTCGGGGCTGATGCCCGCTTCCAAGTGCCGAAATAATTTCAGCACGAACGCTTTGCCGTAGAGCGCCGAAGTATTGCTCTGCTCCGCTTTCATCAGCGAAGGCTGAAGCTTGCCCTGCGCGGCCGTGCGTAGCGGCTCCAGGGCACCCGTGGGAACGCCGACCAACTCGCCCGCGTGGCCCTGTAAGCGGCGAGATTCGCGGATGGCATCGAAAAGAATCTGGAGAATCTCCTGGCTCGCGAGCGCGTCGAAAAAAATATGTTCCGCGCCATCCGCGCCGCGAATGAGAATGCGCGTGTTGTC
>DATJRU010000100.1:0-4264 GCA_035504455.1 Vulcanimicrobiaceae bacterium
TTCGCGCGAAACGCGAAGGAATAACTCCGGCGTTCCGCCGGATGCGCGTCTGGAGAGTCGCGCGGCGGGATTTCACCACCGCGCGCTCGCAGAACCGTACGTGAGACTCTCGCCTCATACGGCTCCCGTCGTCCAGCCATAGGCCCGTTGCAGGCGCCAATGCGCGAAGAGCGTGGGGTTGCGGCGGCACACCTGCGCCAGCCACGCCCAAGCCCGTCCGCGACGCCGCTTCAGGCGCTTGAACTTTCCGAAGGCCCACTTTGCCAATCTGGCGTCGATGAGCCGAAGCGTGGGATAGAGCGCCGAGCGGTGGTAGCGGCCGTAGTAGTTGATCCAGCCGCGGATGAAGGGGTTGAGCTTCTCCGCAAGCTGATCCAGCGCCATTTCGCTGTGTCTGTGGAAGGCCGTGGCCCGAAGCTTCCGGCGTATCTTCTTGAGTGCCTTGTTGCTGGCTGCGGGATTGAACGAGACGCAGGGTTTCCTGTCCCGCCCTATCGACCGCCGCGGCCTGAACGTATAGCCGAGGAAGTCGAAGCTCTGGTCGGGATAGTCCCCGTCCCTGTCGTCATCCTTGCAATAGACGATTCGCGTCTTCTCCGGATGAAGTCTCAGTCCGCAGTCCGCAAGGCGCCTCTCAAGCGCCACGCGCAGGCTTTGTGCCTGTTCCTCACTCGCACAGTGGCAGATCGCATCGTCCGCGTAGCGCTCGAAGGGGATGTGCGGATGGTTCCGCTGCATCCATGTATCGAACCCATAATGCAGAAAGAGATTGGCCAGGAGGGGGCTGATCACCCCGCCCTGCGGCGTCCCTTTCTCGCGCGCGATGAGATTGCCGTCCGCCTCTTGCGCCGGGGCTTTCAGCCATCTGTCGATGTACAAAAGCACCCATTTGCAGTCCGTGTGTTTGCGGATTGCGCGCATCAGCAAGTCCCGGTCGATCTCGTCGAAGAAGGACTTGATGTCGAGCTCGAGCACGAAGTCGTGACGCCAGCATCTTTTTCGCGCCACGCCGATCGCATCGAGTGCCGATTTGCCGGGCCGGTACCCATAGGAGTCGCTGTGGAAATGAGGTTCCAGCAGCGGCTCCAGATACCGTTTGACCACCTCTTGCGCGATCCTGTCCGAAACCGTGGGAATGCCCAGCGGCCGCGTCCTGCCATCGCCTTTCGGTATGTCCACCCGCCTCACCGGCGGCGGAAAGTAGCTGCCCGACGACAGCCGATTCCAGAGCTTGTAGAGGTTGTCTTCAAGATCAGCCTCGAACTCCGCAATCGACTGGCCGTCAACGCCAGCCGCTCCCTTGTTCGCTCTTACGCTCTTGTAGGCGTCCCACACTTCCCGTTTCGGAATGTCGAACGGCTTTGCCCTATCCACAGGGTTCCTCCCGACGAGGGTTGACCCCGGTTTCGGGCCAGACAACGCCATCCCTTCGGTCCAGCTCCATTACAGAACCTTCCTCCCTACTATGAATGGCTCCGACCCTTTGCGGCGCTTCGGTACTCTCGCCTCGCAGGGGCTGCCTGCTTGGGCTTCTCCCTTGGCATCGCCGTCAAAGGCTCTCACGTTCCATGTTCGAGCCGGACCTGGACTCGCGCCGCCTACATGCCGGATGCCGCCCGGGCAGCAATCGGATCGCCCCCCGGACTCTTCCCGGAGCAGTCTCCTCACCCCGGTTTCTGCATCGTCTAAAGCGCTTTCGACACTTCCTCGGCGGTGCACTTTCGTTCGCCTTTCCAAGTCATACCTGACAGGATCGTGTCCTGCCTTTTCCGCAACGCTCAACACCACGGGTTTTGGCCGCAGCACCTTGCGGGGGTTTGAAGCCTGCGTCCGACCGCCGGCTTCGAGGGACCTACCCTCATCTCGAACACAGCATTGAACCTCCTTTCGTCGGTTCATTCGTGACACACGGAAGCCCGCGCTCCAGGAAAGCGGCGTAGAAGCCGCGACCATCCATAGTCGCCGGCGGACCTCCTCCTTTTGACTTGCTCTCCGCGCCCGCGCCTGTACGCTTTCTGCGCGAGTCGGCGCGCGATCGCGTTCGCAGCAGCGGATGATCTGGCATGTCTTCGACAGCACGCACAGCAATGACTTCGGATCTTCAGCTGCAATCCTGGGAGGATTGGGTCGAAGCGCTGGCGACGGAGTTTGCCGATACGCGCAAGCGGACCGGGTTCCTGTCTTCTGCCGAAGAAGCACTGGAGGCGTGCCCGGGCAACGGCGCAATTCTGCTGCTGGCGGCAACGGCGGCACTCCTGGACGAACAGCCGGAGCGCGCCCAGACGTTTCTCAAGCGCTTCGCAAAACGCTTCGAACCAACGCAACCCTATCATCTGCTGAGCGCGCTGACGCTCGCGCAACAAAACAGGCACGGTGCAGCGCAGGTACTGCTTAAACAGCATCGTCTGAAGGATTCCTTCAGCGCACTGATGGCTTTCCCGGCCGGTATCGAGCGCCAGGAATGGCTCAGCAAATGGCACCGTGCGATCATGCGGCCCGTGTGTCCGGCCGCGCCGAGGCACACCGATATTCGAAAATGCGGCAAAGCCGATCCGGGTCCGTCAAAACCCTCCGCCGTCCGCCGGCAAGCCGCTGCGCGCGGCTCCGCGTCGGCGGGTCTGAAAACTGCCGTTGCCGCCGTCGATCCCCAGCCGCAATTGCCGCGCATCGACGTCGACATCGCCTTCACGACAGAGTTCGACAGCGCACCGCTGCTGGCGACCCTTGCACGCCCACCGGAATCGGACGGCGGATGGTATGGCCTGCGAGAGCGCTTCGCTTACCTGGGACTTGCCCAGGGATTCGACGAACTGCTGTGCCTTGGTCATCTCCGCGGCATCGAAAGCTTCTGGTACCAGATCGAGACGGTGCGGAAGGTGCTTCGGCAGTTCCGCGGCCGCGTGCTGCTCGCCGACGAAGTCGGCCTCGGCAAGACGATCGAGGCCGGCATGGTGCTGAAGGAATATCTCCTGCGCGGGATGGTCGAGAGCGTGCTCGTGCTCGCGCCGGCATCGCTCGTCGGACAGTGGCACGAGGAGCTGGAAACGAAGTTCGCAATCCCGTGCACCACAACGCAGGACGCCCTGTTCCGGAACGACCCCGACCGCTTCTGGCGGGAGCCGTGCATCGTGGCGTCGATTGCAGCCGCCCGGCGCGGCGAACACGCACGGCACCTCCTCGGGCGCAACTTCGACCTCGTCATCGTGGACGAGGCGCATCACCTGCGCGACCGGTCGAGCCAGAGCTACAAGCTGGTCGATTCGCTGAACAAGCGATTCCTCCTCCTGCTTTCGGCAACGCCGGTGCAGAACGATCTGGAAGAGCTTTACAATCTGCTCACATTGCTGAAGCCGGGCATCTTCAAGACGCTCAAGGATTTCCGCGCCGCCTATATGAAGCCCGGCAAGCCGCGCCAGCCCGCCAACCCCGAGCGGCTGCGGGAGCTGATGCGCGGCGCCATGATCCGCAACACCCGCGCCGTAGTCGCGCTCAAGCTGCCGCGCCGGCACGCTGCCACGATTCGCGTCGAACCTTCGCAGGCCGAACGTCATTGTTATGGCGAGCTTGCGGAGGCGGCGCGCCGATTCGTATCTGCCGCCGACGGACATGGCGGTCGCGAGCGGCTCGCGCTCATGCACCTTCTGGGTGCGGCGGGCTCCTCGCCCGCGGCGGCCGCGGCCGCCCTGCGCCGCTTCGCGGAGCGCCGCCCCGAATCTTCGGACTGGGCCGCGCTGGCCGAACGCTGGTCCCTGCAGCATGCCGGCGCCAAGGAAGCGCAGCTGCTCGATCTTCTCCGCCGCAACCCGGCCGAAAAAAAGCTCGTCTTCGTGCATTACCGCGAGACGCTCGAACACCTGGCGGGACTTCTCGCGCGCGAGAACATCGCGTTCGCCCGGTTCGACGGCAGTCTCGCCGGCACCGAGAAGGACGCGGCCATCGCCGCGTTCCGCGACCACGTGCCCGTATTGCTGTCAACCGAATCCGGCGGCGAGGGCAGGAACATCCAGTTTTGCAACACGCTGATCAATTTCGACGTGCCGTGGAATCCGATGGCGATCGAACAGCGCATCGGCCGCATCGACCGGATCGGCCAGGCGCGCGAAGTGTTCGTGTTCAACCTCGTGAGCCGCGGTACGCTCGAAGAGCAGGTGCTTGCGCTGCTCGACGAGAAAATTTCCATGTTCGAACTTGTCGTGGGCGAAGCGGGTGCGATCCTGGGCAGCATCGAGGACGACAGGGATTTCTCAAATCTCGTTCTCGACGC
>DATJRU010000101.1:0-6909 GCA_035504455.1 Vulcanimicrobiaceae bacterium
CAGGTATTCGGCGTGGACTACGTGCCGCCGGACTACATCGAAGCGACCTACCAGATGGTCCGCAAGCACAAGTGGTACATGGAGCCGCGCATGGTGGCAGTCAACGACCTCTACGCGTTCGACCCCAACGTCGTAGTGACAATCGACAATTTCCTCGACATCATCGGCCGCCACTTCAAGCAGCCCAAAGAAGGACTGGGCAACGACGGCAGCCCCGTCGCCCACATGTGGCGGACGCTCATCCGCCCCGACCAGCCGCTGTAAATACCTGCCTTTCGCGCACCGCCGCTGGGAACGCCTACCGGAGGTCGATTTGGTCGGCTCCGGCAGCGGCGCTATAATAGGAATTACCGACGGGGGCGACACGGTTTCGACGGAAGCTGTCGCGGCTCGAAGGCATGCCGGGGCCCACTCGCCCGCAACAGGGTGGAACAAAACTAACTGGCAACTCCCAGTTGGCTCTCGCTGCCTAACCAAAAGTAGGTAGCGCGTCTCCCCAAGCGTCGCCTGCGCGGTTGGGATGAGGCGTCACACAGTAGGCTGGCCGTCGCGCTTCGGTCCGGAACGCGGCGGCGAGATCAATCGGACTAGCCGGGAGCGCGTCTTGCCCGCTCTGAGTTCTTCCGGCGAAACCTTCGGAACGGGCTAAGCATGTAGTCTTCGGGTGGCAAGGCTTCTCGGACGGGGGTTCGACTCCCCCCGCCTCCACCAATCCGACGAGGATTGGTGCCCTGAGCGAGCCGCCTTTGGGCGAGCCGAAGGGCATCATGCATCATTGCTACATCTTGCGGTGTTCAGACAATTCGTTCTACGTGGGTGTCGCGGAAGACCCTCACCGTCGCTGTGACGAACACAATGCCGGCAGAGGCGCCGCCTGGACCCGCCGGCGTTTGCCGGTAGTGCTGGTCTGGAGCGAGGCGCACGATTCACTCTCTTCCGCCCGCAAGCGCGAAAACCAACTCAAACTCCGCCGCCTCCACCAATCCGACGAGGATTGGTGCCCTGAGCGAGCCGCCTTTGGGCGAGCCCAAGGGCGTCATGCAACATTGCTACTAAACCAGCCAGCCGGGGCTCGAGGCCCCGGCCTCACGGTTGTCTTCCTACGAGTTCTCGGTGCGTGGCGATCAGGACGTCGGTTTGGTCGAAGTTCGCTTCCCTGCTTGCTCGCGTGAAAGCGATGGATCGCAGGAAATGTCCTTGGCCTGGCACGCGAGGTTGTTCCATTCGCGCTTCGCCTGAGCCACCTCGCCGGCTTGCGCGGTGGTAAGGCGCGAGGTGTCGCAGAGGACGTCGTTCGCTTTGCAGGCCAGGAGGTTCCACTGGCCCTGCGTGGCGTTCACTGCCTTCGCGTTGGCCGGCGTAAGCAGACCGTTGTCGCACTGTGGCTGCCCAATCTCGCAGGCGAGCAGGTTGTGCTCGCGCCCCACGCTTTTTACCTCGGCCTGTTCCGCGGGGCTGAGCAACGATTCGTTGCAGTCGCCGTAGCCCGTCTGGCAGTTCAGGCGATTCCTCTCTCGCTCGATTTGCGCAACCTCTTGCGCCTGGTCGGGCGTCAGCAGCGATTTGTCGCACAGTTCGGAGGTTGTTTCACACGCAAGGGCGTTGCGTTGACGCTCGGTCTCGGCAACCTGCTGGAACTCCGCCGGCGTGAGCGCCGAACGGTCGCACTCGGCGTATCCGATCAGGCATTTATAGAGATTTCGGTCGTGCTGCAGGCCCGCGAGTTCCTGCGCCTGCGGGGCGGTCAGCATCGAAGTGTTGCACATGCCGATTCCGTCGACGCAGTTTTGAAGGTTTTGCGTGCGGTCTGTATTGGTCGTTTGTCCAAGGCTGGCTGAAGCTAAAGCGCACCACAGAAGAATGGCAACTCCATATTTCATGACGTGCTCCTGTCGCTTCCAGAATAGAAATTGAACGGGGCCGTATCTTGCATCGTAACGGCGGCTCAACAGCCGCCACTTCCCTCTCATTCTGTTTGACTTCCAAAACAAGCGCTTGGGTTGCAAGGGGATTTCGGCGAAACGCCTGTATAATCACCGCCCGTTACCCGATGCGGACGCAGGAGAATCGCCGATGGCCGTTCAGTCGTGCATACCGATCATTCCGAGCAAGGACATCGAGAGGAGCCTGCGTTTTTGGCGGGACGGACTCGGGTTCGAAGTCGCCCGCGAAATGGAAAAAGACGGCAGGCTGATTTTCTGCATGCTCTTCAAAGACACGCTGGCTTTCATGCTGAACCAGCGCGCGGGAATGCCGATCCGGCCGGAGGACTATCACGGAATTCATCTCTATTGGGCTCCGTCGGATTTAGACGAGACGAGAAACCGGCTGAAGGATCTGGGATTCGCGGTCTCGGAAATCGTCGATAGAGACTACGGCCAGACGGAGTTCTTTCTCACCGACGACGACGGTTTCGACCACTGCTTTGGCGTAGCAACGAAATCCTAGGCACAAAACGCCAATCAGAAGATTGACGCTTCCGGGAACGGCGCCGGCCCATCAGTGGGGCGAGGTTTTCGATTCTTCCGCGGCGAGCGCGTCGAGGGCTGTAGCAGCTTTCGTCAAATCGTCCACGCCGAAAACCAGCAAGCCCAGGGGCGAGCCGGGTTCCGATCCGCAGTAAGAGTAGTCGATATTCACGTGAGCCTCGCCCAGCCGGGCGGCGGCGCGACCCAGCGCACCGGGGCGGTGCTGGAGCCTGACGGTCACCACGTCCGTGATCTCGAAGATCATTCGCAGTTGCCCCAGGACGCCTTTTGCGGCGGCCATGTCGTCTGCCACGAATCGCGCGATGCTCTCGCCTTCCTCGACGTAGGATTGAAATGCCACGACGGTCACGCCGCGCTCTCCGAGAGCGAGGAAGCATCGCCCCAGCGCGCCGGGCTTGTCTTCGATCTTTACCGTGAATTCCTTCGACCTCGGCATACCTGGGGCCTTTCCGCGACAGCCAGAATCTCAAATAAGAGGCCTGCGATTTTATCTCACATCGTCCTCGACTGTCTCGCAGTCGCATTCGCCGACCGCGTGGGCTGGCGGCCGGGCGAAACTACCGTATAATCGACGCTCCAGAAAGCAGCCAATCCACGGAACCACCTGCGCGTCGAAAGGGACGAAGTGCCTCCGGAAGCTACCGGTTACGGATTGCGGAAGGAGATTCTCTCCCCCGTCGAGATTCTCGCGCAGTCTGTTTCGACGATTTCGCCGACCGCCACGCCCGTGGCCACGATCCCGCTGGTCTGCGCGCTCGCGGGCAATGGGACGTGGCTCGCCTACGTGATCGCCACGTGCGCGGTGCTGCTGGTGGCGCTGTGCGTCAGCCGGTTCGCGCGCTACTCCGCGTCGCCGGGATCGCTCTACTCGTACGCCGCGGAGACGCTGCCGCCATCGCTCGGCGCGATCGCCGCGTGGAGCCTGCTGCTCGCGTACGTCGCAACGGGATCGAGCGTGATCGGCGGCTTCTACCACTACGCCAACATCCTGCTGCGCGATGCGACGGGCCACGGGACGTCGGCCGTGCTGCTCGCCCTTTTCGTCACCGGGCTTTCGATGTGGATCGCCTGGCGCGATGTGCAAATTTCGGCGCGGCTGATGCTGTGGATCGAGGTCGTGTCGGTGGCGTCGATTCTGCTGGTCGTCGCGCTGGTGCTGGCGCGCGGCGGATGGCACATCGATCCGCAGCAGCTGCGGCTGCGCGGCATGACCGGCAGCGGGCTGCGGCTCGGGCTGGTCCTTTCGCTTTTCAGCTTCGCGGGATTCGAGAGCGCGACCACGCTCGGCGCCGAAGCACGCGAGCCGCTGAAGACGATTCCGCGCGCGGTGATCCAGAGCGCGCTGCTCTGCGGCGCGATCTTCACGGTCTGCGCCTACGCCGAAGTGCTCGGCTTGCGCATGGCGGGGCAGGATCTCGGCGCCAGCGCTGCTCCGATGCGCGCGATGGCGCAGGTTGGCGGCGTGCCCGTGCTCGGCGAGATCATCGACATCGGCGCGCTGGTGAGCCTTTTCGCCTGCACGCTCGCGTGCATCACGGCGGCGGCGCGCGTCCTGCTGCAGATGTCGCACCGCGGGCTGGCGCACGGATCGATGCGCGCCACGCACGCGCAGAATGAAACGCCGCACCGCGCCGTCTTCGCCACCGGCATCGCGGCCGTCCTGCCCGTCGCCGTGCTCGCGATTCGCGGATCGAGCGGGCTCGACGTCTACGGCTGGATGGGCTCGCTTGCGACGTATGGATTTATCGTGGCGTACGCGCTGGTGTGCTCGGTGCTGCCGAGCTACCTACGCAAACACAGCGCGTACCGGCCGGGCGCGCAGGTGATTCCCTGGCTGGCGTTCAGCGCGATGCTGCTTGCCCTCGTTGGCAACCTGTATCCGGTGCCCGAAGGGCCGTACGGCAAGCTTCCATATATTTATCTGGCGTACCTGGCGGCAGGGCTTCTGTGGTTTTTCTGGAATCAGCGCAGCAGCAAGGAAACGCCGCTCGCTGAAAGCGAGGAATCGTGACGCGCCGCTACGAACCCATCGATTCAGGCGTCACGCCGCGCTTCGCGGGTCACTCGACGTTCATGCGCCTGCCGGTGGTCGAAGATCCGCGCGAGCTCGATATCGCAATCGTGGGCGTGCCATGGGACGGCGGCACCACCAACCGGCCGGGGCCGCGCCACGGTCCGCGGCAGGTGCGCGAGATGTCGAGCTTGATCAAGCGCGTGCACTCCGTGACGAAGATTGCGCCCTACGAAATCGCGCGCATCGCCGACGCGGGCGACGCTCCCGTCAACCCGATCGATCTCGCGCGGTCGCTCGAAAGCATTCGCGCGTTTTTCGAGCGCATCGTCGATGCGGGCGCGATGCCGCTGGCGATCGGCGGCGACCATCTCAGCTCGCTGCCGATTTTGCGCGCCGTCGGCAAGAAGCGTCCCGTGGGAATGGTTCACTTCGACGCGCATTCGGATACCGTCGACACCTATTTCGGCGGCCTGAAATACACGCACGGCACGCCCTTTCGCCGCGCGATCGAAGAAGGGCTGCTCGATCCCAAGCGCACCGTCCAGATCGGCATCCGCGGCTCGACCTACTCGGCGGACGAGCGCGACTGGCCGCTCGCGCAAGGGATTCGCATCATCACCATCGAGGAATTCGAGGAGATGGGCGTCGACGCGGCGATCCGCGAAGCGCGGCGTGTGGCAGGCGATGGCGCGACGTATCTCAGCTTCGATATCGACGCGCTCGATCCCGTCTTCGCCCCTGGCACTGGAACGCCGGAATTCGCCGGACTCACTTCGCGCGAGGTGCTGCGGCTGCTCCGCGGACTACGCGGGCTGAATCTCGTCGGCGCGGATGTGGTCGAAGTCTCGCCGCCGTTCGATCCTTCGGGCGCGACGGCGCTCGCCGCCGCGAACATCGCCTTCGAAATTCTGTGCCTGCTCGCCGAAGCTGCGGCCAAACGGAACAGCTTCAGCCAATCGTCATCCTGAGCGAAGCGAAAGATCTCTCTTCGGCCGCGCGCGGATGCGACCAAGCTTCTTGCATTCGACGAGTGACGGCTCACATTTCTCGGATCCACGTCGACACGGACTAGGCGTAGTGCTCGCGGATGAGCGCGACGAGCTTCGCACAGATTTCTTCGAAGAGGGCGCGCCCAGCCGCGGCACTGGCCGGCGAACTGCTTCCCAGCACGCCGCGATTCGAAACCTTTCCCTCATCGATGGGATATAGATAGACCCCCGCGCGCGGAGGCGTCGGGTTATCGACGCGCGTGCCGCCCACGAGTTCCCCTCGCAAGTGCAGCATCAAAGACGTCTCGCACGTGCTCGCGTGCTCCGCGTGCCACCCGGGAAAAGCGTCGCCGAAAAGCTTCTTCAGCATTTCGTCCGAGACGAGACTCCACCAGCCGACGGCCACAACGCGCGCGCCTTCTAGCTGTCCCGCCTCGCGGCAAAGTTCGAGCGCCTCGAAGATAAAACCTTCGTTCTCGTAGTGGCCGTTGAGGATGAGGATCGAGCGAAAGCCGGAAGCAACGTAGCTCCCGATCACGTCCCGCAGGTAATCCGTCAGCACGCTGCCGCGAACGAAAATCGTGCCCGCGAAACCCGGGCCGCCGCCGCTTTGCGGCAACGAGCGCGCTCCGTAAGGAATCGCCGGTGCGACGATTCCCTTCACTTGCTCCGCCACCGCCGACGCCATGCGCGTGGGAATCTCCAAATCGACGGTGAGAGGCAAATGCGGCCCGTGCTGTTCGACTGTGCCGACGGGCAGGATCAGAACACTCTTGCCGGCCTCGGCGCGCACATTTTCGGTGTGAAGTTTTTCGAAGCCGCTCATGGAATTCGCGCCCCGGAAACGGCAAGAAGAATAGCATCCCGGTTACGAAAACACATCCGCGCCCGCGCCGCGAAATTTCCCGGCGCGAGCGCCGAAATTTCCACAGCGGATTGTGTTAGCGTACGCGCCGAGGAACCCAATGGACATCGTGAAAGGCGACATGGGCTGGATCGAAGTCGTGGTCGGCCCGATGTTTTCCGGCAAGAGCGAGGAGCTGATCCGGCGGCTGCGGCGCGCCGAGATCGCGAAACAGCGCGTGCAGATCTTCAAGCCGTCGATCGACCAGCGCTATTCGGCGAACGGCATCGTGTCGCACTCGGGGCTCGAGATCGCGTCAGTGCCGGTGGAAAACGCGGACGCGCTCTTGCGCCAGGTGGACGAAGCGACGCACGTGGTCGGCATCGACGAAGCGCAGTTTCTCGGCGATCGCCTCGTCGACGTATGCACCACGCTGGCGGACGCCGGAAAGCGCGTAATCGTCGCGGGCCTCGACACCGATTTCATGGGGCGCCCGTTCGAGCCGATGCCGCAGCTGCTCGTCGTGGCGGAGGAAATCACGAAACTGCTCGCAATCTGCGTCCAGTGCGGCAA
>DATJRU010000102.1:0-5042 GCA_035504455.1 Vulcanimicrobiaceae bacterium
GCGCGACCGCTTTGCGGAGTTTATTCGCGACGAGGTTGATGCGTTCCATGCTCACCTGCCTGTCTTCCGGATGATTTCGAGAAATTGCGATGCGATTGCGGCGAGTTCTTGGAGTTGCCACGGCGTGGCCGATACTACAGCGCGGTCATCGAGGGGCGCAAGAACGAACTTGGCGGCCGTGTCGATGATGCGGACCGCCGCGGCACGGCTTCAGCGCTTGGAACCGCCGGCGACCGAGACGGCGAGGGCGGCCTGGAGCGCCTTGCAAAATTCGTCGATCTTGAAGGGCTTTCGCAGGATCGGGCAGCCCGAGTTTCTCACCAAATCGGGGATGAGATCCTCGGTGGCTGTCGAGATGGTGAACACGATTCGCGCGGCGAGATCGGGACGGTTCTTGCGAATCCACTTGTAAAGATTGGGCGAATCTTCGTCGGTCAAGTTGGCGCTGGCGACGACGGCGTCGACCGAGTCGCGCTTGAGAATGTCGATGGCGTCGAGCTCGTTGCGCGCAAGCCGGACGGAGGAGCCGCGAGCGACGAGAATTTCTTCCTCGAGCTGGAGGACGGTTTCCTCGTCGTCGACGAGAAGAATTTTCCCGGCGGGCGCTTCGGCGGAATCGCCGGGCTCAGCGGGCGGCGCGGAAGCGGACACGACGAGGAGCGGCAGGGTGATGGTGAAAGCGGCGCCGCGCGGAGGCGCATTGCGAACCTGGATTTCGCCGCCGTGTTCCTTGACGATGCCGTAGCAGATGCTGAGGCCCAGGCCAGTTCCCTTCCCGACGGCCTTCGTGGTGTAGAAGGGATCGAAGATGCGGTGAGGATTCTGGACGCCGGGACCGTTGTCGGTCATCTCGACGCGCAAGCGGCTACCGACGGCCTCGGTGCGAATCCAGATTTCGCCGGAGCCGCCCTTTTCCTGGATGGCGTCGACGGCGTTGTTGAGGATATTCAGGAAGACCTGCTGCAACTGGTGAAAATCGCCGCCGGTCATCGGGAGATGGGGATCGAATTCGCGGTGAATGACGATGTTGCTGAGCTTCATGTCGTATTCGCGAAGGATGAGCGTGTCTTCGAGAATTTGATTGAGCTGGACGGGCGCGCGCTCGGGTTTGTGCTGGCGCGCGAAGCTCAGGAGATTCTGGACGATGTGATGGGTGCGCTGCGCCTGCTTGTAGAGCTTTTCGAGGTAGCCCGCGCCGCGCGGGTTCATGAGCTCTTCGGATTTCAGCAACTGGCTGTAGCCGAGAATGGCGGTGAGCGGATTGTTGAGCTCGTGGGCCACGCCGGAGATGAGCTGGCCGACGGCGGCCATTTTCTCGCTTTGCAGGAGCTGCTCCTGGGTGCGGCGCAAAGTTTCGTAGGCCTCGCGCGTTTTTTCGAGCAGGAGCGATTTGTCGATCGTGGTGGCGATTTGGTTGCCGATGGCCGAGAGCAGGTTCAGCTCGCCGGTTGAAAAGGCGCGCATCTCGCGGCAGCCGACGACGAGGACGCCGGTGATGCGGTCCTTGGTCCAGAGCACGACGACCTGCGAAACCTGGATGCCTTCGTTGCGATGCAGCTCGCGGAAGTCTTCAGGCAGGGCGGGAGCGGTGCCGGACAGAATGGTGACGCGCACCTGGCGAATCTGGTTGAGCAAGGAGGCCGAGACCTCGATGGGCGCGGCCTCGCGAGCGAAGGAGGAGCGATAGCCGACGGCGGCGGCGCGCTTGAGAGTGCGCGTGGACTCGTCGAGGAAGTAGACCGCGGCGGCATCGACGGCGGAAAGCTCGGTGACTTTGAGGAGCGCGTCGTTGAGGCCGTCTTCGAGCGTGGCGCACTGCGTGAGAAGCTCGCCGATGGCGTTGAGCGCGAGAAGTTCGCGATTGCGGCGGCGAATGTCCATTTCGGCTTGCTTGTGCTCGGTGACGTCGAGGACGAAGCCCTGGTAGGCGACGATTTCGCCGGAGTCGTCGCGCGTGGCAAAGCAGGATTCGCGGGCGGTGCGGATTTCGCCGTCGCGGCGGCGGAACTGGAACTCGAAGTCGCTGACTTCGCCGTACTCGTGGAGAAGGCGCTTGAGGCGCTGGCGGTCGCTGGAAGTGGCGTAGAGGTGCGACGGGATGTCGGTGTCGAGCAATTCGTCGCGGGTCTCATAGCCGACGATGCGCATGAAGGCTTCGTTGAAATCGAGGAAGCGGCCGTCGGGCGTGGAGATGAAGACGCCCTCGGGGGCTTTTTCGAAGAGTGTGCGGAATTTGTTTTCGACGATGCGATGCGCGGTGAAATCTTTCAGGACGTGAATCGTTCCGAGGCGGCCGCCTTCGGAATCGTGGAAGCTGGAATCGGTGGCGACGAAATAGCCGCCGAAGGTCGGGTCGATCTCCTCGGACTGGCCGGCGGCTCCCTCGCAATAGGGGCAGACGACCCAGGGAGCGGTGCCCTGGAAGAGGAGGTCGCGCAGCGAGCGGCCGACGAGGGCGATCGGCTCGGCGGCGAGGCGAGTGGCCAGCGCGCGATTGGCGCGCAGAATCCGGCCGTCATTGGAGTGGACGAGAATCAGGTCGTCGATCGAGTCGAACGTATCGAGCCATTGGCGGCGGGAAGCGGCGGAACTTTGGAAGAGCTCGACGTTCTGGACGGTGAGGCCGAGGAGATTGGCGACGTTGACGAGGAAGTTTTGCTCGTCGGACGGAAAGGGGCGCGGCGTTACGGAGCCGATTCCGAGCAGGCCGAGCGGGCCGTCTTTTCCGGGAACGCGGACGAGCACGACGGAGGCGAGCTGGTCGGCGTCCTTCCAGAGCTGAACCGTGGAATCCGCGGGCGCGCCGGAGGAGACGATGGAGGCGGACTGGCGCAGGACGTTTTTCACCCAGGAATCGGTGACGGGTATTCGAGGATGCTCGCCGGGGGCTTCAAGCTGTCCGGCGGATGCGCGCTCGACGAGAACGGGCGAGGTGCCGGCATCGTCGAGCAGGAGAACGACGCCGTGGGTCGCGCCGAGGATTTCGACGAGGTGCTGGAGGACGGAGTTGAGTACCTGGTCCATCCGGAAGGAGTGGGTGGCCTCGGCGGTGATGAGCGAGAGGCGGCGAAGCTTTTCGTTGAGCTCTTCGGTGCGCGCCCTGCCGGCTTCGAGGACGAGGACGGCCATGGCGATGCCCATCATGATCCCGAAGAGGCCGTGGAAGGAGACGCGGAAGATTTCGTAGCCCTCGGACGACCATTCGGGACGGTCCAAGCCGTGCAGACCACGCAGCATCAGAGCCGCGGAGACGAGCTTCCAGCCGATGCCGCCATGCTGCGACTGCGAACGCCAAAAGATCCAGCCGGAGGACAGGTACACCGCCGAAAGAAGGCTCGCAGCAAGCCAGCCAGCCGCGGACGAAAACCGGGGATCGGAATGGATGCCGGCGAGAATCACCATGACGATGGGGCCCGCAATCCATAGATACTTCAAGCCTTGGGCTTCGCGGCGGCACTCCATCGTGGCCGCAAGGAAGAAGAAGGCGGGGATGAAGGACAGCCAGAGCGTGAACGGCGTGGTTGCGTCGCCCCCGCGCATGAGGTTGGCCATGCGCAGCGCTTCCAGGGCGACATAAACTGTCCATCCGGCGAGCCAAAAGCGGAAAAAACGGGCGCGAAAACCGGGAATCAACAGCCAATACAGAACGAGAATGATGGCAGACGCGCCACCTTCGATAAATGCAACCGCCAAGAGGTCCGGGTTCGAGACGAGCGCCATCGCACCTTGCCCAAGCGACACTTATGCCGCGCGTTGACGAATAACGACAGTAGTTCGGGGATATCAGGAAGCCATTATGATAATTAGCACATACGACAAATGAGCGGCAACAGGGTCTAGGGGGCGGTGTGCCGTGCCTTATAATGGCGAACGGAGCGACAGTGGATAAAGAGAAAATTCTCGTCGTGGACGACGAAGAGGCGATCCGAGAGGTCGTCTCGACGCTGCTGGAAGCGCAGGGCTATCCCTGCACGGTTGCGTCAAACGGGCGCCTCGGGTTGGATGCGTTCCGGAAGGATGCGTTCGATCTCGTGCTGAGCGACATCGTGATGCCCGAGATGGACGGGATGAAGCTGCTGGCCGCCCTGCGGGAGGAAGACCCGGACGTGCCGGTCATCATGGTCACGGCGATGCACGACATCTCGATCGCGCTCGAAGCGATCCGTACCGGGGCTTACGACTACATCCTGAAGCCGTTTGAGAAGGACCAACTGCACCTGAGCGTACGGCGGGCGCTGGAACACCGGCGGCTGGTGATCGAGAACCGCACGTATCAGAGCGACCTCGAACAACTGGTGGCGGAACGGACCCAGCAGCTATCGATTGCGCTGCAGGACCTGGAACAGTCTTACGACTACACGCTCGAAGCACTGGGCGGCGCGCTGGACGCCAAAGACGCGGAGACCGAAGGCCACTGCCAGCGCGTGACGGCGTTTACGATCACGATCGCGAAGGCCATGGGCGTGGACAAGGGACTGCTGCGGCAGATTGCACGCGGGGCGTTCCTTCACGACATCGGCAAGATGGGAATTCCGGACTACATTCTGCGGAAGCCCGGACCGCTGACAGCGGAAGAACGCGAGATCATGCGGCGGCACTGCGAAATCGGGTACGCCGTGCTGGAGCGGATTCCGTTTCTGAAGGAAGCGGCGGAGATCGTTCTCTCGCACCAGGAGTTTTACGATGGGACCGGCTATCCGCGCGGGCTCAAGGGTGAGCAGATTCCGCTGGGCGCCCGGATATTCGCGGTGGCGGATACGCTGGACGCGATGATTTCCGACCGTCCCTATCGCAAGGCGCTGCCGATTTCGGCCGCGCGCGAGGAGATCGGGCGGTTCTCAGGGCGGCAGTTCGATCCCGCGGTGGTGGAAGTATTTCTCGCGCAGCCCGAAAAGGTGTGGCGCGAGCTGCACGAGAAGATCAGCGATCCCTTCCAATTGACCCAGCTCGAGCGCGTGTAGCGCCCGAGCCGGGCCCGAATTCGCCGCAGCAGTTTCCCGCCCTGCTTAGAACGAATACTTCAGAGCCAGCTGGAATTGGCG
>DATJRU010000103.1:0-3120 GCA_035504455.1 Vulcanimicrobiaceae bacterium
CCCCAGACCGCCTGCAGCAATCGGCGGTGGGGGATGGCTTTGCCTTGATTGGCGACGAGCTGGCGCAGCAGGTCGAACTCCTTGGGAGTGAGGCGCACCGGCTGGCCCTTGACCATCACCGTGCGCTTTTCGAAGTCGATCTTCAGGTCGGCGGAAACAAACGGCGGAATGGATTCGGGAGGGGCGACGCGGCGCAGCGCAGCGCGAATGCGGGCCATGAGTTCCTCAACGCCGAAAGGCTTTACGACGTAGTCGTCCGCGCCCGCGTCGAGCGCCTGGACTTTGTCGCGCTCGCTGTTGCGCACGGTGAGCATGATGATGGGAATATCGCTGGTGGAGCGAATCTCGCTACAGGTTTCGAGGCCCGAGCGTCCGGGCATGTTTACGTCGAGGAGAATCAGATCGGGCCGCTCGTGGCGAATTTCTTCGAGCGCCTCATCGCCGGTGCGCGCTTCCGCCACGGAGTAGCCCTGCGAAGTGAGCGTGGTGCGCAGGACGCGACGAATCTGCGGCTCGTCGTCAACGACCAGAATCTTGGCGGAGGTCATGAGCTTGCGGGCCGGGGACGGCCCACGGGCAGTGTAAAGGAAAAGACGGAGCCCTGCCCACGCTGGCTGGTGAGGCTCATCGCGCCGCCGTGCGCCTCGACAATCGCCTTGGCGATCGGCAGGCCCATGCCGGTGCCTTCGACGCTGTAGCGTTGATCCTTGCCGCGATAGAACTTCTCGAAGATCAGGGCCTGCTCGGGATCGTCGATTCCGGCGCCGCGATCGGCGACGCTGGTGACGACGAAGTCGCCGTTCTGTTCGGCCGTGATGGTGACCGGCTGGTCGGGCGGCGAATACTGGTTGGCATTCTCGATCAACTGGACGAGGGCTTCGCGGGCGCGCGTGACGTCCACGCGGACGGGCGGCAAATTTTCGGCGACGTGCACGTTGACCGCGCGATTGCCGAGCGCGGTGCGGCTGTGCGCGAGCGAGGCGGAAATCACGTCGCCGATGGGCCGTTCCTCGAGGCGTAACTCGACTTCGCCGGCATCGAGTTGGGCCATTTCACCCGCTTCGCCGACGAGCCGGTTGAGGCGGTCCGCTTCCTCGTTGATGATGGTGAGCAGCTCGTGTTTCTGGCTGTCCACGAGGCCAGGGTTGGAAAGCAGATTCGTCACGGACGCCTTGATCGAGGTGAGGGGAGTGCGCAGCGCGTGGGTGACGGCGTCGAGCAGCGCGGTACGGAGCTGCTCGCCCTGGCGCGCGGCTTCGGTCTGGCCGAGTTGCTCGACGGCGCGCGCGTGCTCCATGGCGATGGCGATCAGCGTGCCGATCGCTTCGAGCGTGTGCCGCGGCGGGATCGTGCCGGAAATTCCCAGCGTGCCGATGGTGCGGACGCCGAGGCGCACGGGAAGAAAGCAAACGCTGTTCGCGACGTCGAAAACGGGCTCCTCGCGAACCATGATCGCTTTCAAGCTTTCGGTATCGAGCTGCGGAATCACCGGGCCGGAGCGGTAGACTTTCTGCTTATCGGCAAGGAACAGCGCGGCCGCGCCAATCTCGAAAACGTTGACGATCTGGGCGGGAATGCGATTCAGCAACTCCATCACGTTGCCGGATTCGAGCAACCCCTGGCTGAATTTGTAGAGCCGCTCGATGTCGCGTTCGCGCGCGGAGGCATCGGCCGCCTGCTGCCGCGCGCTGGTGGAAAGGCGGCTGGCGAGAACAGCAACGACGAGAAAGGCGATCAGCGCCACCCAGTTCTGCGGATCGGCGACCGTGAACGTGCCGACCGGCGGCAGAAAGAAAAAGTTGAACGCCAGCATGGCTACCACCGACATCGCCACCGAAACGGCCATGCCCCAAACGGTGGAAACCGCTAAAATAGAGATCAGAAACGTGAGCGCTACCGTCGTGGCGTTGACGGGAAGCACTCTGCGGTAGAAAAGCGTGATTCCGATTACAATGGCGAACGCGACCGCGAAGCGGAAGACGCGGTGGAGGATGGTGGGCCGCACCGCGTTATTCTACGCTATCAGGACGTAGCTTTCCGAGACTCGATCACAGAGAATAGGCCCGTGCCGAAGACACCCGAAGAATGGCTGGCCATCACCACGCCGCCCGAGAAGACCAAGGGCTCGCTGAAGCTTTTTCTCGGCTACGCGCCCGGCGTGGGCAAGACCTACGGCATGCTGAGCGAGGCCATCCGGCGTCATAGCCGCGGCGAGGACGTGGTGATCGGCGTCGTCGAAACGCACGGGCGCAAGGGCATCGCGGAGCTGGTGCCGCAGCTCGAAGTCGTGGCGCGAAAAAAGATCGACTACAAGGGCACGCTCTTCGAGGAGATGGACGTCGACGCGATCCTCGAGCGCAAACCGGCGGTGGTGTTGGTCGACGAGCTGGCGCACACCAACATTCCCGGCAGCAAACATCGCAAGCGCTACGAAGACGTGCTCGAAATCCTCGACGCGAAGATCGATGTCCTCTCGACCGTCAACATCCAGCACATCGAAAGCATCGCTCCCACGGTAAACGCGATCACCGGCGTGGTGGTGCGCGAAACGGTGCCCGACTGGGTGCTGCGCATCTCCGATGAAACGGTGATGGTCGACCTGACGCCCGAAGCGCTGCAGAACCGCATGAAGCGCGGGGACGTCTACAACACGCAAAAGGTGGAGCAGGCTCTGAAGAATTTCTTCCGCCGCGGCAACCTGATCGCGCTGCGCGAACTCGCCTTGCGGCAAGTGGCCGAGCAGGTGGACCGTAGCCTTTCGAACTACATGGAGGAAAAGGATATTCAGGGGACGTGGGCGGTGCGCGAGCGGATCGCCGTGGGCATCAGCTCGAATCCGCGGGCGCAGTACCTGCTGGCGCGCGCCGCGCGCATGGCGCGCCGCATGGACGCCGAACTCTACGCCGTGCACGTCGACACCGGCAAGAACGGCAAGGCGCGGGACGAAACCGCGCTATCCGCGAATCTGCAGTTCGCGGAGAGCCTTGGAGCGAAGGTCGTGCGGCTGAAGGGCGAAAACGTGGCCGACGCGGCGGCGCGATTCGTCCGCGAGAAACACATTACGCAGATGATCTTCGGGCGGTCCGCCGTCGAGGGAATCCACAAAATTCTCTACATGAA
>DATJRU010000104.1:0-2894 GCA_035504455.1 Vulcanimicrobiaceae bacterium
CTGCTTGCCGGTGAAAAACGGATGGCAGTTCGAGCAGATTTCCACGCGGATCAAATTGCCCTTGAACGTGGACCGCGTCTCAAACGTGTTGCCGCAGGCGCAATGCACCGTCACGGCATGGTAATCCGGATGAATTCCTTCTTTCATGGGACAACTCCTGTCTGCCGGCCGGTCTGCGCGATGTGGGCCGAAACTCGGGCCGCACGCTCGCGTCGCTAAGCCAGCGGGGAAACTTGATTATACCGAAATTGCGCTCTTCGCACGAGCGCAATTCCGAATCGCCCTGGTGCTTAGATGCGAGAGGCTCGCACACGATTCGAGGCCGCCCGTGATTCCCCGGCCACTGCTATCTGGCTTTGTTTTCGTGCTATAAGAGCGGGCTGAAATTTGGGGGAAAATCATGTCTCGAATCAGAACAATCGCCGGACTGGCGACCTCAGTTGCAGCACTCTGCGCGATGCTGTCTGGCGGAGTCGCGCCCGCCCGCGCCACGGACATCACCGACGCCGCAAAATATAATTGCGATCGCGCCTGCCTCCAGCAGATTGCCGATCTCTACTTCAAGGCGCTCGCGCGGCACGATCCGTCGATGGCCCCGTTTGCGCCCAACGTCCGCTACTCCGAAACCGGCAAGGTGCTGAAAATCGGCGAAGGCCTCTGGCAGCACGCGGGTGCGCCGACCTATCGCCTCGAAATCTTCGATCCCGAGACGGGCGGCATCGGCATCGACGCTGTCGTGCCGGACGCCGGCGTGCCCACAATCGTCGGCATGCGCCTCAAGGTGGAAAATCACCTCATCACCGAGGTTGAAAGCATCCTCGTCCGCGGCGACGACCCGGCGGTTTTCCACGCGCCTGAAAAACTAGTCGACGTCCCAAAATACTTCACGCGCAAGATTCGTCCCGCCGAGCAGAATTCGCGGTACGAGCTGATGGCCGCCGCCGATGCATATTTTCGCGCGTTCCAGACCGAAGGCACTCCGGACTACATTCGCGCGCCGCTTTTGCCGAGCACGCTGCGCTTCGAGAACGGATTGCAGGCGACCAATATCGACCTCAAGGTCCATAAGGCAACTACCGCAGCCGAACAATTCGACAACGCCATGTTCAAGGGCACCAAGATTTACGACCGCCGCTATCCCGTCGTCGACACGGAAACCGGCACGGTGATGGCGCTCGTGCGTTTCCATCCGCCCGTCAATCCGGCCCCGGGCGCTTCCGCTTCCCGTGGGGATGCGTTCGTGTGCGAAATCTTCGCGGTCGAGCAGGGAAAGATCATGCAGATCCAGGCGACGTGGATCCAGCCGCTGGATCAGCTTCCGACGCCGTTCTAGGGCCAGCCGAAAGAGATCACGAGCCGCCAAACATCAGGGGCGAGCCGAGCTTCGAGCTGTAATTCGGGCGGTAACGCTCGGTGTTGTAAAGCTTCGCGACATCCACTTTCCTCGCGCCGAGCGATGTGTGCGGCAGATCGACGTGCGCGTAGCATCCGTTCTGAATCCCGATCATGCGCCCGGCGACTCCTTCGCGGATCAGATCGACGGCGATATTGGCGAACGTGATGGCCACGAGCTGATCGATCGAGTCGGGCTCGCCGCTGCGCAAATCGTAGGTGAGGTCGCTGACGATCGTTTCCTGGCCCGTCCGTTTGCGCACTTCTTCGGCGAGCGCGTGCCCGATGTCGGCTTTTTTCCGGTGGCCGTAAGCATCGGCTTCGCCCCACTCTTTCACCTCGCCCTTCGCCCACATGGCTCCTTCAGACGCGATCACGAGCGAATAGTGGCTCGGATTTTTCTCTTTGTCTTCCATCAGCAGCGAGCAGATGCGGTCGATATCAAAGGGATGCTCGGGGATCAGGCAGCGCGTCGAAGTGACGTACGCCGTATACAGCGCGGTAAAGCCGGCGTCGCGGCCGAAGATGCGGAAGATGCCGATGCGTTCGTGCGAACCGATCGTGGTGCGCTGGCGCGTGATCGATTGCTTGGCGCGCGTGACTGCCGTCGAAAAACCGATGCAGTACTCCGTTCCCTGGACGTCGTTGTCCATCGTCTTCGGCACGGCGAGGACCGGAAAGCCCGCATCCGAAAGCGCCGAGGCGAAGCTCAGCGTGTCGTCGCCCCCGATCGCGACCAGGCAGCCGATGCCCAGCTTCTCGAGGTTCTCGATCACGACCGACGTCAGATTATAGTGTTTGCCGTCGAACGGGAGTTTATGGAGCGTGGCCGCGGGGAGATGTGGCGGAAGTTTCGCGACCAGCATTCGCCGCGGATTGGTTCGCGACGTGTGGAGCATGGTGCCGCCGGTGCGATCGATGGTCCGCGTGTTGTCGCGGGTGAGTTCCAGGATGCAGTTGGGATCATCGGGCCCCGTCATGTGCGTCAGTCCCTGCCAGCCCCGGCGGAATCCGATCACTTTGCGTCCGAATTCGCTCGCGCCGTAGACGACTGACTTGATCACGGAGTTCAGCCCCGGCACATCGCCGCCGCCCGTCAGGATGCCGATCTTGTCTCGCTGGGTCACGCTCGACTCCTCTCCCGCGCACGTTCGTCTGCGCCCGCCCCCTTTCCCCGCCCAATTGTGTACGGATTCAGGGCCGCAACGCAATGTCGAGTCTCAGCGCGGCATAAGGGGATTCTGATGTTGGGAACTTCGGCACACGCGCGGGCTCCGAACCGCCGCGGCTCGCTTATACTTAGAGTCGCAACGCAAGCGGCTCCTTCCGCTCGCCGCAACTACTGCAAATGGCAACGCTCAAAAACTGGCTCCCTAAATCTGTCCTCACGCTGAGGCACTACAGCGGGCGGCAATTCCTCGCGGACTCCGTGGCGGGGATCACGGTGGGGCTTGTGGCGCTGCCGCTGGCGATGGCGTTCGCGATCGCTTCAGGCGTCACGC
>DATJRU010000105.1:0-41518 GCA_035504455.1 Vulcanimicrobiaceae bacterium
GAGATGGTGATGCCGGGGGACAATGTGTCGGCGGAGATCACGCTGATCACGCCGGTGGCGCTCGAGAAGGGGCTGCGGTTCGCGATTCGCGAAGGCGGCCACACGGTGGGCGCCGGCGCCGTCACGGAGATCATCGAGTAAGCCATGCCTAACGGAGAAAAAATTCGGATTCGTCTGAAGGCGTACGATCATCGCATTCTCGATCAATCGACGAAGGAAATTGTCGACACGGCCAAACGCACGGGCGCCGATGTGGCCGGGCCGATTCCACTGCCGACGGTGATTAACCGCTGGACGGTGCTGCGGTCGCCGCACGTGGACAAGAAATCGCGCGAGCAGTTCGAAATGCGCACGCACAAGCGGTTGATCGATATTCTCGAGCCGACGCCGGACACGGTCGACGCGCTGATGAAGCTCGATCTGCCGCCGGGCGTGGACGTCGAGATCAAGGCATTCGGCCGGGAACACGCGGCGAAGTGACGATCCGGCGAGGATCGTCACCCCGAGCGAGCAGCGCGAGCGAGGGATCTGCAGCGAGAGGGATGTAGAGGACAAGCGAAATGGGAGTCAACGGCATACTCGGAATCAAGCTGGGCATGACGCAGGTCTTCGCCGAAGACGGCACGGCCGTCCCGTGCACGGTCCTGCAGGCCGGCCCGTGCGTGGTGGTCGACCGGCGAACGAAGGACAGGGACGGCTACGACGCCGTGCAGCTCGGCCTCGTCGAATTCATCAAGCCGCAGCGCGTGAACAAGGCGATGACCGGGCACTTCAAGAAGTCGGGCGTCGCTCCGATGCGCTATCTGGGCGAAGTCCGGCTCGAGGATTCGAAGGAAGAAACGAAGCCCGGCGACCGCGTGCTGGTGGATGGATTCAAGGTCGGAGAACTGGTCGACGTGAGCGGCGTGAGCAAGGGCAAGGGCTTTCAGGGTGGCGTGAAGCGCTGGCACTACCGCGGCGGCGAAGCGAGCCACGGTTCGATGTTCCACCGCGCTCCGGGCGGCATCGGCGCGAGTTCGTTCCCGTCGCGCGTCTGGCTGGGACAGCACTTCCCCGGACACATGGGCAACGAGCGCAAGACGTCGAAGAACCTGCGCGTGGTGAAGATCGATACGGACGAGAACCTGCTGCTGGTGCGCGGCGCGGTGCCGGGCCCGGCGGGAGCGTACATCCTGATCCGCAGGGCGAAGACGGTCGGCAAGAGCAAAGCCAAGGCGGCCGCGGCGAAGTAAGCGTTACGAGAACGAGCTGGAAGCGAGAGACGACAATGCCGGTTGTGGACGTGATGAATCTGGAAGGCAAGACGGTCGGCCAGCTGGAGCTGGCGGACGACGTGTTTGGCGCGCAGGTGAACCAGAACCTGCTGCACGAATCGGTGCGGCATCATCTGGCGGGCAAGCGCGCGGGCACGCACAAGACGAAAGACAAGAGCGAAGTGAGCGGCGCGGGACGGAAACTCTGGCGGCAGAAAGGCACCGGCCGCGCCCGCATCGGCTCCATCCGGTCGCCGCTGTGGAGGCACGGCGGCACGGTTCACGGGCCGGTTCCGCGAAGCTACGAATACGCGCTGCCGAAGAAGATGATTCTGGGCGCGCTGCGTTCGGCGCTTTCGCTGAAGCTCGCCAATCAGAAGCTGACCGTGGTCGACGGCTGGAAGCTCGAGTCGCACAAGACAAAGCCGTTCCGCCAGGCGCTTTCGAAGCTCGACAAGGACACGCGCACGATCCTGCTGGTTGAGACGGGCGAGAACGTGAATCTCGAGCGCGCCAGCCGCAACATCGAGGGCGTGACGCTGGTGCCGGCAACGGCGCTGGCGACCTACGACCTGATGCGGCACGACCGGCTGATGCTCTCGCGCGAAGCGGCGGTGCGATTGAGCCGCGCGCTTTCGGCGGAGAAATCCGGCGAAGTCGCGACGGAAGAAGCCGCTCCCGCGAAGAACGAGGCGAGCGCCGAGAAGGTGAAGGCGGCTCCGGCAAAGGCGGCGGCGAAGAAAGCGGCGGCGCCCCATGCGGCGAAAAAGCCCGCGGCGGCAAAAAAGCCGAAGGCAGCGCCCAAGGCGAAAAAGGAATAGCCGATGGCCATCACGACTCCAGCGGGCACAGCAAAGATTTACCGGGTGATCCGCCGCCCGATCATCACCGAAAAGGGTCTCGGCGTGAAAGAGACCCAGCACACGGTGGTCTTCGAAGTAGCGAAAGACGCCACCAAGACCGAAATCAAGGAAGCGGTGCAGCGCGTGTTCAAGGTGAAGGTCGATCACGTGCGCACGGCGATCTACCACGGCAAGTTCCGCCGCCGCGGCCGCGCCGAAGGCTTTCGCAGCGACTGGAAGAAGGCGTACGTCCGGCTGGCGCCGGGCGAGAAGATGATCGAGTACGCCGAGAATCTGTAGAAAACGTTTCGCGCAGGACGCAGTTGCAGGATGCAGCAGGCAAGAGGCAAGAATGGCACTCAAAACATTTAGACCGTATACGCCGTCACGCCGGTTCCTGACGATGCTCGACAAGAGCGAGATCACCAAGGAAACGCCGGAGAAGTCGCTGAGCGAATCGAAGAAGCGCACCGGCGGGCGCAACGCGCACGGCGAAGTCACCTCGTGGCACCGCGGCGGCGGGCACGCCAAGAAATACCGCACCATCGATTTCCGCCGCGACAAGACCGGCATCCCGGCAAAGGTGGCGGCCATCGAATACGACCCGAACCGTTCGGCGCGGATCGCGCTGCTGCACTACGCGGACGGCGAGAAGCGCTACATCCTGCAGCCCGTGGGCCTCGAAGTGGGCGCGACGGTGCAGAACGGCGAGGGCGCGGACATTCTTCCCGGGAACGCGCTGAAGTTCCGGCACATTCCTCCCGGCACGATGGTGCACAACCTCGAGCTGTTTCCCGGCAAGGGCGGCCAGGTGGTGCGCGCGGCCGGCGGCGCGGCCCAGCTTCTGAGCAAGGAAGGCGAGATCGCGCTCGTGAAGCTGCCTTCGGGCGAAGTGCGGAAGTTCAGCGTCGACTGCATGGCCACGATCGGCCAGCTCGGGAACCTCGACCACGAAAACGTGACGTACGGCAAGGCGGGACGCACCCGGTGGCACGGCAAGCGTCCCACGGTGCGCGGCGTGGCGATGAACCCGGTGGATCACCCGCACGGCGGCGGTGAAGGCCGCGTGAAGGGCAACCATCCTCAGACGCCTTGGGGATTTCCGACACTGGGCGCGAAGACGCGAAAGAAGCGTCCCAGCGACCGGATGATCGTGGAGCGGCGCAAGTAGGCGCTTCAGTTTCGGAGGAGTTTTTTCGGAGTTGTAAAAAATGAACCCGGCGCGGCGGGTAATAGAGAGCACCCCTATGACAGCCACTAGAACGTCTCGACGTTCGACCCGGCGAGCGGCACGATCGCGGAAAGCGGTTCCGCGGCGTGCGGCGAAGCCGGCTGCTAAGGCGCCCGCAAAACCCGCCGGGCGAGTTTCAAAGCTCACGCCCGCGCCGCAGGTGCTGTTCCGGCTCTGCCGCGCTGGATGGGCCGTGATTGTGGACAAGATACCGAACGCGCAGGGGACGCGCTTTGTATGTCCCTTCTGCCCGGTTTCGCACCGCGTTCCAGGGCCGGTGCGTGGATTTCGCAAGCTTCGCCGCGCGCAATGGGTGAAGCTGCGGCGGGTGGAGGAATAGGAACGAGATGCCGCGCTCGCTGAAGAAGGGGCCGTTCATCGACACCCACCTGCAGGAAAAGGTGGAAGCGCTGAACGAGCGAAACGAAAAGAAGGTGGTGCGCACGTGGTCGCGCCGATCGACGATCCTGCCCGAGATGGTGGGACACACGATCGCCGTCCACAACGGGAAGAAGTTCATCCCCGTGTACATCACCGAGCAGATGGTGGGGCACAAGCTCGGCGAATTCGCGCCGACGCGCACGTTCAAAGGACACGCGGTGAAAGCCGCGCTCGAAAAGGCGGCGGCAGCGGCGGCTCCGGCGGCGGCCGCCCCGGCCCCGAAGTCGTAAACGAACGGGCGGTTCAAGGAATAAGGGAAGAGAAGAGAGACGATGGCGACAGCAACGGCGGTACACGCTCCGATCGAAGGCTTGGCAAACACGCGGTTCGTCCGCGTATCGCCGCAGAAGGCGCGTCTGGTGGTGGACCTGATCCGCGGCCAGCGCGCGGAAGACGCGTTGCAGACATTGCGGTTCACGAAGAAGCGCATCGCCAAGGAAATCGAGAAGACGCTGCGCAGCGCCATCGCCAACGCGGAGCGCAAAGCGGACGATTCCGGCGAATCGCTCGACGTGGATGCGTTGTACGTCACGCGCTGCTTTGTCAACGAAGGGCCGCGCTGGAAGCGGATGCGTCCCGCGCCGATGGGGCGAGGATTCCGTTACCAGAAGCGGACGGCGCACATCGTGGTCGAAGTGGCCGAGCACGTACGCGCCGCCGAAGGCCGCGCGGCGGCCGCAGCGGCGGAAGCCGAAGCTTCGAAAGGCGTGAAGGGCGCGGTTCGCAAGGCACGCAAGGCGATCGAGAAGCGCGCGAAAGAAGCGCAGCAGCAGAAGAAAAAGAAGTAGGAGGCGAGTTTGGGACAGAAAACACATCCCTACGGTTTCCGCCTGGGCTACAACAAGGGCTGGAAGTCGCGTTGGTTCGCGAAAAAAGAGTATGCCGACCTGCTGCACGAGGACGTCATCCTGCGGAAACAGCTCAAGGAACGGCTGAAGTCCGCGGGCGTCGACGCGATCGACGTGGAGCGTGCGGCCAATAAGCTGGTCGTGCGGATCTACACGGCCCGCCCGGGAATCATCATCGGCCGGAAGGGCTCGGAAATCGACAAGCTCAAGAATGAAGTTCAGAAGCGCACGAACCGCGAGGTGCACATCGACATCCAGGAAGTGCACCGTCCCGAGCTCGACGCGCAGCTAGTGGCGGAATCGATCGCGCTGCAGCTCGAAAAGCGCGTGGCGTTCCGGCGGGCGATGCGCAAGGCGGTGGATTCGGCGCTGCGTTTCGGCTGCAAAGGCATCAAGGTGCGCGTGGCGGGCCGGCTGAACGGAGCGGAAATCGCGCGCAAGGAGTGGTACCTGCAGGGGCGGCTGCCGCTGCAGACGCTGCGCGCGGACATCGACTTCGGCACGGCCGAGGCGCACACCACCTACGGACTGATCGGCGTGAAGTGCTGGGTCTACCAGGGCGAAAAAATCCCGCAACGCGGGAAGCCCGGAGTGGTCCGCGGCGCGAGCGACGCGGCGTAAGGCGTAAAGGGACAGGCGAAGAACCATGTTGATGCCCAAGAAGGTGAAGTACCGCAAGCAGCAGCGCGGCCGGCGCACCGGCAAAGCGTGGCGCGGCGGCTCGCTGGCGTTCGGCGAATACGGACTCAAGGCGCTCGAGCCGGCCTGGATCACCGACCGGCAAATCGAGGCGGCCCGCGTGGCGATCACGCGGTTCATCAAGCGCGGCGGAAAGCTGTGGATCCGCGTGTTTCCGGATAAACCGTTCACCAAGAAGCCGGCCGAAACTCGTATGGGTAAGGGCAAAGGGCCACCGGAGCGCTGGGTGGCGGTGGTGAAGCCGGGGCGCGTGATGTTCGAAATGTCCGGCGTCGATTTGGCGGCGGCCACTGAAGCGATGGCGCTGGCGGCGCACAAGCTGCCGATCGCGACGAAGTTCGTCACGCGGGCGGAGGAACTCTAATGGCGCGGGGCGACAATATGGAGAAATACCGCGAGATGAAACCGGCCGAGCTCGAGGTCGAACAGCGCGAGCTCGCCGAACAGATTTTCCGGCTGCGCTTCCAGATGTCGTCGGGGCAGGCGGAAGGCCTGACGAAGCTGCGGCAGGCGAAGAAGGACCTCGCTCGGGTGAAGACGCTCCTGCGCGAGAGCGAATTGAGGAAGGCGTAATGGCGAACGAAACAACCGCAGCGGCCGCGAAGGCAGGGTCGCAGGAACCGGGCCGCGAGCGAGGCGCGCGGCAGGAGCTGGTCGGAATCGTGACCAGCGCGAAGATGCAGAAGACCATCGTGGTGAAGGTGCGGCGCACCACGCAGCATCCGCTGTATCAGCGGGTGATCCGGTCGGCCAAGAAGTACTACGCGCACGACGAATCCGGCGAGGCGCGCGTGGGCGACACGGTGCGAATCGTCTCGACGCGGCCGCTTTCGAAGCTGAAGCGGTGGCGGCTCAAGGAAGTGCTGGCGCGTTCGACGCGCGTGGCGTAATGCGGCGGCGAAAAGCCGGCAAGGACTAAGGGAGCACGACAATGGTTCAGATGAGGACGTGGCTGACGGTGGCCGATAATTCCGGCGCGCGCCAGTTGACCTGCATCCTGCCGATCGGCGGAGACGCGGGATTGACGGCGTCGCTGGGCGACGTGATTACCGCGGCGGTGAAGGAAGCGGCGCCGGACAGCCAGATCAAGAAGGGCAAAGTGGTGCGCGCGGTGGTCGTGCGCACCCGCAAGGAGCAGCGCCGGCGCGATGGGACCTACATCCGTTTCGACGACAACGCCGCGGTGCTGATCAACGACGCCAACGAGCCGGTGGGCACGCGCGTATTCGGCCCGGTGGCGCGCGAGCTGCGCGACAAGAAGTTCACCAAGATCGTGTCGCTCGCCCCGGAAGTGTGGTAGCGATGAGAGAAGCGAACACAAAACCGGCGCCGCTCGGCATTCGCCACGGCGACACGGTGAAAATCATGGCGGGGCGCTCGAAGGGCAAGACCGGCAAAGTGCTGACGGTCGACCCGGTGAAGCGCCGCGTGACGGTCGAGCACGCCAACATGATCAAGCGGCACACGCGGCCGAACCCTTCGAAGAACATCAAGGGCGGCATCCTCGAAAAAGAGGGCGGGATCAACGTTTCGAACGTCATGCTGGTCTGCCCGGGATGCGGGAAGCACACCCGCGTGGGACACACCAAGCTGCCGGACGGCACCAAGGTGCGCGTCTGCCGGCGCTGCAATACGACGTTTGAGAATTAGCAAGAGGCGAGAGAAATGACGAACCGGCTGCACGAAAAATACCGCAAGGAGGCCATGCCCGCGCTCACCAAGCGCTTCGGCTACAAGAACGCGATGGCCGTCCCCAAGGTCTCGAAAGTAACGCTCAACATCGGTCTCGGCGAAGCGAGCCAGAACGTGAAGCTGCTCGATACGGCCGCCGCCGAGCTCGGCCAGATCGCCGGGCAGAAGCCCGTAATCACGCGGGCCAAGAAGTCGATCGCGAATTTCAAGATTCGCAAGGGCATGGCCATCGGATGCATGGTGACGCTGCGCGGCGAGCGGATGTACGAATTCCTCGACCGGCTCGCGTCGATCGTCCTGCCGCGCGTGCGCGACTTCAAAGGCTTGCCGCCCAATTCGTTCGACGGCCGCGGCAACTACACGCTGGGCCTCAAGGACCAGCTGGTGTTTCCGGAAATCGACTACACGCGCGTCGACAAGATCAAGGGAATGAACATCACGATTACGACGACGGCCCGCAGCGATGAAGAAGGCCGCGAGCTCCTGAAGCAGCTCGGCGTGCCCTTCCGCGCGTAGGGCGCGGCCGGGGAGAAACGGAGAAGCATGGCTCGAGACAGTCAATTTGCAAAGACGCGGAAGAAGCTGAAGTACAAGATCCGCCAGCGCAACCGCTGCCGCATCTGCGGTCGCGCCCGCGGCTTCCTGCGGAAATTCGAGATGTGCCGCATCTGCTTCCGCGGCCACGCGCTCAAGGGAGAAATCCCCGGAGTGCTGAAGGCGAGTTGGTGAGAGCGAGATGACTACCGATCCCATCGCAGACATGCTGACGCGGATTCGCAACGCGGTGCAGGCCAAGCACGCCCGCGTCGATCTGCCGTCGTCGAAACTGAAAATCGAGATCGCCCGCATCCTGAAGGAAGAGGGCTATCTCACGAATTACAAGGTCGTCGAAGAAAAAGGCAAGAAGACGCTGCGCGTTTTCCTGCGCTACACCCCGGACCGCCGCGGCGTGATCACCGACCTCCGGCGCGTTTCGCGTCCCGGGTCGCGGCGTTACGTCGGCAAGACGAAAATCCGCGCCGTCGTGGGCGGCATGGGCATCGCCATCCTTTCGACGCCCCGCGGCCTGATGACGGGACACGCGGCGCGCAAGGAAGGCGTCGGCGGCGAATTGCTGTGCGAAGTTTGGTAGGCGAAACCTGGTAGAGATTCGAGCGAGGTTTTAGAGAGAGCCATGTCGCGAATAGGGAACAAGGTGATTCCGGTGCCGTCCGGCGTGAAGGTCCAGATCAAGGACGGCGCGGTGGACGTGCAGGGCCCCAAGGGCAAAATGACCGTGCCGCTGCCGCGCGGGATCCAGTTCGAGCAGAAGGATTCGACGCTCGTCGCCAAGCGCGACGCCGAAGAGCATCGCGCCCTGCACGGCCTGGCGCGCGCCCTGGTTGCCAACGCCGTCACCGGCGTGACCCAGGGATTCAAGAAGGATCTCGACATCGTGGGCGTCGGCTACCGCGCCGAGGTGAAGGGCAAGAACGTGGTCCTCGCGCTCGGCTATTCGCACCCGGTCGAATTCCCGATTCCCGAGGGAATCCAGATCGCCGTCGACAAGCAGACGCACTTGACGGTTTCCGGCGCGGACAAGGGCCAGGTCGGCCAGGTGGCCGCGAACCTTCGCGCGCTGCGTCCGCCCGATCCATACAAGCAGAAGGGCGTGCGCATCACCGGCGAGCGGCTCAAGAAGAAGGCCGGCAAGGCGGGCGCGAAGACGTCGGCCGCGTAACGGCAGCACAGGAAAAGGAGAACGACCTTGGCAGCACCGGTTCGAAGATTATCGCGCGAGGCGCACCGCCAGCGGATTCACGTGCGCATGCGCAAGAAGATTGCGGGAACGCCGGAGCGACCCCGGCTGTGCGTGCATCGCTCGACCAGGCACATCCGCGCGCAGGTGGTCGACGACGCTTCGGGCACCACGCTGGCCTTTGCGAGTTCTCTCGATAAGGACGTTCGCGCGCAGATCAAGGGCGGCGGCAACATCGCGGCTTCGAAAGTGGTCGGCAAGGTGATCGCGGAACGCGCTCGCGCCAAAGGCGTCGAGAACGTGGTGTTCGACCGCGGCGGCTATCAGTATCACGGCCGCGTGCAGGCGCTTGCCGAAGCGGCCCGGGAGGCGGGCCTGAAGTTCTAAAAACTATGCCGAAACAAGAACTCAAGGATACGTTGGCCGTTCGCCGGCCGATCGAAACCAACCAGGCAAACCTGAAGGACCAGGTGGTGTCGATCAACCGCGTCACGAAAGTCGTGAAGGGCGGCAAGAACCTCAGCTTCTCGGCGCTCGTGGTGGTGGGCGACCAGGGCGGCCACGCCGGATTCGGCATGGGCAAGGCTCGCGAAGTTCCCATGGCGATCCGCAAGGCCATCGAGCAGGCCAAGAAGAACATGGTGAAGCTCAACCTGAAGGGCAGTACGATCCCGCACCAGGTGATGGGCTATTACGGCTCGGGGCGGGTTCTGCTGAAGCCCGCGCCCGAAGGGACGGGCGTGATCGCGGGCGGCCCGGTGCGCGCCGTGATGGAGGTGGCGGGAATCCAGAACGTGCTGACGAAGTCTCTCGGCACCTCGAACCCGCACAACGTGATCAAGGCGACGTTCGACGCGCTGCTGCACCTGAAGGATGCGGCCCGCGTGGCCGAGGGACGCGGCAAAACCGGAGAAGAAGCGACTGCGGCGACGACTTCCTAGTCGCACGGGTAATTGAGGCGCAACGAGATGACCACGAAAAAGAAATCGGGAACTGTGAAGATCAAGTGGGTGCGCAGCTTCATCGGCTGCCCACGCGGCATGCGGCAGACGATTCGCGGGCTGGGCTTCCGCCGGATGCAGCAGGTCGTCGAGCGGGCGGACACGCCCGAAACGCGCGGTATGATCGCGAAGGTCCACCACCTGGTGGAAGTGCAAGGCTAAACGAACATGGCAGACACACCGACACTCTCGAATTTGAAACCGCCGCGCGGCTCGCGCCACCGCAAGGTTCGCGTGGGGCGCGGCATGGGCTCGAAGATGCCGAAGACGGCGGGCGCGGGCAACAAGGGACAGCAGTCGCGGCGCGGCTACTCGCGGCGCCCGGGCTTTGAAGGCGGCCAGATGCCGCTTCACCGCCGGCTGCCGAAGCGCGGCTTCTCGGCGCCGTTTCCGAAGACGTTTGCCGTGGTGAACGTCGAAAGCCTCAACGCTTTCGCGGCGGGCGAGATGGTGACGCCCGAGTCGCTGAAGGGCCACGGCATCGTGCGCGCGACGCGCGACGGCATCAAGGTGCTTGGCGACGGCGAATTGAAGGTCGCACTGACGGTGCGCGCGCACGCTTTCAGCAAATCGGCTGAAGAGAAGATCACGCGCGCCGGCGGGAAGGTCGAAGTCCTGTAATGAGAAAGCTCGTTGAGGCGTTCCGGAATATTTTCAGCACGCCGGACCTGCGCTATCGCGTGTTGTTCACGCTGGCGTTGCTGGCCGTGTACCGCCTCGGCGCGTTCGTTCCCACGCCCGGAATCAACACGCAGCTCCTCGGGCAGCTCTTCGACCAGAGCAAAGGCTCGGTGCTCGGCCTGATCGACCTTTTCAGCGGCGGCAACCTGCGCCGTCTGACGATCTTCGCGCTGGGCATCATGCCGTACATTACGGCGTCGATCATCTTGCAGCTCCTGGTGGTGGTCTGGCCGTACCTCGAGCGCTTGCAGAAGGAAGGCGAGCTCGGGCGGCGCAAGATCACGCAGTACACGCGGTATCTGACGATCATATTGAGCGCGTTCCAGTCGTTCACGATCGCGCTCACGTTGCAGCGGCAGTCGATGAACGGCGAATCGCTCGTCTTTCATCCCGGCGCGCGGTTCATCCTGATGACCATGCTGACGCTCACCACCGGCTCCGCCTTCATCATGTGGCTCGGCGAGCAGATCAGCGACCGCGGCATCGGCAACGGAATGTCGCTGATCATTTTCGCGGGCATCGTGGTCGGGCTGCCACGCGCGATCAGCGACCTGGTGGACAAGGCGAAGAACCAGCAGTGGGGTTCGTTGACGCCCATCGCGATGATCGGCCTGCTCGCGCTGATGCTGGCGGTGGTCGCGTTCATCGTATTCGTCGAAGGCGGGCAGAGACGTATCCCCGTGCAGTACGCCAAGCGGGTGATGGGGCGCAAGGTGATGGGCGGCCAGATGACCTATCTGCCGCTGCGCGTGAACTCCGGCGGCGTGATCCCGCCGATTTTCGCGAGTTCGCTGCTCACGTTCCCGCAGACCGCCGCGATGATCTTTCAGGCCGGGCAGAACAAGACCGGCTTCTTCCAGAAGTTCGCTTCAGCGATCAGCTGGGGCGAGCCGCTCTATACGGTTCTGTACGTCGGGCTGATCATCTTTTTCGCGTTCTTTTACGTGGGCATCATTTTCAACCCCACCGAGCTCGCGGACAACATGCGGAAGTACGGCGGGTTCATCCCGGGCATCCGTCCGGGACGCAACACGTCCGAATACATCAACCGCATTCTTTCGAGGCTTACGCTGGTGGGCGGCGTGTACCTGGCGGTCGTCTGCCTGCTGCCGGAATGGATGATCGCGGGCATTCACCTGCAGCACCTCCCGGGAGCGCTGGGGGCCTGGTTCGATACGCACATGTGGAGTTTCGTGCTGTACGGGCTCAACGTGCAGTTCTATTTCGGCGGCACGTCGCTGCTGATCGTGGTCGGCGTCGCCATGGATACGGTGCAGCAGCTTGAAGCGCAGCTCGTGATGCGCAATTACGAAGGGTTCGTGAAGAAGGGCCGGGTCAGAAGTCGTCGCGGCTGAGGAATAAGACTCACTTCGGCGGAGAGCATGGCGCTCAATCGGGCGTTAATTTTCCTGGGGCCACCGGGAGCTGGTAAAGGCACCCAGTCGAAGAAGATTGCTCAACGCTGCGGCGTGCCGCACCTTTCGACGGGCGATATGTTCCGCGAGGCGGTCGCGCGGGATTCGGCGCTGGGACGCATCGCGCGGCCGATCATGGAGCGCGGCGGGCTGGTGCCGGACGACCTGGTGATGAAGATGGTCGAGGAGCGGCTAGGCCGGCCGGATTGCAGCGGGGGATTCGTCTTCGACGGTTTCCCGAGGACGCTGCCGCAGGCCGAGATGCTCGACAAGATCCTCGAGGCGCGGGGATTCCGGCCTCAAGTGATCGACTTTTGCGTCAGCCCGGAAGAGCTGGTGCGGCGGATTTCGGGCCGCTGGATGTGCAGCGTGGACGGCGAGATTTACAACATCCACGAGGCGCCGCCGAAAGTGGCTGGGATTTGCGACCGTGACGGCGGCAAGCTGGTGCAGCGCGCCGACGACCGGCCCGAAGCGGTGAAAGAGCGGCTGGAGGTTTACGAGAGGCAGACCAAGCCGCTGACCGAGTATTACCGGCAGCGCGGGGTGCTGAGCCTGGTCGATGCGGGAGCGCCCGTCGAAGAAGTGAGCCGGGCTCTCGACAAGCTGGTTAACTGCTAGTGAAGCGAGTGGAAGCGGAAGCGAAGAAATGGTTATCTGCAAGTCGCCGGGTGAACTCGAGAAGATGCATCGGGCCGGCCTGATCGTGTGGGGCGGGCTGGAAAAGATGCGGGAGATGGTGCGGCCCGGCATCTCGACCAAGGATCTCGACGAGTTCGCCGAGAAGTACTGCGCCGAGCATCAAGCGCGGCCCGCGTTCAAGGGCTACCGGGGCTATCCCGGGTCGGTGTGCACCTCGATCAACAAAGAGGTGGTGCACGGGATCCCGTCGCGAAGCCGCAAGCTGAAGGAAGGCGACATCCTGTCGATGGATTTCGGCGTCGAGGTGGACGGGTATTACGGCGACGCCGCGCTCACGGTGCCGGTCGGAAAGATCGCGCCGGAGCGGGAAAAGCTGCTGCGGGTGACGCGCGAGTCGCTCGAGCGGGCGATCGACAAGGTTCGGCCGGGCAATCGCCTCGGAGACGTTTCCTCGGCGGTGCAGGAGTGGGTCGAGGAAAACGGCTACTCGGTGGTGCGCGAGTTCGTGGGGCACGGCATCGGGACGAAGATGCACGAGGAGCCGCAGGTCCCGAACTACGGTAGCCCGGGGCACGGCCCGCGCTTGCAGGAAGGCATGGTCCTGGCGATCGAGCCGATGGTGAACTCGGGCAGCCCGGACGTAAGGCTGCTCGACGACGAGTGGACCGCGGTTACCGCGGACGGCAGCGATTCGGCGCATTTCGAGCATACGGTGGCGGTTACGAACAACGGGCCGTGGATTCTGACGCGGCCGCGAGAGGCGACCGGGCCGGTCTGGTAAGGCGGGATGGGCGGGACCGGGGTGGGCAAGATCGATTCGTCCCGCAAAGCATCAAATGGGAACGCTTGCTGCGTCCCAAAGTGTTAGGAGCGCATGGCTAGACCTAGACCAGAGCAGGACAAGAAAAAGCCGGGCGAGAGTGGGAAGGAAGACGCCATCGAGGTGATGGCGACGGTGATCGAGCCCCTGCCGAACGCGATGTTTCGCGTCCAGCTGGAGAACAAGCACCAGGTGCTCGCTCACATCTCGGGAAAGATGAGGAAGAACTTCATCCGCATCCTTCCCGGGGATCGCGTGGCGGTCGAACTTTCACCCTACGACCTGACTCGCGGGCGGATCGTTTACCGGTACAAGTAGGAGCGGAAGATGAAGGTTCGAGCATCGGTCAAGAAAATCTGCATGAAGTGCAAGATCGTTCACCGGCGCGGCGTGGTGCGTGTGATTTGCTCCAACCCGAAGCACCGCCAGCGCCAGGGGTAAGGGAGAAAACGGATGGCTCGTATTGCAGGCGTGGACCTGCCGCCCAATAAGCGGCTTTGGATCGGGCTGACGGCGATTTACGGCATCGGCCAGCATCGCGCGCGTTCGCTCGCCGAAAAGGCGAAAGTGGACCCGACGAAGAAGATCAAGGACCTGACCGAGGATGAAGTGACGCACCTGCGCGCCGCGATCGAGGCCGAGGGCGGCGTCGAGGGCGATCTCCGCAAGGAGACGCAGATGAACATCCGCCGGCTGATCGAAATCCAGTGCTACCGCGGCCTGCGGCACCGCCGGAATCTTCCGGTGCGCGGCCAGCGGACGCACACCAACGCGCGCACGCGGAAGGGCCCGCGCAAGGGCGCCGTGGCCGCGAAGAAGAAGACGATGGCCCGCAAGTAGGAACGCGATCGACCTGATTTTGAAGGAAAGAAGAGAGGAACAGCGTGGCGAAAGAACCTCAGGACGCAGCGGCTGCACCAGCAGCAGCGAAACCGTCCAAGCGCAAGAAAGAGTTTCGCAAGAAGAAGGAAAAGCGGATCGTGCCGCACGGCGTCGTCTGCATCCAGGCGACGTTCAACAACACGATCGTCACGCTCACCGATCCCGATGGCCGCGCGGTGAGTTGGGCCTCCGCGGGTTCGGTCGGGTTCAAGGGCTCGCGCAAGGGCACGCCGTACGCCGCGCAGCAGGCTGCGATGACGGCAGCGGGCGTCGCGCGCGACCAGTACGGGATGAAGTCGGTGGAAGTGCGCGTGAAGGGTCCGGGAGCGGGGCGCGAGTCGGCGGTGCGCGCGCTGGCTTCCTCCGGCCTGCACATCAACGCGATCAAGGACGTGACGCCGGTGCCGCACAACGGCTGCCGTCCGCCGAAGCGCCGCCGCGTCTAGTTGTTGGGTGGAAGCGCGGGGTTTTATCCCCGCGAACAGCACGAGAATTCGCGGGGCTTCAGCCCCGGGACGTTGGAATCAGAAGGAGAAGCACTTGGCAAGACATCGAGAAGCAGTTTGCCGGCTGTGCCGCAGGGAAGGGCAGAAGCTCTTCTTGAAGGGCCTCCGGTGTTTTACGGAAAAGTGCGCGATTGAAAAGCGCAACTTCGTTCCGGGACAGCACGGACAGGCGCGCCGCCCGAAGATGGTGGGTTACGGCGTGCAGTTGCGCGAAAAGCAGAAGGTGAAGCGCACCTACGGCCTGCTCGAGCGGCAGTTCCGGTCGTACTTCGAGAAGGCCGTGCGGATGAAGGGCCCCACCGGCTCGAACCTGGTGATCATGCTCGAGCGGCGTCTCGACAACGTGGTCTACCGCATGGGTCTCGCGGGATCGCGGTCGCAGGCGCGGCAGCTGGTGCTGCACGGGCACGTCCGCGTGAAGGGCCAGAAGGTGAATATCCCGAGCTATCTCGTGCAGGTGGGCGACGAAATCGCGCTAAAGGACAAGATGCACCAGAACGCGATGGTGCTCGAGGCGCGCAACCTGGCGCAGAGCCAGGGAATCGCGCCGTGGCTCGATATCGACCGCGAGAATTTCAAGGCACGCGTCGTGGCGCAGCCGCGCCGCGAAGACGTCCAGACGCCGCCGATGAACGAGCAGCTCATCGTCGAACTCTACTCGAAGTAACGCGTTCCCAGTTTCTGCGAACAGTTGGGTTTTGCGTGGTCCGCGATAGGCGGGCCGGAAGGAAGGTACGAATATGTGGAAGGGCTTTCAGAAACCGAAGCGGTTGGCGGCCGAACCCGAGTCGCTGACGGACAAGTACGGGAAGTTTTCGGCGCAGCCGTTCGAGCGGGGCTGGGGAACCACGGTGGGGAACGCGCTGCGGCGCGCTCTGCTGAGCTCCATTGAAGGCGCGGCGATCACGGCGGTGAAAATCGAAGGGGTGCTGCACGAATTTTCGCCGATTCCGGGAGTGGTGGAAGACGCGACGGACATCATCCTCAACCTGAAGCAGGTGCCGCTGAAGCTGAATAACGACCAGCCGAAAACGATCACGCTCGTGGTCGATACGCCCGGCCCGGTCACCTCGGCGAAGATCGAGGAAGACTCGGACATCGCGGTGCTCGACAAGAACATCTACATCGCGACCGTGAGCGAGGGCGGCAAGCTCGAGCTCGAATTGCGCGTGAAGAATGGCCGCGGCTACGTCGCCGCCGACCGCAACTTCGACGAGGACCTGCCGATCGGCTACATCCCGATCGACTCGGTCCACTCGCCCGTGCGCAAGGTGAATTACGCGGTGGAAGCGGCCCGCCTGGGACAGATGACGGACTACGAAAAGCTGACGCTCGAGGTCTGGACCAACGCCGCCATCACTCCGCAGGATTCGATCGGCCTTGCGGCGAAGCTGATCAAGGACCACATGAGCATCTTCATCAACTTCGAAGAACAGCCGGAGTTGCCGGAAGAGGCCATCGAGAATTACGCCGATCCGCGCCTCGAGTTTCTCGACCGCTCGGTCGAGGAGCTCGAGCTTTCGGTGCGTTCCTACAATTGCCTGAAGAATGCGAACATTCAGAATCTCCGCGAGCTCGTGCAGAAGACCGAGTCCGAAATGCTGAAGACGAAAAATTTCGGGCGGAAGTCGCTGAACGAGATCAAGGACATCCTGAACAAGATGGGATTGAGCCTCGGAATGAAGTTCGACGAGCACGGCCGCGTGATCTGGCCGCCGCTGCCGAGCCAGACCGCGCCTCCGTCCTCGGAAGGGGACGCGACCTCGATTTAAGTCGCGGGCCAGAACATGAGACACCTCGTTTCAGGATCGAAACTCGGGCGCCAACCGGCGCATCGCCGCGCGACGCTGCGGAATCTGGTGACGAACCTCATCGAGAAAGAGCGCATCCAGACCACGCTTCTTCGGGCCAAGGCAGCGCGGCCGCTCGCCGAGCGCATGATCACGCTGGGCAAGCGCGACTCGCTGCATTCGCGGCGGCAGGCGGCTGCGTTCCTGATGACGCCCAACGCCACGAAGAAACTTTTCGCCGATCTGGCGCCGCGTTTCGCGGATCGTCCCGGCGGTTACACGCGGATCATCCGAACCGGCTGGCGCCTCGGCGACGGCGCGGAGCTTGCGATCCTAGAGTTCCTCGGTTCGGAACTGAAGAAGAAGGAAAAGAAGGGGAAGAAGGCGGCCGCCGAGACTCCGGAAGAAGAGAAGGAAGCGGTGGCAGCCGAGAAGTAGCCCGGCCGATCGATCGTCGCAATTTCAACGGCCCGCTTCGCAATGCGAAGCGGGCCGTTTTTTTTCGCGGGAACTTGTCTCGTACATGTGCGGCTCGAAGCCGCGGAGTGTCTTCAGGGGCTGAAGCCCTGTGCTCTTTGCGTCCTAATGTCGGAGCTGAAGCTCCGACCCCCTAAGAACCGTGGAGATTCGGCGAGAACCGCCGAATCTCGTCCTGGCACGGCGAACACGATGAGGGACGGCGACCCTTCGTCGAAGCCCGCGCGCCTCTTAGGCCCGAAAGCCCCGGGGCTGAAGCCCGTTTTTTTCTTGCCGCTTTTCGCGGGCCTGAAGGCCCACGCTTCCACCGGTAAACCGTCGCGCATTCGCGTATCCACCGGGAACCCGGGCGTCACACCCCTGTGATGGTGGCGAGGCGACGCCACACCGGCCGCGCTTTCGTTGCCACACGGATTTCGAGAGCTCCGACCCCCTAACGAGCATTTGTGAGATGGCTTGGGCTCAAACCTCAGGGGCGAAATTCCAGCGAAAACATTGTGCTCGAATGACGTCAAGGGCTTTGACGCCAAAAGCAGGATAAAAAGGCTTACAAACGCTTAATCGCCCGAATCTGGCGGGATTTTGCCACGCGCTTCAGCTTTCGCGCGGCCGGACTTCGCAGACATGGACCAGCATGGCGAAGAGCGCCGCGACGGCCTGCGCGGCGGCACCTCCGGTCGTGTCGATCAGAACGTCGGTGACCGCCGGAGTGCGGCCGGGGACGAAGCTCTGGTGAAATTCGTCGAGCGAGGCATAGCCGGCGACGATCACGATGGCGAGGACAGCCCAGGCCAGCTTCGTGCCGTGGCGTCCGGCGCGAATGCCGCGCAGGATCAGCAGGCTCAGGATGAAGTACTCGGTGAAGTGCGCGCACTTGCGAATGATGTGGTGCACGAACGCGAGTGTTTCCGGCGCGAGGCTCGGGAAGAGCCAGTGCAACACGGGGATGATGATGCGGCCGGTATTTTCGGATGTGAAGGCGCCGGTCGAGAAAAGCGAAATCACCACGGCCCAGGCGAGCGCGGGCCACCAGCGAGCGAGCCACCCCGGAGATGCTTCTGCTTGTGTTGGCGTCATGAGGCTGGCGTCTGCCGCGCGCTATTCGAGGCGGTAGTTGGGAGCTTCGCGCGTGATGATCACGTCGTGGACGTGGCTTTCGCGCAGGCCCGCCGAGGAGATGCGGATGAACTTGCCGCGCTCCTGAAGTTCCTTGAGGTTCGCGACGCCGCAGTATCCCATGCCGCTGCGGAGGCCGCCGACGAGCTGTTCAACGAGCGCCGCGAGCGGGCCTTTGTAGGGGACCTGGCCTTCGATTCCTTCGGGCACCGACTTGCCGCGTTCGGCGCCTTCCTGCGCGTAGCGATCTGCGGAGCCTGCTTCCATCGCGCCGAGAGAACCCATGCCGCGATAGGACTTGAAGGTGCGGCCTTGGTAGAGGATCGTTTCGCCGGGCGATTCTTCGGTGCCGGCGAAGAGGCTGCCGATCATCACGGCCTGCGCGCCGGCGGCGATGGCCTTGGTGATGTCGCCGGAAAACTTGATGCCGCCATCGGCGATGATGGGCACGCCGCTGCCCTGCGCGGCCTTGGCCGCTTCCGAGATCGCGGTGATCTGCGGGACGCCCGCGCCGGTGACGACGCGCGTGGTGCAGATCGAGCCGGGCCCGATGCCGACCTTAAGGGCGTCGACGCCGAGCGCGATGAGGTCGCGGGTAGCCTCGGCGGTGGCGACGTTGCCGGCGATCAGCTGCATGTCGGGCAGGCGATGCTTGATCGCCTTGATCGCGTCCATCACGCGGGTGGTGTGGCCGTGCGCGGTGTCGATCGCGACGACGTCCACTTTTTCGCGCGCCATTTCTTCCGCGCGCTCGAGGAAATCGCCGGTGGCGCCGACGGCGGCGCCGACGCGCAGGCGGCCCTGCTCGTCCTTGGCGGCACTCGGGAATTCGAGCTTCTTTTGAATGTCTTTTACGGTGATCAGGCCCTTGAGGTGATAGTCCTTGTCGACCACGAGCAGTTTTTCGATGCGGTGCTGCTGGAGGATGCGCTCGGCTTCGTCGAGCGTGGTGCCGACGGGCACGGTGACGAGATTGTCCTTCGTCATGATGTTGCCGACGGGCTGATCGAGATTGCGCTCGAAGCGCAGGTCGCGGTTGGTGAGGATGCCGACGAGACGCTGGCCGCGGGTGACCGGCAGGCCCGACACCTTGTACTTGTTCATGATGTCGAGCGCCTGGCGAACGCTGATTTCGGGCGCGATGGTGACCGGATCGACGATCATGCCGCTTTCCGAGCGCTTCACGCGGTCGACTTCCTCGGCCTGGCGGTCGATGGTCATATTGCGATGTATGAAGCCGATGCCGCCCTGGCGCGCGATGGCGATGGCGAGGCGCGCGTCGGTTACGGTGTCCATGGCGGCGGCCACGATGGGGATATTGATCGCGATCTTGCGCGAGAGGCAGGTGCGCGTGTCGGTCTGCGCGGGCAGCACCGAGGATTTGCCGGGCAGCAGCAGGACGTCGTCGAACGTCAGCCCTTCGGGAACACTTCCGTCAATCATTCCGTCTCCTCTGCGTATTTTTCGGCCTTATAAACGCCGAAGCCCAGCGGGAGGGGCTGGGCGGGAAAAAGTTCGTCTTCTTGGAAAACGACCATCATCAAGGAAAGATTATTTTAGGCGCATCGCGAGTCGAAAGCAAGGCGGCCAGAGACGTGGCAGCGCTCGCGTGTCGCACCTACGGCGCTCGGGGTTTCTTGCGTTGCGGACTCCGCCCTTCCGGGGCGGGGCTAACTTCTGCCGCGCCTACGGCGCTGGATACAGCGCTCAACTCGAAGTCTGCGATTTCCGGGGGCACGAGATCCACATGAGCGAATCCGAAGCGACTGCTACTGACTAGCTCTGGCGGGCGCAGGATCGGTGGTGACGACGAAGACTTCGACGAAGGGGTTGGCGCGGGCGTCGACGAGATGGCCGCCCTTGGTGGCGCCGTCGGAGAAGCTGACGACGGCGTGGGCGTGGACGTAGACCTGGCCGCGGAGCAACGAGATGTTGCCGAGGAGCGAGGCGAGTTCGCATTTGTCGGTGACCGGAATCGTCTTTACGCCGCCTTTTTGCGGGTCGCCCCAGCCTAGCGTGGCGGTGGCGAGGCCGCCGATGCCGGTGAAGTGGGCCGAGGTGATGTGATTCTTTTCGGCGAATTCGGTGAGGCCGGACATGATTTCGTCGCCTGAGCCGAAGGTGACTTCGTAGGTGCGCGATGCGGCAGTGGGCAGTTGTTGCGCGCGCATTTTGGGGGCGAGGCCGCGCGCGGTGGCCGGGCCGGGCACGACGTAGCCTTCGGGGAGCGGGGGCTGAGGATGCGACTGCTGCGTCGCGTGCAAGACGATAGCGCTCGTGGCAAGGACGGCGCACAAAGCAAGAAGAACACATCCGGCGATGCTGCGAGGATTTTGGATCATCGGATTCCCCTCGACGAGTGACCCGGCAATCGTATCGCAAACGGGCGCGAAAGACTTACTACGGAGGGCACCGAAAGAAAGAAGATCTACCGCAGAGACGCGGAGGACGCAGAGGAAACATGAGAAAACATGAGAAAACATGAGAAAACCCAGAGCACTAGTGCGGAGTCTCGGCGGCGCGGAGAATTTCGGCGTTGATTTCGCCGCCGATCAGGAAGGCGAAACCGGTGACGTAAAGCCAGACGAGCAAGATCATGACCGCGCCGAGCGATCCGTACGTCGCGGTGTAGTTGTTGAAGAAGTGGAAATAGATCCTCAGGCCGGCCGAGGCCGCGAGCCACAGCAGCGCGCCGAAGGCCGATCCGGGAGTGATCCAGTGCCAGCGCCGGCTTTCGCGGTTGGGGCCGAAATAGTAGATCAAAGCGCACGAGAGAATCACGAAGAGAGCGGCGGCGGGCCACTGCAGAGCTTTCCACACAGCGATGATCTCGGGAGCGATGCCGAGTTGGGCGCCGATCCAATCCACGCCGCGACCGCCGACCAGAACCAGCAGCAGAGCCGCGAGAAGAAGAATCGAGATCAGCAGGGTAAGGCAGAGGGCAATCGCGCGAACCCTTAGCCAAGAGCGGGTCTCGCGCGAATCGTAGGCCAGGTTCAGCCCGGAGATCATCGAGGCGACTCCACCGGAAGCGAACCACAGCGCCAGAAGAATTCCGGCGGTGAGCTTGCCATTGCTGGCGTTGGCCGCGAGCTCCGTGGTGGTGTTGCTCAGGAGCACAAAGGCCGAGGGCGGGAGGAAGTCGGCGAAGTAGCTCAGGAGAGTGGCCTGGAGATCCGACCTGCTGGAAGAGAAGAGGCCGATCAGCGTCAGCAGGAACAGCAATAGCGGGAACAGGGCGAACAGAAAATCGAAGGCCAGCTCGGAGGCATGCCCGAAGAAATTGTGCGCGGCGACGGCGCGAAACACTCTGCCGGCAAGTTGCCACGGGGAGAGGCCGCCCAGCCTCCAGATCGAGCTGGCCTGCGGACGCGCCGGCGTTTCGCGGAGTGGCATGGTGGCAATCGATAGGCGAGGCGTTCGCGTCCCGGATTCTAGCTCAAAGCGGCGGTTGCGGGAAACCGGCGGAATCCCTACGATGGAATCTCCGTGAAAGAGTTCATTCCGCATAGATTCCTGCGCAACGGGCACCTGATGACGATCGCCGGGACGCTTTGGCGGCGCACGCACCCGCGGCTGCCGGCGGGCGTTGCGCGATTGTTCGAGACTGAGCCGGGAACGCAAGTGCGCGGGGACTGCCACTTCCACGAGGATGCACGCGAGCGCGCGACGCTGATCGTGCTGCACGGGCTTGAGGGTTCGAGCGATTCCGATTACATGCGCGGGACGGCGGAAAAGGCGTGGGTCGCAGGCTTCAACGTGGTGCGGCTGAACCAGCGGAATTGCGGCGGCACGGAGAAGCTGACGGAGTCGCTTTACCATTCGGGGCTGAGCGGCGACATTCGCGCGGTGATCCTGGAACTGATCGAGCGCGACCGGCTGCCGGAGATTTTCGCGGCGGGATATTCGATGGGCGGCAACCTGGTGCTGAAGATGGCGGGGGAGTTCGGGGACGCGGCGCCGAACGAGCTGCGCGGATTCGCGGCGGTGCAGCCGTCGTTCGATCTGGCGGCGTGCGCGGCGGCGCTGGAGCTGCCGCAGAATTTTCTGTACGAGCGGCACTTCGTGACGCGGCTGAAGCGGCGGATGCGGCACAAGGCGAGTCTTTTTCCGGAGCGGTTCCGGAACGGGCTGGAAGCGGAACTGGCGCACGTACACAGCGTGCGGGAATTCGACGACCTGATTACGGCGCCGTTCTGCGGCTTTCGCGACGCGGCCGATTACTACGCGCAGTCGAGCGCGATGCACGTGCTCGGCGCGATTCGCAGGCCGACGCTGATCGTGGCCGCGCAGGACGATCCCTTCGTGCCGTTTTCGATGTTTTCGTGCGAGGCGCTGCGAGGGAATCCGAATATCACGCTGGTGGCGACGCGGCGCGGAGGGCATTGCGCGTTCATTTCGCAGGAGAGCGGGGAAGGGCGATTTTGGGCCGAGGGGCGGATTGTGGAATTCTGCAAGGAGCAGTCGAAGCTGGGACCATAGGCTGGCGAAGCTCAAAGAGTGTCTTCAGGGGCTGAAGCCCTATGCTCTTGGCGTCTTAATGTCGGAGCTGAAGCTCCGACCCCCTAAAGAGAAAGTCCCGGGGCTAAAGCCCTTTTCTTTCGGCGCTTTTTTCGCGAGGCTGAAGCCTCACGCTTCCACCTATAAACCGTCGCGCATTCGCGCGTACACCAAGAGCCGGCGTGGGATTGGTCGGCGAGTTGCCACACACACTCTCAGGCTGAGCGGCTGTGGGTTCTCCAGGAGCTTTCGATTTCTTCGAGGGTCTTGCCTTTCGTTTCCGGGACGAGGCGGAAAACGAAGATCCAAGCCGCGGCGCCGACGAGCGCGTAGAGCCAGAACGTCCACGGGCGGCCGAGCAGGTGGAGCAGGCTGAGGAAGGTGAGCGCGACGAGCAGGTTCGAGCCCCAATTGGCCATGGTGGCGATACCCATCGCACGGCTGCGAATTTTCAACGGATAAATTTCGGCGATCATCAGCCAGAAAATCGGGCCAAGACTGATGGCGAAGCAGGCGACATAGGCGGCGACGCAGATGACGGAAGTCCACGCCAGCGCGCTCGTCGGGTTCGACGAAAGAAAGCCGATGCCGAGAAGGCCCAGGCAGACGATCATGCCGACGAGACCCCAAAGGAGCAGCGGGCGGCGGCCAATGCGGTCGAGCAGTTCGAGCGCAACGACCGTGAGCAGCACGTTGACGACGCCTACGCCGACGGTGGCCAGGATCGCGGCCGAATTCGAGTGCAGGCCGGCGAGCTGGAAAATCGTGGGCGCGTAGTAGATCACCGTGTTGATTCCGGTGAATTGCTGGAAGACGGCGAGGCCGATGCCAATCACGAGCGCAGGGCGGAGCGACGGGCTCAGAAGCTCGCGCCAGCTCCCTTGCTGCTGATTGAGGCTGGCCTCGATTTCGGCGAGCTCGGGATCGATTTCGGACGGCTTGCGGATTTTTTCGAGGACCGCCCGCGCCCGCTCGCGCGAAAGCTGCCGCATGAACCAGCGGGGACTCTCCGGGACGAACAGCAATCCAATCAGCAGAATCGCCGCCGGAATCGACGCAAGGCCGAACATCCAGCGCCAGCCGCGCGCGTCGCTGAGCTCATAGTCCGCGAGATACGAGCAGACGATGCCGATGGTGATCATGAGCTGGTTGAGCGAGACGAGCTTGCCGCGTACGTCGGCGGGCGAGATTTCGGAAATGTAGAGAGGCGCGGTGAACGAGGCGATGCCGATGGCGATTCCGACGACGACGCGGCCCACGGCCAGCCACATGGTGCCCGGAGCGAAGGCCGTTCCCATCGCGCCGAGGATGAAGAGCAGCGCCACCTGGATGAGAACCGCGCGGCGGCCGAAGCGATCGGCGAGACGGCCGCCGAAGGCTGCGCCGATCATGGCCCCGAGCAGGACGGCGCTGACGACGGTCTCCTCCTGAAACGTGGAGAGATGGAAATCGTCCTGAACGAAAAGAATGGCGCCGGAGATGACGCCGGTGTCGTAGCCGAAGAGGAGGCCGGCGAGAGCGGAAACAGCCGCGACGATGGTAACGAAGTGCCGGTTCTGCGATGCAGTGCTTTCCGCCGAAGCGGTCGCCATGAGGGCCGCCTTTCGTTTGTCCGGTGGAGCTGGGCGCGGGTAAGTGTAACCGCAAAGGGCCGGGCGCGTGAAGATGCGAGAGCGGGTTCTCGCGACGCGCTTACTGCAGGTGCTTCACAGCTTCCAGGGCGAGTTCGTTGAGGCCGCCGCCGCCCTGGGCCACATATTCGATGATCTGTCTGCGCATACGCGGCTCCCAAAATTGCCGCAGGTGGGTGGTAACGCCGGCCACGGCTTCGTCCCTCGGATACGAAGCGAAAAAGGAGGCGATCTGATTCGCCATGTGGACCATGCGCTCGGGTTCCATCGCTTAGTCGTTGGCCGCCGTTTCGCGCTCGATGCGCGTGGTGATGCGGCGGGTCTCCTGATAGTTCTCCTGCCACTCGGAGATGTGGCGCGCGAGCTGGACCTGCACGGCGGTGACCTTGTATTCGGGGCAGTTGGTGGCCCAGTCGGAGTAATCGGTGGTGACGACGTTCGCGCCGGTCATCGCATGGTGGAAGGTGGTGTAGACGACGCCGGGCTGCATGCGCTCGGAAATGCGCGCCGGGAGAGTGATGTCGCCCGCGCGGCTGGCGAGCGAGACGAGGTCGCCGTCCTTGATGCCGCGGTTTTCGGCGTCCGACGGGTGAATTTCGAGCACGTCCATGTCGTGCCAGACGTTGTTGTCGGTGCGGCGGGTCTGGGCTCCGACGTTGTACTGGGAAAGAATGCGGCCGGTGGTGAGGATCAATGGGAAGCGGCCGGTGGTGCGCTCGTCGGTCGGAATGAACTCGGTGATGACGAATTTTCCCTTGCCGCGCACGAAGCCGCCGATGTGCATCACGGGCGTGCCCTCGGGCGCCTTCTCGTTGCAAGGCCACTGGATGCTGCCGAGGCGATCGATCTTTTCGTAGGTGACGCCGGCGAAAGTGGGAGTGAGGCGCGCGATCTCGTCCATGATTTCGGACGGGTGATTGTAGTGCATCGGATAGCCGAGCGCTTCGGAGAGGGCGATGGTCGCCTCCCAGTCGGCTTTGCCGGCCACGGGCTCGATGGCCTTGCGGACGCGGCTGATGCGGCGCTCGGCGTTGGTGAAGGTGCCGTCCTTTTCGAGGAACGACGAGCCGGGCAGAAAGACGTGCGCGTAGCTGGCCGTTTCGTTGAGGAAGAGATCTTGCACGACGACGCACTCCATCGCCGCGAGGCCCGAGGAAATGTGCTGCGTGCCAGGATCGGACTGGACGATATCTTCGCCCTGGACGTAGAGGCCCTTGAAGGTGCCGTCGAGCGCGGCGTCAATCATGTTGGGAATGCGCAGGCCGGGCTCGGACTGGAGCGGGACGTTCCAGGCGGCCTCGAACGACTGGCGGACGAGGTTATCGGAGACGTGGCGGTAGCCGGGGAATTCGTGCGGGAACGAGCCCATATCGCAGGAGCCTTGCACGTTGTTCTGCCCGCGCAGGGGATTGATGCCGACGCCCTTCTTGCCGATGTTGCCGGTGGCCATCGCGAGGTTGGCCATGCCCATGACCATCGTGGAGCCCTGGCTGTGCTCGGTGACGCCGAGGCCGTAGTAGATCGCGGCGTTTCCGCCGGTAGCGTAGAGGCGCGCGGCTCCGCGAACGTCCGCGGCAGGAACGCCGGTGACGTGTTCGAGGGCCTCGGGCGAATTCTTTTCCTGGGCGATGAAATTGCGCCAGAGCTGGAAGGCTTCGAGGTCGCAGCGTTCTTTTACGAAGGCTTCGTTGACCAGGCCCTCGGTGACGATCACGTGCGCGAGAGCGTCGATGATCGCGACGTTGGTGCCGGGAAGCAACGGGAGGTGATAGTCCGCCTTGATGTGCGGCGACTTCACGAGATCGATGCGGCGCGGATCGACGATGATCAGGCGCGCGCCGTCACGCAAGCGGCGCTTCATTTGCGAGGCGAACACCGGGTGCGCGTCCGTCGGGTTGGCGCCGATGATCATGACGACGTCGGCTGCTTCCACGGAGTCGAAATCCTGCGTGCCGGCGGAGGTGCCGAAGGTGGTCTTGAGGCCGTAGCCCGTTGGTGAGTGGCAGACACGCGCGCAGGTGTCCGTGTTGTTGTTGCCGAAGGCAGCGCGAATCATCTTCTGGACGAGGTAGGTTTCCTCGTTGGTGCAGCGCGAAGAGGTAATGCCGCCGATGGAATCGCGGCCGTATTTCGCCTGGATGCGCTTGAATTCGCTGGCGGCGTAGCCGATGGCCTCTTCCCAACTGACTTCGCGCCACGGGTCGGTGTACTTGGCGCGAATCATGGGCTTGGTGATGCGGTCTTTGTGAGTGGTGTAGCCCCAGGCGAAGCGGCCCTTCACGCAGGAGTGGCCGTGGTTAGCCATGCCGTCCTTGAAGGGCAACATGCGGACGACTTCGTCATTCTGCAATTCAGCCTTGAAGGAACAACCGACGCCGCAGTAGGCGCAAGTGGTCACGACGCTGCGATCCGGCTGGCCCTTTGCGATGACCGTCTTTTCGAGGAGGCTGTTCGTGGGGCAGGCCTGCACGCAGGCGCCGCAGGAAACGCATTCGGATTCGACGAAGAGCTTGTCGCCGGCCGACACGTGGGAAGCGAAGCCGCGGCCGTCGATGGTGAGAGCGAGAGTGCCTTGGACTTCGTCGCAGGCGCGAACGCAGCGGGAGCAGACGATGCACTTCGCGGGATCGAAGGTGAAATAGGGATTCGATTCGTCCTTTTCGGCGTGCAGGTGATTCTTGCCGGAGTGGCCGTAGCGAACGGGTCCGAGGCCAACCGCGACCGCCATTTCCTGAAATTCGGAGCTGACGCCGTCGTTGAGCGTTTCCAGCGGGAAATCGGAAGCGTAGAGTTCCATCACGCCGCGGCGAAGCTTGGCGAGCCTTGGGGTGTTTGTCTTTACCTTCATGCCCTGGTCGACCAAAGTGGTGCAGGAAGCAGGCGTGCCGCGACGCCCATCGACTTCGACGAGGCAGAGGCGGCAAGAGCCGAAGGGCTCGAGATTGTCGCTCGCGCACAGCTTGGGTATTTGAACGCCCGCCTCAGCCGCAGCGCGCATTACCGACGTGCCTGCCGGCACGGTGACGGACTTGCCGTCGATCTCGAGCGTCACCGCCGTGCCGGAAGTGCGCTTCGGCGTGCCGTAATCGATTTCTGGAATCAGTGCCATGGTCGTGTCTCCTCAACTTTGCCGGGCACGTTGGCTGAAACCTTGCCCGACCCATTATCCGGCGAGGGAGCCGGCTTATGAAAATCTTCGGGGAAATGACGGATCGCGCTTTGCACGGGGTAGGGAATCAAGCCGCCAAGCGCGCACAGCGAGCCATCGGTCAGCACAGCGCAGAGGTCGTCGAGCAACTCGAGATTTTCCGCGCGGTTCTGGTCGGCGATGATGCGGTCGATCACTTCGACGCCGCGCGTCGAGCCGACGCGGCAGGGCGTGCATTTCCCGCAGCTTTCGACGGCGCAGAACTCCATCGCGAAACGCGCCTGGTGCGCCAGGTCGACCGTATCGTCGAAAACGACGACTCCGCCGTGACCGAGCATGCCCTTGCGTTCCGCGAACGCCTCGTAATCGAGCGGCGTATCGAGCAACGATTCGGGGAAGTAGGCTCCGAGCGGACCGCCGACTTGCACCGCGCGCAGCGGACGGCCCGAAGCCGTGCCGCCGCCGAAATCGTAAATCGCCTCACGGAGGCTGAGGCCGAAGGCTTTTTCGACAAGGCCGCCGCGCTTGATATTGCCCGCAAGCTGGATCGTCAAAGTGCCGCGCGATTTGCCCATGCCGAAGTTCTTGTAATACTCGCCGCCCTTGTCGAGGATGATCGGCACGCTGGAAAGGGAGATCACGTTGTTGATCACCGTGGGCTTGCCGAAGAGCCCTTCGATCGCGGGCAGCGGCGGCTTGAAACGAATCTGGCCGCGCTTGCCTTCAAGGCTTTCGAGGAGCGAAGTTTCCTCGCCACAAATGTAGGCGCCCGCACCGAGGCGAACGTCGAGATCGAATCGCTTGCCGCTTCCGGCGACATTTTCGCCGAGGTAGCCTTTGTCGTACGCGATGGCGATGGCGCGCTTGAGCGCACGAAACGCGTGCGGATATTCCGAGCGCACGTAGATGTAGCCGCTGGTGGCGCCGACGGCGATGCCGGCGATCGTCATCCCTTCGATCAGCACGAAGGGGTCGCCTTCCATGATCATGCGGTCGGCGTAGGTGCCGCTGTCGCCCTCGTCTGCGTTGCAGACGATGTATTTCCGATCGGCCTGCGTGTTCAAAACTGTGCGCCACTTGATTCCAGTGGGGAATCCGGCGCCGCCGCGTCCGCGAAGCCCGGAAACCGTGACTTCTTCCACGATCGCTTCGGGTGAAAGCTTCAGGGCGCGTTCGAGGCCGCGGTAGCCGCCGTGACTCATGTAATCCGAAAGCGACAAAGGATCGGTGATCCCGCAGCGCGCGAAGGTGAGCCGCTCCTGATTCTTGAGAAACGGGATTTCTTCGGTCGGGCCGAGGCAGAGCGGGTGAGTCTTTCCTTCGAGAAAACCTGCGTCGAAAAGGCTCGCGACGGAATCCACCGACACGGGTCCGTAGGCGATGCGGCCCTGGGGCGTTTCGACCTCGACGAGCGGTTCGAGCCAGAACATCCCGCGGGAGCCATTGCGAACGATGGTCACATTCAGCCGCCGCGATGCGATCTCCGCGGCGACCGATTTAGCGACAGCGTCCGCGCCGACGGAAACCGCCGCGGCGTCGCACGGAATGTAGACTTTCACGCTCATGCGTGCCTCTGGGCGCTGTCGATGAGGAAGTCGGCCACTTCACGTGAGACGCGGCCATAGAGCTTGCCGTCGAGCATCACGGCAGGGGAGAGAGCGCAATTGCCGAGGCAATAGACCGCATCGACCGTAAAACTACGGTCTCCCGTCGTCTCGCCGAGTCGAACTCCGAGGCGCTCTTCGACGTGGCGAATCGTGCCCTCGCAGCCCATCGACTGGCATGCTTCGGCGCGGCACATCTTGAGGACGTGCTTGCCGGCAGGCGCGTGGCGAAAATCGTGGTAGAAGCTGATCACGCCGTGCACTTCGGCGTGAGACAAATTGAGCGCGTCCGCGATCATGGGAATCGCCGCTTTGTCGATATAGCCGAACTCGTCCTGCAATGTATGCAAAATCGGGAGCAGGGCCCCAGGAACGGATTCCTGTTCCTTGATGAGAGTGGAGGCTCGATCGGCATCCCAAGCCTTGGGCTTACCCATAGTTTGAACCTCTAACTACGTGCGGATCACATACATCCGACGCACGTTTCCGGCAGCGAAGACAGCCGAGCCGATTTTAGCATACACGCAGCGGCGCCGTTCCTCCGATTTTCTCCAAAGGGCGGGCGAGCGGTTTTGCACACGTTTTCGACCGAGCGGCGAGTGGCAAATCTTCACCAGCAGGTATCTGTTTTTCGTGCGGCGTCCAATTTTGAGTGGACATGCTAGGCAGTTCTCATTCAAATTAGAGGGGGTTGCAGAGGCGGTGGGGACGCTTTAAGGGGAGATAGGCGATGAGATATTTGGGGTCTGTCCTGGGGGCCTTGCTTTTGTGCGCGCTAAGTGCGGGGGCCCAGACCAGTTCCGGAGCGCCGGCCAGCACGATGCTCACGAACTTTGAGCCGGCCACGGCCACAACCGATACGAATACCCTGTATGCGGCGTCAGCAACGCCGACTCCATTGCTGACACAACCGGCGCTGCCCGAACCAGCCCCAGCTCCCGCGCCGGTACAGAGCGTTTTTCAGACGTACGATATCCAGATTTACTTCGGTTACACTTTTTTCCGTTTTTATGCCGAGCCAAAGCTCACGAATGATATGAACGGCGTGAACGTGAGCGCCGTTTGGTACCCTGGCGGGAAATGGTATGCCCCGGACGGAGAGGTTGTCGGCACATTCGGCTCCGCGCCCACCTGCACGACGAAATTCGTAATGGCGGCGGGCGGCGGGCGAGTTCGCTGGCTTGGGCCGCGCGGCATCGAAGTGTGGGCCCACGGCCTGGTGGGATATTCGAATTTTCTGCCGCAGACAGCGTTCGGCGACCACGCTGCGTTTGCCTTTGAAACGGGCGCCGGCGTGGACCTCAACCTCCGAAACCAACGGTGGGCCATACGGCTGGCGGGAGACATGATCGGAACGCGGTATTTCAGCACCGGCCAGTACAGCCCGAAGGTTTCCGCCGGGCTCGTCCTCAAATTCTAAGAACGGCCGTCCCTCGGTCGAGGCGATTCGTTTTCCGGCGAGATCAAGGCGATCCCTCGGCTGCCGATTCTATTTGCGACTTCCGCGAGGCCCGGCACATCCAAAGCGCGAGGTGGCTTGGGGCAGCGCAAGACTGCGGAGGCGATGATGAAGGCCGAGTCGAATTCAACGAGGATCGTATTGCAGGTGGGCAGCGAGTTTCGCATCAAGAACAACGGCGACATCGTCATCGACAATCCCGAACTCGAACTTGCGAGCGAGGATCGTGCGGCGGACGCCGTCCTGATGTACCGTTTCGACGCGCAGGCAGGCGTGCACGTGCTGCGACTCGTCGACCCCGTCGCCGATCATAAGCATTTGACCAAGCATCGCCGCGACGATTGATTTTTTGTCCCGATCTTCGCCTCGCCTATGCTTAGATTTTTCCAGGAGCCCTTTCGATGTCTCTCTTCAGCCCGCTCAAGATTCGTGACGTCACGTTCGCGCATCGCATTTTCGTCTCGCCGATGTGCGAGTACTCGAGCGAAGACGGCTTCGCGAGCGACTGGCATCTGGTCCACCTGGGCAGCCGCGCGGTGGGCGGAGCCGCGCTGGTGCTGACGGAAGCGACGGCGGTGACGCCCGAAGGGCGGATCAGCCCGTGGGATTTGGGAATCTGGAAGAACGAGCATGTCGAGATATTGTCGCGGATCACGCGGTTCGTCCGCGGCCAGGGCGCGGCGCCGGGAATGCAACTCGCGCACGCCGGGCGCAAGGGAAGCACGCGGCGTCCCTGGGATCAGCCGGGCGGAGCGGTGCCGAAATCCGAGGGCGGATGGACCCCGGTTGCGCCGAGCGCGATTGCTTTCGATCCGAGCTACGCCGTGCCGGCGGAACTGGACGAGCGCGGAATTCAAGCGGTGGTGCGGGCCTTCGCAAATGCAGCGGTGCGCGCGCTCGAAGCCGGATTTCAGGTGATCGAGATTCACGGCGCGCATGGGTATCTGATTCACGAGTTTCTGTCTCCGCTGGCGAACCAGCGCACGGACGCGTACGGCGGATCATTCGAAAAGCGGACGCGACTCTTGCGCGAAGTCGTCAGCGCAGTGCGCGAAGTTTGGCCGGAGCGGTTGCCGCTTTTCGTGCGAATCTCCAGCACCGATTGGGTGGAGGGCGGATGGGATCTCGAACAATCGGTTGAGCTGGCGAAGCAAATCAAGCCGCTGGGCGTCGATTTGATCGACTGTTCGTCGGGCGGCATGGTGCCGTGGGCGAAGATTCCGGTGGGGCCGGGCTACCAGGTGCCGTTCGCGGCGGCGATTCGCGAGAGAGCGGGCGTGCTTACGGGCGCGGTGGGCATGATCACAGAGCGGGAGCAGGCCGAGCGGATCGTCAGCGAAGGGAAGGCGGACGCGGTGCTGATTGCGCGCGAGTTTTTACGCGATCCTTACTGGCCGCTGGCCGCGGCGCGCGAAGCAGGGCAGCGCATTTCTTGGCCGGCGCAATATTTGCGCGCGGCGCCGGATGGAGCGCCGGCACGGCAGCCGATGGATGCGCTTCCGGAAGCGGAAGAGGCTGAAAAGGTCGGTTAGCGCTGAGCGTTTGAGTGACGAGCGCGGGCGCGGGTCATGCTCCGCGCATCCGGCTGATCGCCCGGCCGAAAAACAGACGCGCCTCGGCAACGCCAAGCAATCCAGTGAGCGCGAAGTAGAGCCCGCCGTACGGAAGCAATACGAGGATCGCCACGAGAATGGGCCGGTGGTGCGTCCCTAGCGCACGATGAATCGCCCACCCTGCCGCGCCTGCGGCAATCGCTGCTCCCCACACCTTCGCGAGAAACTCCGGACGCAGCCCGGTCGAGCCGATGCGGCGATTGAGAGTTCGCCGCAGTAGCGTGAACTCGACCCAGGACGCCATTCCCGCTGAGACGGTCAATCCAGCCACACCCCATCGCGGATCGACTCCGAGAATTCGCGGAAGAGGAAACGAGCAGAGATAGCCGAGAACGGTGGTGAGCACGACTCGAATCACCGCGTAATTCAGCGGCGTGCGCGTATCGAGCAGCGCGTAGTACGTCGAGGAATAGAGGCGGCCGAGCGTCGATGCAAGCAGACCCACCGCGGCGCCCGCCAGGATTCCCCAGACGTAGATCACGTCCTGCTGCGTGAAGCGCCCGGAGCGGTAAATCGCCGCGACGATCACATCGCCGAGCGCGAGGAAAGCGATCGCCGACGGCACGACGAGAAAGGCGATCTGGCGCAGCCCGGAATTGAGGCGGCCGCGCAGCACTTCGCCCGCGTTGCTTTCGGCGCCGACCGCTCCCGACATTTGCGGAAGCTCCGCCGCCGAGACGGACATGCCGAAGAGGCTCACGGGAAGGAGATAGAGCGTCTGCGCGTAGGTGAGCGAGGCCAGGGCGCCGGTGGAAAGCCAGCTTGCCAGCCACGTATCGACGTAGGCGCTGATCTGCACCACGCCGCGGCTGACGAATACCGGGCCGAAATTGTGCACCACCGTCTGCACGTTTTTTGCGTGGTAGCCAAGCGAAAGGCGCAGCCCGCCCAGCAGCCGCAGCACCGAGGGGAGCTGGACGGCTACCTGCAGCGCGCTTCCCGCGACCGAACCCCACGCGAGGATGATCGCCAGCCGGTCCTGCGAGTTGTGGCCCCAGCCCACCATTGTGGCGATCATCGCGGCGTTCCAGATCACGGGCGCGCTGTAAGAGATGAAAAAGCGGTGATGGCTATTGAGAATTCCCAGGCACCAGGCGGAGAGGACAAGCAGCCCGACTCCCGGAAAGAGAATGCGCACGATGCGAATTGCGAGCACGCGGGTCTCTCCGTGAAATCCGGGCGCGATCAGGTCGATCAGGTAGGGCGTGGCGAGGACGCCGACCAGAACGAGCACGGAAGCGGTGAGCGCGAGGAGCGCCGCAACCGCTCCGGCCGTGCGGCGAGCCTCTTCCTTATCGCCCCGTGCGAGCAGGCTCGCGTATACCGGAATGAACGAAGCCGAGAGGACTCCTTCGCCGAAGAGATTCTGCAGGAAATTGGGAATGCGCAGAGCCGCCTTGAAGGCGTCCGCCACGTTGGAAATTCCGAAGTAGTGCGCGAAGACGCGGTCGCGAACGAGGCCCGCGATGCGGCTCAGGAAGATGCCGAGGGCCACGAGAAGCGCGAAGCGTTTCGATCCCGCCTGCCGAGGCTGGCTCATCCGGGGAGCTGTCGCGAGCGAAATCGAAAGGAAACGCGCATGTGTCGGAGAAATTCAATTACAGAAGGTATGCGCGGAGATGTCAACGTCCATTCTGGCGGTTGTGCGGTGATGATAGCTTCGGGCGCGCCGGCGACCGCGTGCGACCTAGGGCGAGGCTTCAAGGACGGGGTGGAGGGTGAGTTGGCTGCCCTTCAACACATCGAGGTCGCGCGCCCATTCCTGGTGGCCGGGCGATTTCACTTCGACGTGATGGGAGCCGGCGGGAAGTTCGATCGTCGAGGGCGTCTGGCCGACGAATTTGCCGTCGACATAGATTTCGGCGCCGGCCGGATCGGACGAAACGGCGATCTCGCCGGCGGAAATGTGAGTATCGGCCTGTTCGGGCAGAGCTTCCGACTTGAATGCGGAGCGGGCCGGGCGCATCGGGCCATCTTCCGGAGCGGCATCCGCGGATTCGTGCGAGCGATAAGAGACTGGATCGAGCTTCACATCGAAACGATTCGACTTCAGCAGGAAATAATTGCCGCGATGCCGGCCGGTGAGGGCTACCCATTCGAACGGTCCGTTCGTGAGCGTGATCTGCTGCGAGAGATAACCGTCTTTGGAGACACGAACGATCATGGAGTGCTCGAGGCGCGTTCCGAAGGCCGTGTGAGTCTTATGGAAGTAGCCGCCGGGGAAGTCCGTTTCGTAGGGCGTGGTACCGGCGACGATGCCGTCGATTTCGACGGTTGCGCCCGAGGGCGAACTGGCGATGGTCAGGGTCTCCGCATGCGTTCGCGGCGCGACGAGGCAGAGCAACAGCGCGAGCGATGCACAGAGACAGTGTCTCCTCGATGGCTGCATCTGCCCTCCGAGGGAATTAGTTTGGAGGCGACGATCTCACCCTGGATCGCGGAGTGTCAATATCGGGAAACTACGGATGGGCAATGACTTTTGTCATGGGACTCGCTGGACTTTTGTCACTGGCCTTCATGATTCACTGCGCCTGGCGGTGGAAGATTTCGCTGAGGTAGTCCGGGTGGCTCGAATCGCGCTCGAGATGCGGATATCGCGGGCCGCCGTGATAATCGATCTGGTGCGCATCGACCTCCGCGCCGTTGGCTACGATCAGCCGGATCGGAGACGAGTCCGACGCAGCGTCGTCAATCGCCTCTTTCAGCGTATCCGGTGAATACTGCTGGCCGTTCACGGCCGTGATTTTCATGCCGGGACCGATGCCGGCCTTGTACGCGGGGCCGCCGTAGAGAACGTCGAGGACGGTGCCGTCTTCGTTCAAGGTCAGCCCGATCGAAAAGGGAAGCGTCACGTGATGGTGCACGTCGTCTTTCACCTGCTCGATCTCGTTGGGCTGATCGTTGAAGACAATTTTCCAGCCGGCGTTGCGCAGAGCCTCTGCTGGCGTATCCGGCGCCACCGAATCGAGGCGCTCGCGCAGAAAGCCCGCCCAGTCGTACGGAGCGAGTTCGTTGAGCGCCGCGACGAGGTCGTCAAACGTGTACGTTTTGAGCGCGGGTTCGCCGCCAGGCCCGGCATAGAAGATCCGGCAGAAGTCGTTGATGGATTTCTTGTCGTCGGTCAGGCGGCGGATTGTGGTGTCGACGTCGAGCCACAGGAGTTCGCCCTCTTCGTAAAAGTCGGTTCCGCGGCGCCAGTTCTCCCAGTCCGTGTCAGAGTCGTAGAGAATGGGAGCGGAATCAGCCGTGTCCTGCAAAGGACGCCAGGTGCGGCCGGGGCTGCCGCCGATTTCGGTGGCGATGCGCGCGAGATCCTCGCGTGACTGCTGCATGTTGCGCAGGCCGCTGCGCGCCGTGAGGACTTCACCGAGATACTCGGTGAGGCCTTCGTAGACCCACAGCAGATCGTCCTTCATGGGCTCGTGATAATCGGGCGTGGCGAGATCCGCGGGGCGGCGATATTTTCCGTTCCATGAATGAACGAACTCGTGGGGCAGGAGGTCGGCGAAATCGATCAGTTCTTCGTCGTCGATCAAGCTGCGCGCGTCGCTGCGGTCGTCGCTCGATTCATGGTGTTCGAGGCCGAAGTGGGCCACATCGTCGCTGAGCGTGAGCAGAAAGTGATAGTCGCGGTAGTGGCGGACGCCGAAAAGGGCGCCCGTCTCGGCGATCAGCCGGCGGAAATGCGTTTCGGTTTCGGGCGTCATCGCAAGTTCGGAGGCAGCGTCGGCGGCGATATCGATTTCGTTCGAGGGCTGCTGGCCGGGCGTCAGCTCGATCACGCGGAAGTTGAGTCCCGCGAGCACGGGCGAATCGACCAGAGTATTGAGCGGCACGGGAGAAAAGCTGACCGTGTCGCCGTCCACCTTCGCGCCCGGCAGAGCTGTGCCGAATTTCCACCCTGCGGGCAAACGCAGGCTGGGTAGGTAGGTTAAGTCGCGCACCGGAAAGCCCTGCGGGTAGAGGACCACCTGGTTCCAGCTAATGACGTCGAGATACGCCGTGGCGGAAGCGCCCGCCGAGTATCCGGTGGTGGGCGCGGAAAGCAGAAAATCAAGAGCGATGTCGAGCGTGCTTACGTCGCTGGGGATGTCGAGATGAAACGCGAACTGGTCCAGCAGGTCGCGCCGCCAGGGGATGGCCTTGCCGTTGCCGGTAAATTTTAGGCCGGCAACCTCGTCGATCGGCCCGTCGGGCATGTGTTCGCCCGGAATCCATTCGGGATAATAAAGGACGAGCGGGCCAGCCTTCACCGGCATTTGCAGGCGCGCGTGCAGGATTTTCTGCGGCGCCTGCGTCGCGTCGACCTCCACTCGAATGGGCCCGGGGGGCTCCGCCGCACGCGCTTTCGCCAAAGGCAGAGCGAGCGTGCAGGCGAGAAGAAGAAAAGTGCGGCCGAATCGGCGAGTCACAGCGAGCCTTTCTGCGCGAATTCCAAGGGAATAGCCAAAACCTTAGTATCCAGCCGTGCCGAAGCGACCGCAACTCCAACGTGAATGCCGAGTCGCCGCTAAACTTTGGTAGTAATGCAATCACCCTAGGTCTTTTAAGCTTTTCACCTGATGGCATAAGCCGACACCGGCGGTTATCCTTTGATTCCCAGCGGAAGGGAATTAAGGGCCATGTGGTTCATACTTGGGACTGTTCTCCTTTTTACTTTGGCAGCAAGCCTTCCCGCCTGGCCGCGCAGCAAGCATTGGGGCTCCTATCCGAATGGCGCCGTCGGCCTGGTATGGCTGGTGCTGCTTGTGATGTTTGTTCTCGGTCGTCTTTAGGGACAGTTTCATGTCACGGCCGGCCGTTCGCGGCTGGTCGCGTAGCGCGCGTGGTTTTCCGTCGCACACGAACAGCAAGGTCCCTCGCGCTGCCGGGTAACTCCTTCCTTCTCCTCCGTCAGTAGGGAATCGAACGACCCGACACGTCTTGACACTCGCGGCTCGCTCGTATTACCTAGCATGGTTTGATTGGGGGGGAGAATGACTGCACATCCTAGATTTCCGTGGATTGTTCTGTCCGCGCTCGCATTTCTTGCTTGGACTCCATCGATACTGGCGCAAGGGCCACCCGCAGCGCCGCCGCACTCGCCGCATCCTGCGCCGACAGCCGAAAGCCTCGCCGAGGGGAAAACGCTTTTCGAAGGGACTTGCGCCGGATGCCACGGGATCGACGGCAGCGGCGCCAACGGGCCCAACATTCGCAACGTCGGCAAGCAGCTTGGGCCTGAAGGCATTTTCACGATCATCGCCACGGGCGGCGCGATCGGCTCGGGAATGCCAAACTTCTCGAGCCTGGGCGACCAGAAAATATGGCTGCTGGCGAACTACGTCACTTCGTTCAGCGAAACGGGCGGCGGCGTGGTGACCGGCGATCCCGCGAAGGGCAAGGAAGTCTACGAAGCAAATGGTTGCTCGAGCTGCCACATGATCGACGGCCAGGGCGGGGATTTGGGGCCCGATCTCAGCGGCGTGGGCGGAGTTCGCAGCGCCGGTTTTCTCCACGACGTGTTGCTCGATCCAGGCGCGAATCTTCCCCAGACGGACGCGAATCTTCAGGAACGCTCGAACTACCCGTCGTATACGATGTACCGCGTCACTTTGAAGGACGGGAAAGTGATCGAAGGCACGCGGGTCGACGAGGACTCGTTCACGCTGCAGCTTCGCGACGCCAAGGGGCAAATTCGCTCGGTCGAAAAAATGAATGCGGCGAAAATCGAAGTGCTGCCGGACAAGAGTTTCATGCCGAGCTACAAAGACAAGCTCACCGAGACGCAACTGAACGACCTGGTCGCGTACCTCGCGGGCCTGGGAGCCGCCCGATGAAAACGAGCCGATTTATCTATTGCGGTTTTGGGTTGCTCGCGCTGGCGCTGGCCGTTGGAACGTGGGCGCAGGGCATCACCTACGAAGACATCGTTCACTCGGCGAGCCATCCGCAGGATTGGCTCACCTACGGCGGCAACTACGCGTCGCAGCGATTTTCCGAGCTGAAACAGGTCAACACCGCCAACGTGAAAGATCTCAAGGTTGAGTGGATGTACCAGCTTCGCCACACGGGCATCTTCGAATCGTCGCCGATCGTGGCCGACGGCATCATGTACGTCACCGAGCCTCCGACGACCGTCACCGCGCTCGATGTGCACACCGGAAAACCGGTCTGGCGGTGGACCGCCAAGTTGCCTCCGGACCTGCTCACGATCGGCCTTTTCCCGACGAATCGCGGCATCGCGATCCTGGACGATACCGTGTACGTCGCGACGATCGACGCGCATCTGGTGGCCCTCGACGCAAAAACCGGCGCGGTGAAATGGAACGTGGTGGTCGGCAACAACAAGGAGTCCGTGGCTATCACGCAAGCGCCGCTGGCGATCAACGGCAAGATTATCGTTGGCATGGGCGGCGGCGAAGGCGGCCTCCGCGGATACATCGACGCCTACGACGCGAAGGATGGACATCGCCTCTGGCGGCTCTACACGATTCCCACTACCGGCGAGCCCGGCGTCGAGACGTGGGAAGGAGACAGCTACAAGTACGGCGGCGCGACGACCTGGAACACCGGCGCGTACGATCCCGAAACGAACACTCTTTTTTGGGGCACCGGCAATCCTGCTCCCGACTGGAATGGCGATGCGCGCAAGGGCGACAATCTTTATTCCTGCTCGCTGCTGGCGATCGACGCCGATACCGGGAAGATGAAATGGTACTTCCAGTTCTCGCCGCACGAAACGCACGATTGGGACGCGGCCGAGCCTCCGATTCTTTTCGACGCGACGATCGACGGCAAAATGCGCAAGGTGGTGGCGCAGGCGGATCGCAACGCCTTCTACTACGTGCTCGACCGCGAGACCGGCAAATTCATCGCTGGAGCGGCCTACGCCAAGCAGACGTGGGCGAAGGGGCTCGACGCCGAGGGCCGCCCGATCGAGCTGCCGGACAATCAGCCGACGTCCAAGGGCAACCTGATTTATCCGAGCATCACGGGATCGGTGAACTGGACGAGCTCGTCCTACAGCCCGCTCACGGGACTGTTTTACGTCGACACGCGCGAGCAGGGAGCTTATTACTTCAAGGGCCATCCTGAGATGGAGCCGAATAATCCGCGCGATATCGGCGGCGGCGGCGGACAGAAGGTTGTGCTTGGCGATGCGGCGTACAGCGCGATTCGGGCGCTCGAAGGCACTTCGGGAAAACTGAAGTGGCAATTCAAGATGGTCGGCGATAGCTGGACGGGCACGCTGGTGACGGCGGGCAATCTCGTTTTCTGCGCCGACGCGGGCGGGAATTTCTTCGCGCTGAATGCCGAGTCGGGCGAGCCGCTGTGGCACATTCAGCTCGGCAATTCCGTGCGGGCCAATCCGATCACGTATTCGGTGGACGGCAAGCAGTACGTGGAGGCGGCGCCGGGAAATTCGATCGTCGTCTTCAGCTTGCCGTAGGGATCATCGTTCGACGCGAGGGATGCGATGAAGCTGCTCGATTGGGCCGGCAAACTCACGCGACGGGTGTTTATCGCACGCGGCGCAACTACGCTCGCGGCGGCCGCCGTCGCCGGGAAAGCACTGTTGGCGGATTCGGCCGCGGCGGCTGCGCCCGATTCCGAGGCGCTCGACGCTGAACAGGCGCGCGCGCTGCTGCGATTTACGCGCGACCTTTTCCCGCACGACCGGCTTCCCGATTCGGCGTACGACAAAGCCATCGCGCCGCTCCTCGCTGAGGCAAAGAGCACGTTGGCGGCCAAGCAACTGCTTATGGATGGCATCGCGCAGCTCGATGCGACGACGAAAGCGAGCGGAGGCCAAATCTACGCGCGCACCAGCGATGAAAGCGTCCGCGTGGCCGCGATCCGCAAGATCGAGGGCGGCGCGTTTTTCGCCAAAGTCTACGGCGAGACGATCACGCCGCTCTACAATCAGCCGGACACCTGGGCAAAGTTCGGTTACCAAGGGCCTTCTTCCGCGCTCGGCGGATATCTCCATCGCGGCTTTAACGATTTGGATTGGCTATGACGCGTCCGCGCCTCGCTGCCGTTCGCGACAACTGATATGCCCGCAACTTTCGATCTCAACGACTCCGGCGTTATCGTGATCATCGGCTCGGGCGCGGGCGGCGGGACGCTCGCCAACGAACTCGCGCAAAAGGGCGTGCCTGTCGTGGTGCTCGAAGCGGGGAAACGCATCGAGATCGGCGACTTCCGGAACGACGAAATCGCGATGTTCAACCTTTTCTCCTGGTTCGATCCGCGCACGACTTCGGGCACGTGGTCCGTCGCGAAGACCTCGCCCGATCTTCCCGTGTGGACGTGCAAGCTCGTCGGCGGGACGACCGTGCACTGGGCGGGGTGCGCGCTGCGTTTCCAGGAGCATGAGTTCAAGATACGCACGCGGTATGGGGCCGTTTCCGGCGCGAATCTGATGGATTGGCCGATCGGCCTCGACGAACTTGCGCCCTACTACGACCGCGCCGAGCTGAAGATGGGCGTCAGCGGGACGCACGATATGCCGTCGCTGCCGATCAACAACAACGGCAAGGTGCTTTTCGCCGGGGCGAAAAAGCTGGGCTACACGAAATTCCAGGCCACGAAGATGGCCATCAATTCCGCACCGCGCGCGGGCCGCGCCGGGTGCCAGCAGGCCGGATTCTGTTGCCAGGGCTGCACGTTCGGCGCGAAGTGGTCGACGCTGTACACCGAGATTCCCGCCGCCGAAGCCACGGGGAAATGCGAAGTGCGCAGCGAGGCGCAGGTGCTGCGAATCGAGCACGGTTCGGCGGGTAGAGTCACGGGCGTAGTTTACGCGGATCCGAGTGGCGCATTGCAGCGGCAGAAGGCGCGCGCCGTCGCGGTCGCCGCCAATTCCATCGAAAGCCCGCGGTTGCTGCTCAATTCGGCTTCGGATCAATTTCCGCAGGGGCTTGCGAATTCTTCCGGGCAGGTTGGCTGCAATTACATGCGGCATACGAGTGGCTCGGTTTTCGCGGCGTTCGAGAAGCCGGTGCACTTTTACCGCGGGACCACGCAGTCGTCGATCGTGATGGACGAAGCGCGGCTCGATCCGAAGCGCGGATTTGTCGGCGGCTATAATCTGGAATTGCTCGCGCAGGGATTGCCGAGCTTCGCGCTGAATCTCGCGCCGGGCGGGTGGGGACGCGAGCGCGCGTCGATGATCGACGAGTATGCGAATTTGGCCGGACTGTGGATTCTGGGTGAGGATTTGCCGCGCGAGACGAATCGCATCACGCTGCATCCGGATCGCAAAGACAAGTTCGGCGCGCCGATTGCGAACGTCCACTCGGACGATCACCCGAACGATACGGCGTTGCGCGAGCACGGCTACGCGCAGGCGGAGGCGCTTTACAAAGCGGTCGGCGCGAAACGCACGGTGCGCGTGCCGCCGTTTCCGGCGTCGCACAACATGGGCACGAATCGGATGTCCGAGCAGCCGCGCGACGGGGTCGTCAACCGCTTCGGCCAGGCGCACGACGTGGCGAATCTCTT
>DATJRU010000106.1:0-6973 GCA_035504455.1 Vulcanimicrobiaceae bacterium
GTGAGGTCAACCGCCCCTCCGGGGCTGGCCGCTTTTCGTTGGCGGACCCGGCACTCCGCTACGCTACGTGCCGGGCTAATTACAATTGCGCCTCCGGCGCTTGGAGGCGCTCAAAGCTTCAGGGCAAAGTCGGATTGCGCCCAGTTGAACTTCCCCGCCCCTCTCGACGATTTCGAGCGACGCCGATGGCCTGAAAGCTTCTACTCGTAGCGAAGGGCGACCATGGGGTCGACTTGGGTTGCGGCGCGCGAGGGGACGGCGCAGGCGGCGAGACCCACCGCCAGGATCAGCACAGCGACCGCGGCGAACGTGAGCGGGTCGGTGACCGAGATGCCCCAGATTTCGCTCGACAAGAAGCGCGTCAGGCCCGCGCTGGCCACGAGGCCGATCGCGAGGCCGACGATGATGAGTCGCGTGCCCCGGCTGAGCACCATCCGCAGAATGTCGCTCGGCTGCGCGCCCAGCGCCATGCGCACGCCGATTTCGTGCGTCTGCAACGAAACGGAATAGGCCATCACGCTGAACACGCCGACAATCACCAGCACCAGCCCGATGACCGCGAAGGCTCCCAGCGCCATCAGGCTGAACTCCGGCTGCGCGTACCCGTAGCGCTGCAAATAGCTTTCGAGCGTGCCCGATTCGGATATCGCCACGTTCGAGTCGACGTCCCAGATTTGCCTGCGAATCTCCGGCAGCAGCGACAGCGGGGCCACGGCAGTTCTCAACAGGATCGCCCGGGCCGTATCGACTCCCGTGATGCTGTACGGCATGAACGCCTGCGGCTGCGTCTCGTTCCGCAACCCCGAGTTCTTCGCGTCGGGAACGATGCCGATGATCTGAAAGTACGCATCGTGCGGCGCATCGGGCACTTGGTCGAGCGCGTTGAATTTCACCGTTTTGCCGATCGGATCTTCACCGCTGAAATAAGCGCGCGCAAGCGTCTGGTTGATCACGATCACGCGCGCAGCCGAATCCACATCTTTCTGCTCGAGCAACCTGCCCTTCAGCAGCGGCAGCCGCAGCACCTTGAAATAGTCCTGATCGCACAGATCGAAGTCGGCAATCCAGGGTTGGTCATGCGTCTTTCCGGGAATCGTTATGTCATTTGAGCTGGGAGAGCCTAACGGCGGCAGCCCGAACGTCACTGTCGCCGCTTCCACTCCCGGCAGCGCCTTGACCCTAACCAGCACTTGCTCGAGGAAATGCCTCTTCTCCTCCGCTGTGCCGTAGCGCGCATTCGGAAACGACATATCCAGGAAGAGGATGTTCTTCGGGTCGAACCCGAGATTCACGTGCTGCAACCTGAGCAGGCTGCGCATCAGCAGCCCCGCGCCCGTCAGCAACAGGACGGAGAGCGCCACTTCGCCCACCACGAGCACCGAGCGCAGCCGCCCGTGCCGCGCCCCGGCGCTCATGCCCCGGCCCGTGCCGCTCAGATGCGCTTGCAGCGGGCCTCGAACTGCGTGAATCGCCGGGGCGAGACCGCACAGGAAAGTCGTCAGCACGGCGACGCCCGCCGCAAACAGCAGCACCCGAAAATTCAGCTCGATCGAAATCGATTCGGTCAACGTGTCGACCGGAAGCATGGCGACGACTTCTTTCACGCCGAAATAGGCCAAGAAACAGCCAAAAACGCAGGCGGCCACGGAGAGCAGGAAGCTTTCGACGAGGAGTTGGCGGATCAGACGGCCGCGGCTGGCGCCGAGCGACGTGCGGATGGCGATCTCTTTCTCGCGGGCGGTCGCGCGGGCCAGCAGAAGGTTCGCGATATTGGTGCACGCGATCAGCAGGAGCATCAGCACCGCGCCCATCAGCGCGAGGAGCATGCCCTTGAAATCGCCGGCTACGTAATCCGCCACGGATACGACCTGCACCGTGAATTGCTTGGGAAAGTCGTCCGGGAAGAGCGTCGCGATGTGCCTCACCGCGAGGTCCACATCGGCCTGCGCCTGTTGCAATGTGACGCCCGGCTTCAGGTGCTCGCTGGTTTCGAGGTACAAGGGCATGTTGCCCGTCTCGCTGTTGACGATGTCAGCGTGCCCCGTGTATGTGGGAATCCATATGTCGCAGCCGGTGATGACGTAGCGCGGCGGCGCGATTTCGATGAGCGTGCGCGGCGTGCCGTTGAGCGTCATCACCGTGCCCACAATTTTCGGGTCGCGGTTGAAGCGCTTCGTCCACAGCCGGTCGGTCATCACGAAGACAGGCGGCGCGCCCGGCTGGGCATCCGAGGGGCTCAGCGGGCGGCCCAGCTCCGGCTGCATTCCCAGGCCGCTCGAAATGTTGTCGGTGACCCAGCAGCCGTTGAAGAAATCGCTTCCGCCGTTCGCGGTGTAAAGCACGTTGACGCCGCCGAAGCCGAAGACGTCCTCGAAGACGTGCGTCTGCTCGCGGAGAGCGGTGAACTCGGGCACGCTGAGCCCGAGGCGGCGCTGGCCCTTAGGGCGCGCGGTGTTGTGGATGAAAAAAGTGACGAAGCGGTCGGTATTGCGGTAGGGAAAAGGCGCGATCAGGACGGCGTAAACGACGCTGAACATGACCGTCGCCGCGCCGATTCCCAGCGCCAGCGCGACGATCGCGACGGCTGCGAATCGCCGGTCTTTCCACAGCGTTCGCGCGCCGAATCGGACATCCTGCCAGATCCACCCGAATGCCTGCATAGGCGCTCCCAACCGAAAAGGAACCGCGGGGACCCGGGACCCACCTGCGGCCCATTGGACGAGGCAACCCGGCAAATGTCGCTCTGCAATTTCGCCCGCGCTCAGGCCGTGTCTCAGCAGATGCGAGACTGGAACGCCGGGCTGCCCGGCCCCCGAAAGGCGGATCGCGTCCTACTCGTAGCGAAGGGCGACCATGGGGTCGACGCGCGTGGCGGTGTGCGACGGTATCGCGCAGGCTACGAGGCCGACGAGTAAGATCACGAGCGAGACGGCGACGAACGTCCACGGATCGGTGGCCGAGACGCCCCAGATCTGGCTCGAGAGAAAGCGCGTGAGGCCGAAACTCGCCACGAGGCCGATCGCAATGCCGGCAACGATCAGCGCGAGACCTCTCGTGAGCACCATGCGCAGGATATCGCCTTGCTGGGCCCCCAGCGCCATGCGGACGCCGATCTCGTGCGTCTGCAGCGACACCGAGTAGGCCATCACGCTGAACACGCCGACAATGACGAGCGCGAGGCCAATCCCAGCGAATGCGCCCAGCGTGATCAGCCCGAATTCCGGCTGCGCGTAGCCGTAGCGGTGCAGGTAGCTTTCGAGCGTGCCCGATTCCGAGAATGCCACGTTGGGGTCCACGTCCCAGATGGCGCGCTGGATCTGCGGCATCATCGACAGCGGATCGACCGCGGTCTTTATGAGGAAGGAGCGGCTCGTCCCGATGCCGGTGATGGCGTAGGGCATGAACGCCTGGGCCATGGGCGGCTCGCGCAGGCCGTTGTTGCGCATGTCGGAGACGATTCCGACGATCTGGAAGTAGACGCCGTGAGGCGCATCGGGCACGCGATCGAGCACGTTGAACTTGACCATCTTTCCGATCGGATCTTCATCCTTGAAGTATTGGCGCTGGAAGGCCTGATTGATCACGACCACGCGCGCTTCCGAGGCGACGTCCTGCTCGGAAATCAGCCTTCCTCGGATCAGCGAGAGGCCCAAAGCCCTGAAATAGCTTTCGTCGGAGAGTTCGAATTCGGCTGCCCAGATCTGCGCGTGCGTCTTGCCGGGTATGTCGATATCGCTATCGGGAAAGCTGAAAGGGGGCAATCCGGAGGTAACGGTGGCAGCGGTCACGCCGGGCAGAGCCCTCACGTGTTCCAGGACCTGGCGCACGAATGCTTTTTTCTGCTCGGAGGTGCTGTAGCGTTGGTTGGGCATGGCAACGTTCGCGAACAGCACATTCGTCGGATCGAGGCCGAGGTCGACGTGCTGCAGCGCGAGCAGGCTGCGCATCAGCAACCCGGCGCCCGCAAGCAGCAACACCGACAACGCCACCTCGACGACCACGAGCCCCGCGCGAAGCCGGCCGTGGCGCGAGCCGGCGCTCATGCCCTTGCCCGTGCCGCTGAGGTGCGCTTGCAGCGGGCCGTACACAGCGTGAATGGCGGGCGCGAGGCCGCAGAGAATCGTCGTGAGCAGGGCGACGCCGACCGCGAAGAGCAGCACGCGGAAATTGATCTCGAGCGAAATGGAGGGCGTGAGCGTGTCGACGGGGACGCGCGCGTTCAGCTCCTTCAAGCCGAAATACGCGAGGAAACAGCCGAGCACGCATCCCGCCGCGGAGAGCAGGAAACTCTCGACGAGCAGCTGCCGGATCAGGCGGCTGCGGCTCGCGCCGAGCGACGCGCGGATGGCGATCTCCTTTTCGCGCGCGGTGGCGCGGGCGAGCAGCAGGTTCGCGATGTTGCTGCAAGCGATCAGCAGCAGCATCAGGACGGCGCCCATCAACGCGAAGAGCATGCCCTTGAAGTTGCCGGTCGTGTAGTCGGCGACCGTTTCGAGCAGCACCGTGAAATCTTTCGGGAAGTCCGAGGGAAACATCGCGGCGACGTGGTGCATCGTCACGTTCACGTCGGCCTCGGCCGTGCGCAGGCTGACGCCAGGCTTCAGATGCTCGCTGTTCGCGAGATAGAGCACGGTGTTGCCCGACTCGTTGTTGTCGATATCCGCGTGGCCGGCGTAAATCGGAAGCCAGACGTCGCACCCGCTGAGGACGAAGCGGGGCGGCAGGATTTCGACGAGCGTTCGCGGCGTGCCGTCGAGCGTCATCACGGTGCCGACGATTTTCGGGTCGCGATTGAAACGCCGCGCCCACAGGCGGTCGCTCATCGCGAAGACGGGCGGCGAGCCCGGAGCGGCGTCCTGCGGGCCGATCGGGCGGCCCAGAATCGGCTGCATTCCCAGGGCGGTCGAGACGTTGCCGGTCACCCAGCAGCCGTCGAAAAAGTCGGTGCCTTGCGGAGTCGTGTAGAGGACGTTGAGGTGGCTGAAGCCGATCATGTCCTCGAAGACGTGGGCCTGCTCGCGAACCGCAGTGAACTCCGGCACCGTGAGATTCATGCGGTAGGCTTCCTTGGGCCACGTCGCGCCGTGGATCTGGAAGACGACGAAGCGTCCGCTGTCGCGAATCGGGAAGGGCTCGAGGAGAACGCCGTCGACCACGCTGAACGCCACGACCGTCGCGCCGATTCCCAGAGCAAGCGCGAGGATCGCCACCACGGCGAAGCGCCGGTCTTTCCATAATGTTCGCAGGCCGTAACGAAGGTCCTGCCAGAACCATTCAAACGATTGCATACGCCCTTGTCTGTTAACTGGAGACTAACGGGACCTAAGTCTACCCGGCTGCGTCGCAATCCGCATCCCGAAAATCGACTTTTTGCGGTACGCGCCTACCATGCAGCTTTCGGCGGTCCGGCCTGCCGCCGCAGCTCACTCGCCCGCTTTGAACGCGACGCGGTGCGCCTCCGGGCCCGCGGCGATGACAAGCGCTCCGATCGCGAAGGCGGCTGCGGCGAAGAGTCCCATCGCGTGGCCGTAGCCAAGATTGCGGCTCAGCAGCGCCTCGATCCAGGGAGCCGGCGCCGCCACGAGCACGCCCAACTGGTACGCGAAGCCGGGCAAAAAGCCGCGCACCGAGCCCGGAGAAAGCTCGTTGATGTGTACGGGAATCACGCCCCAGCCACCCTGCACCATGAACTGCATCAGAAAGGCGCCGCCCGCCATCAGGCCCACTACCGGCGGCGCGAAGACCCATATCGGAGTGAGGAGAAGACCGAGCAGCGCGGCCGTGACAATCGCGCGGCGGCGGCCGCGGCGGTCGGAGTAAAGCCCTATCAGCGTGCCACCGACGATGGCCCCAACCATGGAGATCGCCGTGATGATCGCGGTGATGCGTGGATCGAAGTGATGCTCCTTTTGCAGGAACGTGGGGTAAAGGTCCTGCGTGCCGTGCGACATGCAGTTCATCATCGCAAGCAGGAGGATGAGGTAGAGGAAGCGCTTCCAATTGGCCGCGACCGCGCGGAAATATTCGGTCCAGCTTTTGCGCACGGCGGCCTCGGCTTTCCAGACGTCGCTCTCCTTGACCTTGGCGCGGATGAAAAGCGTGAGCAGCGCGGGCAAGCCGCCGATGAAGAACATCGGACGCCAGCCCCAGTGCGGATACACCGTCCAGAAGGCGACCGCGCCGAGCAGATTGCCGAGCGCGTAGCCCTCCTGCAAGATTCCGGAGATGATTCCGCGCCACTTGGGCGCCACCGATTCCATCACGAGCGAAGCACCCACTCCCCACTCGCCGCCCATGGCGATGCCGTAGAGCAAGCGCAGACCGAAGAAAACGGCGTAGCTGGGAGCGAATCCCGAGAGAATCTCGATCGCGGAATAGCAGAGCACGTTGACCATCAAAGGGACGCGGCGGCCGTAGCGGTCGGCCAGCAGGCCGAAAATGACGGCTCCCACGGGGCGCATCACCAGGCTCGCGGTGAGCGTGAGCGTCATCTCGGCGACCGACTTGTGAAACTCCGCGGCCACCTGCCCGAGGACGTAGGTGAGGATGAAGTAGTCGAAAGCGTCGAGCGTCCAGCCGAGGAAGCCCGCGATGACGGCGTTGCGTGCGTTGGCGCGGTCGGCGCTGGTGGCCGGGTCGATGCGCTGCGGGTCGCTCATCGTGGCGGCGGGCCTGCGGGCCGAAGCTTGGGATTGATCACGGCGTCGGCGACCTTTGCGACTTGCACCATCTCGGCGACGTCATGCACGCGCACGATGTGAGCGCCGCCGAGGATGCTCGCGGTGACGGTCGCGGCGGTACCCCATGCGCGCTCCTCTTTGGCCGCACCGCCGAGAATTTTGCCTATGAAGCTTTTTCGCGACGTGCCGACGAGCAGCGGGAAGCCGAGCTTCGCGAGTTCCGGCAGGCGCTCGAGCAGCTCGAGATTCTGCGGCCAGCTTTTGCCGAAGCCGATGCCGGGATCGAGGACGAT
>DATJRU010000107.1:0-23699 GCA_035504455.1 Vulcanimicrobiaceae bacterium
CCTGCCGATAACGTGCTTTCCCCTCTGCTTCCCTCAGCAAGCACCGTAGGTGCGACACATTTCTGCTACATTTCCTGCGCGGCAACCGCCTGAGGCCGCTCGTCGAGCGCAGCCCGCAATCGATTTTCATCGAGCGCGTTCTCCCATTTCGCCACCACGATGGTCGCGACGGCGTTACCGACGACGTTGGTCGGCGTCAGCCCTTCGGACATGAGCCGGTGAATTCCGAGCACGATCGCCACGCTGGCCACAGGAATCGTGCCCGTTGAGGCGAGCGTTGCCGCAAGCACCACAAACGCAGCTCCCGCCACTCCGGCCGCCCCTTTCGACGATAGCAGCAGCACCGCCAACAGCCCGAGTTGCTGCCAGATTCCCAGATGCGTGTTCGTCGCTTGCGCGAGAAAGACGGTCGTCGTTGCAAGATAAAGGCAGGTGCCGTCAAGGTTAAACGAATAGCCCGTCGGAATCACGAGGCCGACCACGCTTTCCTCGCAGCCAAGGTCTTCGAGCTTGGTCATCAATTGCGGAAGCACGGTCTCGGACGACGTGGTGGCGAAAACGATGAGCAGTTCCTCGCGGATGTAACCGATCAGCTTGAAGATGCTGAAGCCGCACGCGTGCGCCACCGGCCACAGCACGCCGAAAATGAAGATGAGGCAAGTAATGTAGAATCCGCCGAGCAGCTTTCCCAACGACACCAGCGAGCCCGCGCCGAATTTTCCCACCGTAAACGCGATTGCGCCAAACGCGCCGATCGGCGCGGTCCACATCACAATCGCGACGACTTTGAAGAGCATTTGCGACGCAGCGCTGATGAAGTCAACCACCGGCTTGCCGCACTCGCCCACCTGGATGAGCGCGAACGCGCAGAGCACCGCGACGAGCAGCACCTGAAGCACGTTGCCCTCGGTGAACGCGCCGACGAATGTGGTGGGGATGATGTTGACTAGAAATTGCACCACGCCGCCGCTGCCAGGATGCGCCACGTACGTCTGCACGGCGGACGTATCGACATGCGCGAGGTCGATGTTCATTCCGCGGCCGGGCTTCCACAAGTTTACGGCGAAGAGGCCGATGGCGAGCGCGACAGTGGTCAGCACCTCGAAATAGATGATCGCCTTCAGGGCGACGCGCCCCACGCGGGCCATGTCCGCCATGCGCGCAATGCCGTGCACCACCGTGCAAACAATGATCGGCGCGATCAGCATGCGGATCAGCTTGATGAACGCGTCGCCGAAGGGCTGCATGGCGACGCCGAGCCTCGGATCGAATTTGCCGAGCGCGATCCCCCCGAGCATTCCTAGGAATACCCACACCCAGAGCTGCGCGTACCAGCGTTTCGGGCGAGCGGGACGAGGCGTGAGAGTGTCGGCGGCCATCGGGCGCAGAACACCCTAACGCTTGACGCGCGAATTGACAAGCGCGCCGCCGTGCCCTGCGACTGTGCATTGCCGATGGCTGCTGCGCTATTCAGCAGGCACGTTAAACTCGGAGCGAATGAACGGCTTGATGCCTTCCGCGCCCGTCAGCCGGAGGCAAATCAAGCTTCCTCGCTCTTCGAGATCGATGTGGAAATCGAAAAATGGACAACACTTTGATTCGTGCACCGTCCAGTCGGCGAGTTCGGCGAGCGTCACGGCCGATGGGCTGTACTGGAATTCGTAGCCCTTGGGCGTTTCGACGGTCGCCGTGCGCGAGGCGATCAGCTTGGCGGTCAGCTCCCGGTGATGCGCGCGTTCGGCCGCCGTTAGTGCGTGTACGTTGCAGATGAAATTGCCGCTGGGCGGGCCTTGGGGCGTGGGATCGTTCGGCGGCGCCGGAGCCTGCGCAGGGAAGGCAGCCGCCGGACTAGTTCCGATCAGAATTGCCAGCGCGACGGCCGCGGGGCGGCGCCTCGATGCCTTGGAATATTTGGCGTTCATGTTAGCTCCTTTTGGTTGCGATATCGCACAGACACATGCTAAAAGTTCAAGCCGACTTTAAGTCAAGCGGCATTCGAGCATTTCGGAGGCGGACATGAAGATCGGGGAGCTTGCGAAGCGCACGGGCCTGAACGCATCGGCGATCCGTTATTACGAAGCGCGCGGCCTGCTCGCGGCGCCCCATCGCGTGGGAGGCCAGCGGCGGTATCCGGATGATGCCGTGTATCGCGTGCGCCTGATTTCCTACGCGAGCGCGATGGGCTTCACGCTCGGCGAAATCCGAATCTTCCTGAACGGCTTGCGCGACGACGCGCCGGTCGGTCCTCGCTGGAAACAGCTGGCGCGCCGCAAGCTGGGAGAAGTGGCGCGCAATATCGAGCGCGAGCTGCGGCTGAAATCATTACTGGAGCACATGCTGCGTTGCCGGTGCGCTTCGCTGCGGGTGTGCGTCGAAAAGCTCAGCCTCAGCGAGAACCTTCGCCGGATCGGCGGACGGAATTCGGGCCGCGGATCGGTGTAAACTCTCGGGTCACGCAAAGAGGGGGGATCGAAATGCAAATCACCGATGAAATGATCGAGAAGCTCACGATCCGCGAGATGATCGAGAATTGGGTGCTGTGGCGTGACGCCCTCATGTGGGAGAAGTTTCGCACGCTGTGGCACGACGACGGACGCATGATGGCGACCTGGACGCAGGGCACCGCCGACGAGTTCATCGAAATGAGCAAGCAGGGCTTCGCCAAGGGCGTGCGCATCCTGCATTTTCTCGGGGGCAGCACGGTCGAGGTGCGCGGCACGCGCGCGTTTTCGCAGACGAAGATGACGATCGCGCAGCGCGCGCTCGTCCACGACGTGCTGTGCGACGTCGTCTGCACCGGGCGCTTCTGCGATTTCTGGGAAAAGCGCGGCGGCCGCTGGGGATTGGTGCTGCGCCAGCCGATCTACGAGAAAGACCGCATGGATCCGGTGGATCCCGCCGCGAAGCTAACGCTCGATCAAAAGCTCCTTGCCACGTTTCCCGAAGGCTACCGCCATCTCGCCTACCTGCAAACGCAGATCGGCTACAAAATCAAAATGGACATGCCCGGTCTCACCGGCCCCGAAGTCGAAAAACTCTATGCCCGCGCCGCATCATGGCTTTCCGGCGCGCACCTGTAAGACCGTGTAACACGGTTGCCAGCCTTGAAAAATGGCGGCGGCCAATTCGAAAGCTTTGATCATAGACGTGAGACGGCCTTGCCGGTCGTGAGGGCTTCGGAGTACGATTCTGCGGGGCGATCGGGGGCAACTGTTCATATGAGTCGCATCTCCCTGCGGGCCCGGTTTTCGTCGTTCCTCTTGCCGTTGTTTGCGGCTTCGTTGTCACTCGGACAGCCGAAGCCCGCTCCCGATCCAAATTCCCTGCTGCAACGGATGTATCTCGCCAGTGGCGGACATCAGTGGCGCCGGATCGCCGGCGCTGATCTCAGTGGTGAATACGATCTGGGCGGAATCAAAGGCACGTTTCGGCAAGCGATCGATTTCAGGAATGGCCGTGACTTCTTGAGTTATAACGCAGGCCCGACCCGCGGGCAGCAAGGGACCGCAGAAGATCAAGGGTGGTGGGCCGACGAGAAAGGACTAGCCACCGTTCAAGACGCCCCGGAGGCCCGAGCGGATGCAGTTACCCAGTCCTACCAGGATCGGAATGCCTGGTTTTACCCGAGTCCGGCGGTTCCCAGCGCCTATGCGGGGACGAAGACCGAGGGCAATCGCACGTTTGATCTGGTGCGAGTGAATCCGCCGGGTGGCCGCGAACTCACGTTATGGATCGACTCCAGCACGCATCGGCTCGACCGGGAGATTGAGCGCAACGCGTCGCAGCAGGAACATACGACGTATTTTTCCGATTACCGCGAAGTGCAAGGCGTCTGGTTCCCATTCCGACAGAGGCAGTCTTCGGGAGATCCGAGCGCCGACGCGATCATGACTGTTACTCAGCTCCAGTTAAAGGATCGCGTAAATGAGAATGAATTTGCGCCGCCGCATACGGAGATTCGTGACGCGCATTTGCTGCAAAACGCCACTTCCACGACCATCCCTTTTACGGTGAGGGATGGTTTGATCCTCGTTAGCGTTTCGATCGATGGCGTCGAGCCTATGCCCTTTTTGCTCGACTCCGGAGGATTGAATCTACTCACGCCGGAGGCCGCAAAAAAGATTGGCGTGAAGCTGGGCGGCAACCTGTCGGTCAACGGCGTGGGTACGAGTGAAACCACGGCGCACTATGCGCAAGTGGCGCGCTACCAGGTGGGACAGGCGGAGCTTCTCGATCAGCAGTTCCTCGTAATTCCGTTACCATCCATCATCACGAGCCGCGGCGCCGGCCAGGAACCAATCGCCGGTTTGATCGGCTACGAAGTGTTTCGCCGATTTTGCGTGGCCATTGATTACCATCAGCGCCAGCTTACCCTGGCGAGGTTTTCGCCGCGGTGCCGGAACGGAGAGGCGCTGCGCCTGTTCTTTGACGGACGTACGCCGTTCGTCAAAGGGGCTGTGGACGGAACGGAAGGATATTTCGGATTCGACACGGGAGATGACGGCGCCATTACTCTTTTCAAAAGCTTCTTTGCCGCTCACGATTTTCCCGTCGAGCTGCCAGGCATCGGAAGCGAGGAGGGCGGCGTAGGCGGGGTCACGTCAACATTGTTGACCCGAGTCGGTTCATTGTCGCTTGGGAGTTTGACGCTCTCGCGGCCGCTGACGGAGCTGAATTTCGCCAGTACAGGTGCCTTTGCCTCGAAATTGAATGCCGGCAACATCGGCTCGCAAGTGTTTCAAAACTTCGTGATAACGGTCGACTACGAGCATCGATCGCTCTACCTCCGAAAATCGCGCGATTTCGGCTACCCGATGCCCTACAACCGAAGCGGAATCGAGCTCGATCCTGACGGCTCGGGAACTATCAAGCGGGTCGGTATGGGTTCACCGGCAGCCTTGGCGGGACTCGATGCGGGCGATAGGGTCGTGACCATCGATCATCAGGCGATCGACGGGGAAGATCCCTCGAAAGTGGACGATCCATTGAAACAGCCGGCGGGAACACCGGTTGAGTTAAGCGTCCGGCGCCGAGGGGACAGCAAGAAGATCGTAATCACGCTGAAAGAGCTGCTTCCCGCCGACGGGACGTTGCGACGCATGTCGGCTCCCCTGGCGAGCCAATAGAACCGTCGGGGCCCGCGAACCAAACTTCCGAGTCGTCTCATACCGTTTTGAACGGAGTAGAAGTCCATCTCTAACACCCTTGGCGACGGCCGCCTCATTTTCACTCACGTTTCTTCTCTTGTAACATTGCTCGCGTGAAGCCGGTGGAATTGCTCGGGCAGGCGCTCTCTCGCGACGGGACCGTTTTGAAGCTGATCCGCCGCGGCGGCGAATACATCATCCTGGCGAACGGCAAGAGCCTCATGTCGAGCCGCATGCACGGCTCGGAGGAGGCGCTGGCGACGCTCGCCTGCGGGCGCGCGCGGGTGCTGGAACGGCCGGCGGTGCTGATCGGCGGGCTGGGCATGGGCTTCACGCTGCGGGCGGCGCTCGATCTTCTGCCTGCGGGCGCGACAGTTGTCGTAGCTGAGATCGTGCCGGCAGTCGTCGAGTGGAATCGCGGCCCGCTTGGTCCGCTTGCCGGGGAGCCGCTGAACGATTCGCGAGTGCGGGTCGAGATCGACGACGTCGCCATCACGCTTAGCGCACGGCGCGGACAGTTCGATGCCGTGCTGCTCGACGTGGACAACGGCCCGGCGGCATTTGCGGGCTCGAACAACGCGGGGCTCTATGATGACCGCGGGATCGCCGGAGTGTTCGCGGCGCTCAAGATGGAAGGGGTGCTCGCGGTGTGGTCCGCGCGCGAGGACCGCAAATTCGAACAGCGCTTACGCCACGGAAGATTCGACGTCGAGATCGAGCGCGTGCGGGGCCGGCTGAAACAGGGCGGGCCGTCGCACACTATCTTTCTGGCGCGCAAATCTCCGGGCAGATAACAGCGAATCGCCTGGAGGCAGTCGATCTCGCGCGCGCTTCAGGTTGCGGGAGTTGTGGGTGAGAGAATCCAGTTGAACGGCAGGATGCGCAGAAGCTTCGTCGCGGACGCCTTCCCGCGCCAACCGCAACTCGCACTGCTGCAGGAAATGTCCTCGTCTCCAAAGATCTCCATTGCTTCCGTCTCTGAGAGCGATGTATTCGTGCATTTGCGCTGAACGTTGATGTTGTGGTGGCTTTTGGGGCACTCGAAAACGACGCGATACGCTTGGCTCATATTCCATGATAGCACCCCGGCCGCGGGTTTCGACGTAAGGACGCGCGCTCCTGTAGCCTTCATGGCCACTTTGGAAGGCAGTACCGTTTTGCGGTGAGATGTGGTATAGTGTGTTTGCGCTTAATACTTTCGGTTGTGTTGTGCGGTCCCTCTGGTGCAAGACCTGATCTGAGAATACCCGCCTTCAGTTTTCACCGTACGTCTTCAGCGTAATCTAAAATAAGACTGGCCAAGAGCCGATGGGCTGCGCGAGATTCGTGCGGCCGGCCTCTTCCGCCAGCAAGAAAGCAAAATGCAAACTTTTTCAGAATTACCCATCTCTTCTTCGATGAAGGAGAGACTGGCCGCGGCAAACTTCGTCGTTCCTACGCCGGTACAGGCCGCTACAATCCCGCACGCCGTTGATGGAAAGGATGTGCTCGCAACCGCGCAGACGGGAACCGGCAAAACGCTCGCGTTCCTGATTCCAGTGATGGAAAGGCTCACCGCGAGAAACGCGAAGGGAATCGCCGCTTTGGTGCTTGTGCCGACGCGCGAGCTGGCCATGCAAGTGGTGGAGCAATTTAACGTGCTGCGCGGAAGGCACCTTGCGCCCGCGGCTCTGGTGGTGGGCGGCTTGTCGGAAGGGCCGCAGCTCACCGCGATTCGAAGGGGTGCTCGCGTCGTGATCGCGACTCCGGGGCGACTCGAGGATTTTCTCGACAGGGGACTCGTGCAGCTCGGAGCTCTGCAAACGCTTGTGCTTGATGAGGCGGACCGCATGCTGGACATGGGGTTCCTGCCGTCGATTCGCAGGATCGTCGCGATTCTTCCGAAGGACCGGCAGACGATGTGTTTTTCGGCGACCATGGAAGAATCGGTGGCGCACCTGGTAAGGGACTACCTAAGGAACCCGGTGCGACTCGCGTTCGGCTCGACGCTGAAACCCTCGGAGAACGTGCGGCTCCAGGCGTTTGAAGTGGCCGCGGAGAATAAGCGGGAGATGCTGCAACAGCTGCTCGCCCGCGAGACGGGGCGCTGCCTCGTCTTTTCGCGCACGAAGCGGGGGACCGAGCGCATCGCTCGGGACTTGCAGCGCAACGGGATCAACGCCGCCATGATTCACGGCGACCGTTCACAGTCGCAGCGCACCGCCGCGCTCGCCGGGTTTCAGCAGGGACACTATCGCGTGCTGATTGCGACGGACGTGGCGGCTCGCGGAATTCACGTGCAGGACATCGCGCACGTGATCAATTACGACTTGCCCGAGCTGGCCGAGAATTTCATTCACCGCGTGGGGCGCACCGGAAGAGCCGGCGAGCAGGGCGTGGCGTCGACGCTTTTCTCGAGGGACCAACGCACCGAGCTCTTTCAGCTCGAGCGCACGCTGGGAATCAAGATGGAGAGGTTGCCGGTCGATTTGAAGGCAATCGAGAAGATCGCGCACGCGAACCGGGCCCGCACGGAAGCAGCGCCGACAACCGGGCTGAAGAGCCGTTTGGTGAGGCTGCCGGGAGAATTCCTGCAGGTTCAACTCGAAAGCTAACCGCCGCCCGGGATTGCGGATTTCGGGAAAGAATTTTCGCTTGTGGTGGTATGGTCTTGGGGGCCAAAACGGCCGGATTCGGGCCGTCACCCCGAAAAGGAGTAAGCTTTGCCGCTCGCAATTGACGAAAAGGACGAGAGAGCCGAAGGGCTGATCAGCAACAAGGGCAGGGAAGCGCGTTATCTGCTCGACGAAGTGGAAGCGCTGCCGGGCGAGGTGCGTCCGCCCGAGGAAATCGGCAGCGCTTTTTCGGCATTCGACGCCGATGGCGCGCACGCTTTCGGGGATGGCGCGCTTGAATCGGCTTCGCACGACGAGGCCGACGGGAGCGATTCCGCCGAGTTCGGAGCGCTCGAGCCGAATGCATCCGCGGAGGGCCGCGACGAAATCGAAATCGACGAAACGGCGCATCTTCTCGACAAGACGAACGATCCGGTCCGGCTCTACCTGCGCGAGATGGGCAGCGTGCCGCTGCTGGATCGCGAGGGCGAGGTGGTGCTGGCCAAGCGAATCGAGCGCGGAAACGGGCTCATGCTCAAGACGATTTCGCGCTCGCCGATCGTTCTGCAGGAGCTGATCGCGGCGGGGCGCGATCTGCGAGAGGGCACGCGTTCGATCAAGGAAATCATCCAGTTTGCCGAGGAAGAGCTGACGCCGGAGCAACTCGAAGAGAAGACGCGCGCCACGTTGCAGATCATCGGCCGCATCGACAGGCTTTACGCGGCCGCTCTCAAGCAGCTGCGGCGGTTCACGAAGTCGCCGAAATCGAACAAGCGCGCCTACGCGCGGGCGAAGCGCCAGTTGATCGAGACCCGGATCGAGATGTCGCGGCTGGTGCGCTCGATCCCGTTCAATTCGTTCGAGCGGAAGCGGCTGATCGACAAGGTGCGCGGCACGGCCGAGCGGGTCTATTCGCTCGAACGGGAAATCGCGCGGCTGGAGCGGCGTGGCAGCAGTTCGCAGATCGAGCTGCGCGCCCGGCGCAAAGAGTTGAAGGAGATCGAAGAGTCGACTCTCGTCGGGCTGGCGGCGCTGAAGCGTTCGCTCGGCCCGATCGTGCGCGGCGAAGCGGAGGCGGAACGGGCAAAGAAGGAACTCACGGAAGCGAATCTTCGGCTGGTCGTATCGATCGCCAAGAAATACACCAACCGCGGCCTGGAATTTCTCGATCTGATCCAGGAGGGAAATATCGGACTGATGAGGGGCGTCGAGAAATTCGAGTGGCGCCGGGGCTACAAATTCTCGACGTACGCGACCTGGTGGATCCGGCAGGCCGTTTCGCGGGCGATCGCGGATAAGGCGCGCACGATTCGCGTGCCGGTGCACATGTTCGAAGCGATCAACAAGCAGCTTCGCGTGAGCCGGCAGTTGGTGCAGGAACTCGGCCGCGAACCGAGCGCCGAAGAGATCGCCCAGCGGATGGAATGCAGCGTCGAGCAGGTGCACAAGAACCGCAAGATTGCCCAGCGGCCGGTTTCCTTCGAGGCGCCGGTTGGCGAGGACGAAGAAACGCACCTCGGCGAATTGCTCGAGGACAGGGAAGCGGTTTCGCCGTCCGAAGCGGTGATCAGCCTCGACCTGAAAGAAAAGATGGCATCGATCCTGAAGACGCTGACGCCGCGCGAAGAGACCATCATCAAGATGCGATTCGGGCTCGAGGACGGCAGCGAACGGACGCTCGAGGAAGTAGGCAAGACGTTCGCGGTCACTCGCGAGCGCATTCGCCAGATCGAGGCGAAGGCGTTGCGCGCCCTGCGCCATCCGACGCGGTCGAGCCATTTCCGGGCTTTTCTGCAGGGATCGGTCTGAGGCGGTAGCGAAGAGCAAGACCGAGGCGGTGCTTAGAGGCTTATCAAATCGAAACTCAAATCAAGGGGGTTGCATGCCCACTACATTCCAGAAACGCCAAAAAGAAATGAAGCGACTCGAGAAACAGCGCGAGAAAGCCGAACGCCGCGCGCAGAAGAAAGCCGCCGAGGCCGCGGGGACGGATAGTTCGCAGCAAACCAAGCACGCCACCGACTACGACCCCTGGGCCGACAATCCCGTCGGACCCGATCCGGAGCGTCGCGACTGATTCGCGGCGCTCCGGTGAGCTTCGCGGGAATTCCCGCGAAGCTCATGAGGTATTTCGATCAAGCCGAAATTCCCTCCTGCAAATCCCGCCTTAAACTCAATTCTGCCGCCTGACGCGTTCGAAGTTTTCCACCCAAGTTGTGCGAGAATACGCTCCTTGTCCTGATCCCATTGCCCGGAGACCCTGCATGAGTGCGATCTTTTCCGATTGCTGGCTGATTACGATGAACCAGCGCCGCGAAATTCTGGAAAGCGCGAGCGTGTGCGTCGAGGGAGACCGCATCGCCGCGATCGGCACGAAGCAGCACTTGCAGCAGCGCTTCCCGACCGCGGAACTGATCGATTGCAAAGGCCGCATCGTGATGCCGGGAATGGTGAACACGCACACGCACCTTTTCCAGACGCTGCTGAAGGGGCTCGGCGACGACATGGTGCTGAAGAAGTGGTTCATCTGCATGACGGGGCCGAGCGGCGTCCACCTGACGCCGGAAGACGCGCACGTGGCGGCGCTGCACGGCTGCGTCGAATCGATCCGCTCGGGCGTGACATCGCTGGTCGATTTCATGTACGTACACACGCGGCCGGGAATGATCAAGGCGGTCGTGGAGGCGTTCGACGCGACGGGGATGCGCGGATTCGCTTGCCGCGGATTCGTTTCGCTGGGCGAGGAGTATGGCGTGCCGCGCGAACTGATCGAAGATCCCGAGCACGCGATCGGAGACGCGCGCGAGCAAATGCGGCGGTATAACAGGCCCGGCGCGAGGGTGCAGGTGGGCGTCGCGCCCAACATGATCTGGGCGGTCGATGAAAAAGGCTACCGGCTCACCCGCAAGCTGGCGGATGAAGAACACGCCCTCATCACCACGCACGTGGCGGAAACGATATTCGAATTGCAGACGGCGGCGACGCGCTACGGCCAGACGGACACGGAGTTCCTGAGCGACATTGGGTTTCTCGGTCCCGACGTGCTGGCCGCGCATTGCGTTCACTGCAAGGAGCACGACATCCGGATTCTGCTGCACCACGGCACGAAGGTGGCGCACAACCCGTGCAGCAACATGTATCTCGCCTCGGGATGCCCTCCGATTCCGGAGATGCTGCTGGCCGGAGTGACGGTGGGGCTGGCTTCGGACGGCCCCGCGAGCAGCAACAATCACAGCCTGTTCCAGGCGATGAAATTCGCGGCTCTCATCCAAAAGGGCTTTCATCAGGACGCCACGATCATCACCGCGGAAAAGGTTCTCGAGATGGCGACGATCGACGGAGCGCGCGCCATCGGTCTGGAAAAAGAGATCGGGTCGATCGAGGTGGGGAAGAAAGCCGACCTCGTGGTGCTCGATTATGAGAATGCGTTCATGACGCCGATCCATCATCCCGTGTCGGCGATCGTCTATTCGGCGCTCGGAAACGAAGTGACGACGGTGATGATCGACGGGCGCTTCGTGATGCGCGACGGCGTGGTCACCGGAGTGAACGAAGCGGAAGTGCGGCAGAGGGCGCAGAGACACGCGGACGATTTGGCGCGGCGCGCGGGTTCGGACAAGTTCAAGAAGCGGCCCTGGCGGTCGATCACGATTTAGCGCCGCTTACACTGGAAGTTACTCTTTGACGTACGGCGACATGAGCGCGGCGGGCTGTACGGCTTTGCTGCCAAAGAGTCCCGAGATCGCAAGAATCGTCACCACGTAAGGCAGCGCCAGCAGCAACTGCTCGGGCACGTGCGCGCCGAACACTTGCAGCGAGAGCTGCAGCGCGTCGCAAGCGCCGAACACCAGGGCCGCGCCCGCGGCTTTCAGCGGATTCCAGCGGCCGAAAATCACGATGGCCAGGGCGATGAAGCCTTCTCCCGAAGTGACTGCTTCGCGAAACAATCCCACTTGCGCCAACACGACGTAAGCCCCCGCCATTCCGGCGGTCGCGCCTGAAATCAGCACGCCGGCGTAGCGAATGCGGTTGACCGAGATTCCCGCCGAGTCCGCAGCAGCCGGGTTTTCTCCCGAAGCGCGCAACGCGAGGCCGAAATGCGTACGAAACAGAACGAAGTGGGCGACCACGGCCAGCGCGAGCGTGAGGTAGAGCAGGATCGACTGCCGGAAAAGCACCGGGCCGACGAACGGCAGATTGCTCAGATGGGGAACGTGAACCGGCTGGAACATCGCGATGCTTTCCGGCAACGCCGCGTCTCCGAGGACGCGGCGATACACGGTGCTGGCGACGCCGAGCGCCAGGACGTTAAAGACAAGGCCGGTGACGACCTGGCTCGCTTTCACAGTGACGTACATCCAGGCGAGAAAAACGCTCGCGACGATTCCGACCAGCATGGCGACAAGCAGCGCTACCCACGTCAGTCCCGTGAAGAGCGACACCAGGAAGCTCGCGAGGGCGCCGAGAAGGATCGTTCCTTCGATGCCGAGATTGAGGACGCCGCCGCGTTCGGAAAAGGTTTCGCCGAGAGCAGCGAGCAGTACCGGTCCCGCAAGGCGAACGCTCGCGGCGAGCCACGTGACGAGAAACGCGGCGCTGATAATGTGAGCGCCGCTCACTCGGGCGTTCCTTGGGCGACGGATTCGGAGGAACGATTCCGAAGCGCCGAAAGATTGATGCGGTAGTAGCGGAGAACGTCGCTGATCAGCACGAGCAGGACGGCGAGGCTTTCGAGAATGAAAGTGATCGACGACGGAATGCTGGCACGGCGCTGCATGGCGTCGGCGCCGACGGACATGCCCCCGTAGAGCACAGCGGTGGGAATCACCGCGACTGGGTTGAGCCGGGCGAGCAGAGCGACGATGATTCCAACGAAGCCTACGCCGCCGCTGATGCCGTCCATCAGGCGATGCTGTACGCCGAGCACCTCCGTGGTGCCCGCGAGCGCGCCGAGGCCGCCCGCGAAAAACGCGGCGAGCACCACGCGGCTGGCGACGTCGATGCCTGCGTAGCGCGCGGCGAGCTGGTTGAAGCCGGTGACGATCAGCTCGTAGCCGAGGGGCATTTTGTTCAGCAAAACCCAGACGAGGAAGGCTGCGGCGATCGCCAGCAGAATTCCCGCGTGCGCACGCGTCCCGGGCAGGATGAACGGCAGCCACGTGGCGCGTGGAAGCTGACGCGTCTCGGGGAGGCTGCCCGGCGCCCGCATCGGCCCGGAGACGAGATATTGCAGGATGAAGATGGCGACGTAATTCGCCATGAGCGAAATCAGAACTTCGCTGCCGCCAAGCCGCGCGCGCACGACGCCGACGATGCCCGCCCACACGCCGCCGGCGATGAAGCTCGCGACAATTGCGAGCGCGAGGAAAAGCGCCGTCGGGCACGACGCGAGCGGTGCGCCGGGCTCTGTAAGCAGCGCCAGCCACGCTGAGGCCGCAGCGCCGATCACGAAACAGCCCTCGAAGCCGAGATAAGCGAGTCCCGAGCGCCAGCTCACGATCGTGCCCAGCGCGATCAGAGCCAGCGGAGAAGCTCGCACGAGCGCGTAGCCGAACCCGCGCAGCGTGGCAAACGGTTCGTGAAAGAGCGCGAAGTATGCTTGAAGCGGATTGGCGCCGTACGAAACGAAGAGGAACGACGTGAGAAGCATGGCCGCCAGCAGGGCGAGCGCCGTGGTCCCGGCGATTTCCAGCGGGGAGTCAGCCGGCGTGAGGCGGCGCTCAAAAAGCTTCGCCATGCCCCGTCGCTTTCGCCGGTCGCGCTTGCGGTGGCAACGCGCTGCCTGCCGGGATGCCGGCCATCATCGAACCGATGTCTTCCGCGGACGCGCCGGCCGCTTCGACGATGCCCATGATGCGGCCCTCGAACATCACCGCGATGCGGTCCGCGAGATTCAGCAATTCCTCGAGCTCCGCCGAAATCAGCAGGATCGCCTTGCCTTCCTGGCGTTCGCGAAGCAACTCGCGCCACACGGATTCGACGGCGCCGACGTCCAAGCCGCGCGTCGGCTGCTCGACGATCAGCACTTTCGCGCCGCGCATGATTTCGCGGCCGAGGATCAGCTTCTGCAGATTGCCGCCGGAAAGCTTGCCCGCGGCGGAGTCGACACTCGAGCTGCGCACGCCGAAGCGACCTACGAGCGCATCAGCGGCGGCGCGCGCCGCGCCGGCGCTGCGGAAAATGCCGCGCGTGTGTCTCCGGTGCAGGCCGAGAATTGCGTTGTCGGCAACGGACATTTCCGTGACCGAGCCGACGTGGCGCCGGTCGGCTGGGATGTAGGCGAGGCCCGCCGCGTGGTGGTGCGCGACGCTAAGGCTCGTGACGTCCACGCCGCCGACGAGCACGCGCCCGCTTTTCACCGCGCGGAGATGCATGATCGCTTCGGCGAGATGCGATTGGCCGTTGCCGTCGACCCCGGCAATTCCGAGAATTTCTCCCGCGCGGACTTCGAGCGTGACGCCGCGAACCTTCTCGTGGCCCTCGTGGTCGACGACGTGAAGGTTTGAGACTTGCAGGAGCGGCTGGCCGGGCGACGAAGGAGTTTTTTCGGTGCGAAGGTTCACGTCGCGGCCGACCATCAGGCGAGTGAGTTCCTGTTCGGAGGTGTCACCGACGGCGCGCGTGGCCACGGACTTGCCGTCGCGCATCACGGTGACGCGATCGGCAATTTCCATGATTTCGTTGAGCTTGTGCGTGACGAGCAGGATCGAGCGTCCCTCGGCGCGCAAGCCGCGGAGTACTGCGAACAGCTGATCCTTTTCCTGGGCGGTGAGAACGGCAGTTGGCTCGTCAAGAATGAGAAGGCGGGCGTCGCGATATAGCAGCTTGAGAATCTCGACGCGTTGCTGCACGCCGATGGGAAGCGACTGCACTTCGGCACGAGGGTCGAGCGCGAGCCCGTGGCGGTCGCTGAGCGCCTGGAGTTTCTGCGACGCCTTGCGCAGATCGAGCATCGGGCCGCCGGATTCGCGAAGGCCGAGGATCGTGTTCTCGACGACGGAAAACGGCCGCACGAGCATGAATTCCTGGTGGACCATGCCGATGCCGAGCGCGATCGCATCTTTGGGGCTGGCGAGGTGAATCGGCGCGCCGTCGATCAGAATCTCGCCGGAATCCATGCGATGAAAGCCGTAGAGAATCTGCATCAGAGTGCTTTTGCCGGCGCCGTTTTCGCCGAGCAGCGCGTGAATTTCTCCAGCGCGAATCGTCAGGCCGGCGTGATCGTTGGCCAGCACGCCAGGGAAACGCTTGACGATGTTTTTCATTTCCAGAGTGCGTTTCACCGGCGACTCCCCGCGGAAGCCAAAACAGAACCCGTCTGTCGACAACGGATACCTCAGAACCGAGCTGCAATCCTACGAAGCGAAAACGTTGACGTCGATTCTTCGCGCCGCGAGATCGCTCCAAATCTTCTGAAAAGTCTTCCACTGATCGTCCGTCACGAGGCGCGGATTATGGTCGCCGTTCTTGCCCGATTTCAGCAGCCACATTTGATCGACGGGGGCATCCCACTCGGTGCCACCCGCGAACGTGTTGTTCGCGACTTCGGTCGCGACGGTCACGACCATGCCGTTCAAATTCATCTGGAAGCTCGTAGCCATGTTGTTCGGGGCGAGGTAGGTCTGATCGGAGTAGCAGCCGAGAACCTTCGCGTTCCCGGCGACCGCGCCCTGGATCGCGCCGAGGCCGGTAACGTCTGCGGCGTGCCAGATCACGTCGGCGCCGTTGCCGATCAGGATCGACGCAGCCTCGCGGCCTTTTGCGGCGTTGTCGTAATCGCCTGTGATGATGGCGAGCGCGCGAATTCCGGGGACAGTCCGTTGCGCGCCGGCGATGAAGGCGCGTTTCATGTGCTGCTGATTCGGATCGTCGTCGCCGCCGACGAATCCAACGGCCTGCTTTTTGTCGGAAATGAGCGCAGCGAGAGCGCCGGCGCCGTACGCCGCGGCGAAATAGCCGAGATTCACATACAGGATGTTGCGCGGCACCTGCTGCTGCGGCAGAAACGTGGTGACGAAATAGTGCTGGCTCGGATAATCCGGAGCGACTGCCAGTAGCGCGCTGCTGAATTCGTTGCCGTGGCCGATGATGAGGTCGAAGCCGTCATCGGAATATCCCCGCGCCACCTGGTCCATTTGCGCGAGCGTAATGTTTTCGGCGTAGGCGGTTTTGAAGCCGGGGCGGGCGTCGAGCTCCTTCAGACCTTCATAGGCGAGTTGCGCCCATCCGCCGTCGGTGATGACGCCCGAGAGCAGAAGGACCACTTTGGTTTCGCGTTTCTCGTCGCCCCAGGCACGCGGAACCAGCGCGCAGGCGAGCGCAGAGGCCAATGCTCCGTTGAACGCCCGCCTCGAAATGCCACTCACCCTGGGAAACTCCCGAAGGAACCTGTGTGGCCGGCGCTTCTTTGCGGCAGCACCGGGACACTCGTGCAACGTCGTGCGAACTCGACGTCGTTTCCGCCAACTCTACATCGGTGTCTGGCCCGGATTGTCCACGTGAGAAAGGATCAACAGCAATAGTTCGATCATGGTGTCTCCTTCTCGCTAAGAGTCGGATCCTCGAGTCTGCCACGCAACGCTGTTTGAAGGGCTTGATGGTAGCACAGATCGGCTTTTTGCCGGCTTCGGTGCGGCAGCCGCGGACGAGGGGTGGACGCGCGGCCTCTGGTACGTCGGTACCATAAGCATTTCCGGCACACGAATCGCGTGAGACTATCGACGGATGCGCGCGGCCTGCCTAGTCTGGGCGAGGGCCGCAGTGTGGCTCCGCCAATGATTTTTCGAGGGCTGGATGGAGTCGATGGAGTCTCTCCTCAAAGTCACGGACCTCAGAGTGCACTATCGCTCCGCCGGCGCGGCAGCCGATCACAATGCTGTCGCGGGCATCACGTTCGACATCGCGCGAGGCGAGGCCTTGGGCGTGATGGGCGAATCGGGATGCGGCAAGACGAGCATCGCCCTCGCCCTGCTCGGGCTCCTCTCGCGCGACGATGCCGAAGTTTCGGGCACGGTCATGTTCCGCAGCGAGGATCTGCTGCTGATGAACGAACGGGCGCTGCGGAAGATTCGTGGCGCCGCCATTGCGATGGTGTACCAGGAGCCGGGGATTGCGCTGAGTCCCGTGATGCGCGTGGGAATGCAGATCGCGGAAATCGTGCGAGCGCACCGCAAACAGAACTGGAAGCAGTGCCGGGAGGATGCGTTTGCGATGCTGGCGCGCGTTGGCCTGCCGCCGACAGAGCGAATTTTCGCGGCGTATCCGCATCAGTTAAGCGGCGGGCAGCTTCAGCGGATCGTCCTGGCTCAGGCGCTGGTTTGCGAGCCGGCACTGCTGATCGCGGATGAGCCGACGGCATCGCTTGACGCGCAGAGTAGCGCCGAATTTGTGTCGCTCCTGCGCGAGCTGAAGAAGACGCTGGGAATATCGCTGCTGCTGATCAGCCACACACCGGAGATTCAGGCGAGCCTGGCGGACCGCCTGCTCGTGATGAAGGACGGGAAGACCGTCGAAATCGGACCATTCGAGGACTTGTACGCAAAGCCCGCCCATCCCTACACGACCGCATTGCTCGCGCGGAACGCAGCGGCGCCGGGCACGGCTGACTCGTTGAAAGAACTGCGCCGCGCCACGCGGGAGCACCTGGTGGAGACGCGCCGATGAGGGACGCGCGGCCGGCGGTGTTCGAAACGGTGAAAGACGAACCGCTGGTGCGGGTCGTCGGGCTGAGCAAGCAATATGTCCAGCGCCGCGGTCTCGGGCGAAGGGCGTTCGGCCTCGTCGCTTTTGAGGACGTACATCTCGCGATTCATCGCGGGAGGACGCTCGCGATCGTGGGCGAATCCGGCGCCGGAAAATCCACCCTCGCCAAATGCCTGGCGCTGCTCGAAAAGCCGACGGCCGGCGAAATCTGGTTCGAGGGCAAGAATCTATTTGCGCGGGGTGATCGAAGAGGGCGATTGGCGATGCACCGCCGGGTGCAGCTGATCTTTCAGGACCCCACTACAGCGCTGAATCCGCGCTTTACCGCCGAGGAGATCATCACGGAACCGCTTGTGATTCAGAAAATGGGAACGAAAGACGCGCGACGTCTGCGGGCACAGGAACTGATGGAGCAGGTGGGTTTGCCGGCGCGTTCCGCGGCGAAGCGGCCGCTCGAATTTAGCGGCGGCCAGCGGCAGCGCCTGGCGATTGCGCGCGCCCTCGCTCTCGAGCCGAAGCTGCTGATTCTGGATGAGGCGCTGTCGAGCCTCGACCTGGTGAATCAGCAAACGATCCTGAAGCTGCTCGCCGATTTGCGCGAGACCCATTCGCTGACGTACATCCACATTTCGCACGACCTGCGAGCCGTCGCCGAATTCGCCGATGACGTCGCCGTGATGAGCGAGCGCCGCATCGTCGAGCAGAAGCCCGCCGCGGAACTATTCGCCCATCCGGAACACCCCGACACGCAGGCGCTCTTCGCGGCGATGCCGTCGCTCGAATCGATCTACCAGAGGCGGCTGGCCTAGAGGATCGCTATGAGATATCTCGCTCGCCGCTTCGTCCACGCGATTCTTCTGCTGCTGGCGGTTTCGTTTTTTTCCTTTGCGCTGCTGCAACTCGCGCCGGGCGATTTCTTCGACGAGATGCGGCTGAATCCGCAGATTTCCGAGCGCACGGTGGAGGCGATTCGCGCGCAGTACGGGCTCGACCGGCCTCTGCCGGTCCGCTACGAGCGGTGGCTCAGCGCGATGCTGAAAGGCAACCTCGGATACTCGATGGCGACGAACAGCGCCGTCGCGCCGTTGCTGCGCGTCCGCGCGCGCAACACCCTGCTATTGTCCGGAACGGCCACCGCGCTGGCGTGGCTGCTGGCGCTTCCCCTCGGGGTGTGGAGCGCCGCAAAGCGCGGCGCGCTCGGCGATCGCATCGGCGCCCTGGCGACGTCCGCGATTCTCACAATTCCGGATATGCTCCTCTTTCTCGGACTGCTTCTTCTCGCCGCTCGGACGGGATGGTTTCCGACAGGCGGGATGGTGTCGCCGGGCATTGGCGAGGCGAATTTCTGGAGCAGGGCGAAAGACATCGCCTTCCACCTCGTGCTGCCCGCCGCGGGACTCGCACTCGTGATGACACCCGTGCTGATGAGGCACGTGCGGGCCGCAATGACCGAGGCGCTCGACTCACCGTTCATCCGCGCGGCTCGCGGGCATGGAATTTCTCGCGGGCGTGTGCTGTTTCGATATGCGCTGCCCGCCGCGTCGAATTCGCTGATTTCTCTGTTGGGTTTCTCGGTGGCGACGATGCTCAGCACGTCGATGCTCGCCGAGGTGGTGCTGAGCTGGCCCGGGTTGGGGCCGCTGCTCGTCGAATCGATCTTTTCGCGCGACGTATATGTGGTGGTCGCGGTCGTGATGCTCTCTTCGGTATTTCTCGTAATGGGCAACCTGATCGCGGATTTGCTCCTTTTCGTCAGCGACCCGCGAATTCGATTGGAGAACGAGTGAAATCCCGGCGCAAACTGTGGGGCGCGCTGATCCTGTTGGCGGTTTTCCACGCGCTGATCCTTTTCGCCGGCTTCTTCGCGCCATACGGATTCGCCGTGCAGGACCGCGAGATGCCTTTCGCCCCGCCCACGCGTCTTCATTTCACCGATGCTCGCGGAAAAGTTCATCTGCGGCCTTTCGTCTACGGGCTGAAAGACGATCCCGCGAATCCCGGCGCCTACGTGGCGGACACGAGCGAGCTCTATCCGCTCCGGTTTTTCGTGAGAGGTGCACCGTACAAGGTCGCCGGGCTCATCGAATCGCGCCTCCATCTCGTGGGCGTGGAGGGTGATGGGCGGTTGTTTCTGATGGGCACCGACGGCTACGGCCGCGATCAGCTTTCGCGGTTTCTGTACGGCGGACAAATTTCGCTGCTCGCGGGACTGCTGGCTGCCGCGCTTTCGGTGTTCCTCGGCGTCGTAATCGGGGCCCTGGCGGGATTTTACGGAGGCTGGATCGACGAGTTGCTGATGCGCGGAAGCGAAATCTTTCTCGCGCTGCCGTGGCTCTACTTATTGTTTGCGGTTCGCGCGGCGCTGCCGCTGCACATCGCGGAGTGGCAGGTGTTTCTGCTGCTGGTCGCCGTGATGGGACTGATTGGATGGGCGCGTCCGGCGCGAATGATTCGTGGCGTCGTGCTGAGCGCGAAGGAGCGAAAATTCGTATTAGCGGCGCGAGGATTCGGGGCGTCGGACGCGCACCTGCTCTTCCAGCACGTGTTGCCGCAAACATACGGCGTAGTCTTTACGCAAATCGCGCTGCTCATTCCCCAGTATGTGCTGGCTGAAGTGACGTTGAGTTTTCTGGGGCTCGGCGTGGGCGAACCGATGGCAAGCTGGGGCACGCTACTTTCGTCGTTGCAGCAATACTATGTACTCTCCTCTTACTGGTGGATGTTCCTTCCAGCGCTGCTGCTAATTCCTTTATTTCTGGGCTATTACACGATGGCCGATGCATTACAGGAACGCCTCAAGTCCGTCTCGCTATAAAAACCGAAGATTGTTTGCTAAGAGTGTAGTATGGCGAGGGCTGGGCTTGGGAAATCCATTGCTGCGCTTGGGTTTGCGGCGATTTGCGCGTGCTTTCCGGCATGCAGCGCTTCGGCGGCGCAGCCGCCAGTGGGCGAAGATCTCATGGTGACGACAAGTCCCGTGGGACACGCCGGCGGGCGTCTCGTTTTCGCGCTTCGCTCCGAACCCAAGACGCTGAATCCCGTGCTCGCCGAGGATGCCGCTTCGCAGGACGTGATTCGCTGCCTCACCGCAGACCTGATCGACATCAATCGCGCCACGCAAAAGACGGAGCCCGCGCTCGCCAAGTCGTGGACTGTTTCGCGGGACGGCAAGCAATACACGCTGCATCTTCTCCGGGGCATTCGGTTTTCGGACGGGCAGCCGCTGACGGCGGATGATGTGGTCTTCAGTTTCCAGCTTTATCTCGATGAAAAAATCGATTCGCCCCAGCGCGATCTGTTGGTGGTTGGAGGGAAGCCGATCGCGGTCGAGAAAGTCGATAGCGAGACGGTCCGCTTCACCCTGGCGCAGTCCTATGCGGCGGCAGACCGCCTTTTCGACGGCTTCGCGATCCTTCCGCGGCATCTTCTCGAGAGCGCCTATCGCGGCGGGACCTTTTCACAAGCGTTGAGTGTTTCGATGCAGCCGAGCCAGTTCGCGGGGCTCGGGCCCTTCCGGCTGAAGGAATACGTGCCGGGCGAGAGGATCGTCCTCGAGCGCAATCCGTATTACTGGAAACAAGATCGTAGCGGCAATCGCTTGCCATACCTTGATGAGATCGTGTTCCTCTTTGTTTCGAGCGAAGACACCCAGGCGATCCGCTTTCAGGCGGGCGATACGGATGTGATCGACCGGCTGAGCGCGGAGAATTTCGCCGTGCTGTCAAAACAGCAGGCCGCCAGACACTATCACCTGGATGATCTCGGTCCCGGCCTCGAATACAATTTTCTATTCTTCAACTTGAACGACCTCGGTCCGAAAGCATCGCCCGATCTTGCGCACAAGCAATGCTGGTTCGAGGACGCGCGATTTCGGCAAGCGGTCTCCGCCGCCATCGACCGTGAGGCGATCGTGCGTCTCGCCTATAACGGCCGCGCGACTCCAATTTGGACGCAGGTGACTCCGGGAAACAAGCTGTGGATCGATGCGAGCATTCCTCGCGAGCCGCGGTCCATCGACCGCGCGCGCGATTTGCTGAAAAGCGCGGGCTTTTCCTGGAAGAGCGACGGCACGCTGATCGATGCGAAAGGACTCCCCGTCGAGTTCTCCATTCTCACGAGTTCGTCGAACGCGCAGCGCGTGAAAATCGCCGCCCTGATTCAGGACGACCTCAGCCACCTGGGAATGAACGTCCACGTCGTCTCGCTCGAATTCCACGCGATGGTCGCCCGCCTCTTGAACAGCCACGACTACGAAGCGGCCGTGATGGGATTGGCCAGTGGCGACGCGGACCCGACAGCCGAGATGAACGTGTGGATGTCTAACGGCGACACGCACCTCTGGCACCCCAACGAGGCCAAGCCCGCCACGCCCTGGGAAGCGGAAATCGACCGTCTGATGCAGCAGCAACTCGTGACGCTGGATTATGCCAAGCGCAAGCGCCTCTACGACCGCGTGCAGGAAATCGTCGCGCAGAATCTGCCGGTCATCTGCCTGGTGAGCCCGGACATTTTGGCCGGTGCGAGCGATCGCGTCGGAAACTTTCAACCCGCCATTCTGAGTCCTTACACGCTGTGGAATGTCGACCAGCTCTATGTCCGCTAGAGCACAAATCGAGAAACCGATGCCCCTCCGGCGAAAAGCGCCCGCAAACGAGAGGTTCAAGGAGTGGCCGGACCGCCGCTTGGTGAGCGAATGCCTAGCCGGGAATCAGGAAGCGTGGTCCGTGCTCGTGGACAAGTACAAGAACCTGATCTATTCGATTCCGGTGAAATACCACTTCTCGCAGGACGACGCCTCCGACATTTTTCAGGCCGTTTGCCTCGAGCTTCTCGCTGAATTGCCGAAGCTGCGGAATCCGGAAGCATTGCCGAAGTGGATCATTCAGGTAACGGCCCACAAGTGTCTTCACGGGAAAAAGTACGCGCAGCGGACGGAGACGGTCGACCCGAGCGATCCGGCCTTCGAACAGAGCACGCCCGCACGAGCCGAAAGCGTCCTGCATGAAGCTGAAGAGGAGCAGAAAATTCGCCAGGTGATGGACGAATTGCCGGACCGCTGCCAGCGCCTGGTGCGCATGCTCTTCTTCGAGGAGCCGGCGCGGCCATACGAGGACGTGGCGCGCGAGCTTGGAATCGCTCTGGGCTCGATCGGCTTCATTCGCCAGCGGTGCCTCGACCGGCTCCGCAAGAAGCTGCTCGAGGCGGGCTTCTCGTGACGAAGCGGAATTCCAAGGCCCCGCTTTCTGAAAAGTTGCTGCACGACCTGGGAAACCTCACATCGGATGCCGCCCGAAAGCGATTCCTGGCGCGGCACAAGAACCTCTACGAAGAAAAAGCGCTGCAGCAGCTGAACGACGTTGCGCGCGCGAAGTTGCGCTCGGACACACGCCACGCCGTCGCACTGGTGGAATCGGCCATTGCCATCGCGCAAAAACTGCGCAACCAGGAGGCGTTGGGGCGCGCGCTGCGATCCAAAGCAAACGCGCTGATGATCGTCGGCGAGAACCAAAAAGCGCTGGAATTCCACGCGCAAGCTTTGCAGGTCTTCCGGAAAATTGGCAACGAGACGGAAGAGGCGCGAACGCTGATTCCTTCGATTCAGCCTCTAATCCTGCTGGGGCAGTACGACAAGGCCTTCGAGAACGCCAAGAAGGCCGAGGAAATTTTCACCCGCCTCGGCGACCGCCAGCGGCTCGCGCACGTCCAGATCAACGTCGGCAACATTTATCATCGGCAGGACCGTTTCGAGGAGGGTCTAGCCTGCTACGAGCGCGCCTACGAGGCGCTGCTGCCGCTTCACGACTCCGAGGGCCTGGCCGTCGCGATGTACAACATGGCGGTGTGCCTAATCACGCTCAACGATTTCCCGCGAGCGCTCGCGAGTTATCAGCGGGCGAGAGAGATGTGCGTCCAGCACGATATGACGCTCCTCGTGACGCAGAGCGACTACAACATCGCGTATCTCTACTATCTGCGCGGTGAATACGGGCGGGCGATCGAGATGCTGCGGGCCACGCGTGAAGCCTGCGAGAAAAACGGCGACGCCTACGTGATGGCGCTTTGCCACCTCGACCTTTCGGAGATTTACCTGGAGCTGAATCTCAGCGCCGAGGCGATGGAGACGGCGCACGAGGGCTATCTTCGATTTCAAAAGCTCGGCATGGGGTACGAAGAGGCGAAATGCCAGGCGAACGAAGCGATGGCGCTGAGCCAGTTGGGCAAAGCTGTCCGGTCGCTGGAACTCTTCGCCGAGGCG
>DATJRU010000108.1:0-4557 GCA_035504455.1 Vulcanimicrobiaceae bacterium
TTCACGCGTCCGCCGAGATTCCCGGCCTTCCACTCGGCAAACGGCCGCTGCTTGTCCGCGTACGCCGTAAATGCATAGCGGTAAGGCAACGTGAGATAGCGATCGTCCACGCGTCCCAGGTCGCTTACGTTCATTTCGAATAATTTGTCTTCGGTGAATCCGTCGTCTTTCGAATTCATGTTGAATGTCTGGCGGCGAATGTACGCGCGAGCTTTCGTGACGTCCCATTTGGAGCCGTCAATGGGAGGGAAAAATGGAAACGGATTCGAATCGTAGATCGGCGCCTCGAAAATCACTTTGTTGCCTTCTTCGCGCGCATTCAGCGTGTGGACCGTGGCGCGCGAGGGACCTTTAAACCAGCGGATATCCTTGGCCTCGCCGTCGCGCGGCACGATGGCGACCATCGCGGGCTTCGTGTCGTCCCAGCCCCAGTGAACTTTTCCTTCTTTCAGCCGCTCCATGCTGGAGACGAACCCGAAGATCGGAATGATCACGTAGTTTTTCGTGATGCTGATGTCGTGCACCATCGCTACGTACGGCACCTTGAATCGCAGCTCGCGCGCCACTTCGCCGTTCTTGTTGATCGTGTACAGAAACACGTCGCGCGTTTCGAGCCCCGTCGCCTCGTAGCCGTAGCAGATCATCTCGCCCGTCACCGGATCGACTTTCGGATGCGCCGTGAAAGTGAGGCTCTTGTACTTGCCGTGAAAGTCGTACGGCCCGATGGTCTCGAGCGTTTTCGGATCGATCTCGTAGGGCAGGCTGTCCTCTTTCAGCGTGAAGAGTTTGCCCGCAAAGCAGAGCGGCGTCGTGTTCTGCACGGAGCGGTCCAGATTGTGGACGCTCGGATCGTCGGTGAACGGATTGCGGTACTTCCCGAAAAGCTGCTTGTGCGCGGCGAGGTCCGCCTTGTATCGCGGCGTCTTCACCCAGCGCCCTTTGTAATCCACGATGCCGTTTTTAAAACGGAACATATTGATGTAGCCGTCCATGCTGAACGGCGAATCGTCCTCGAACTTCGGCGGATACAGCCAGTCGCCGCCGAGCCGGACGAACGCCCCATTCAGGTCGCTCGGAATTTTCCCGGTCACTTCGCAATCGTAGACGTCCGCCTCGAAGCGCGTCGGCGCGAAAAAGCCCTTCATCTCCGGATGGTTCGAAAAATCAACCATGGCCCATTCTCCTTCCGTCTCCGTCATTCTGAGTCGGCAATGCCGGCTGTCGAACAGCTGCGCAAGCGCGTGCGTCATTCTGTGCGAAGCGAAGAATCTCTCTTCCCTTCGCCCTCTACTCGGCCGGACGATTCATTCGCCGTCCCGAAACCACGGCGACGGCATGTTATACGGCACGGTGATGAATACGGACTCGGCGTGCCGGATCTTGCCATCCACGATCTTGAAAAGTTCCAGGTAGCAGAACGAATGCGGCGATTTCAGGGGCGTGTCGTGGACCACTCCGTCCGTCGTCGTGTACTTTTCAAGCCGCGCCGAATGATCGATGAAGCCGCCCGCGAGGATCAGCCCTTTTTCTTCGTCCACCAGCGGAAAGCGCCGCGCGCGCAGCCGGTCGTCCCAGCGGTAGTTGCCAAGCTTGAATCCTTCCTCGCACGAATATTTTCCGAATTGCGAATAGGTCGATTTGGGATCGGGATGCGGATCGCTTGCCGTCCAAACGCCATTCTCGCGCCGGCTGCACGCCGGGTCGAACACCGTGAAGATGTGCCCGTCGTTGAGCTGCAGCGTGTTGAAGTAGCCGTCCGCGAGCGCGATCATCTTCGCGCGCAGCGTGCGCTGATCCGGCGGAACATCGGCGAGCAAAATCGGCAGAGGTTGTAGCGTGGCGGGATCGCCGAAGGGCCCGGGGCCCATGCCCTTGCGGTCCACGATCGTTTCGACCTCGGAGATTTTGTGGTCGTCGATCTTCATGCGCAGCGCGAGAAACGATTGGATGCCGTGCTCGGCCACCACTCCCATGTATAGCACTTGCCCGTTCGCTGGATCGGCGGCGCGCACGTCCTCCGGACCAAGACCGCTGATCGTGCCCCACAGGCCGTCGCCCACTTCGAGCACTACGTTGTTTTCCGTGAACTTCACGCTCTTCGCCCAAGGCAGCCGCGAAGGATCTTTCGCCACGAGCGCCTGCAGATACTGATCGACGAAGCCGTAGAGGCATTGCCGGTCGCAATCAGCCGCTCGCTCGATCGCAGCAGCGGAGTTCTGCTCGTGCGCGGCACCACGCGCATTCACTGCGCTTACGCACACTACGATTCCGGCAATTGCCACGGCGGCGAGTATCGCGGACCTCTTCGGCATCACTCCCCCTTCCAGACTGCTTCCCCGGGGCAGAGTGTCTCACAAATTGCGGATAAAGGTGAACCGTCGCAGGCAGGATTTCGCGAATCAGGAAGGGACGTGGAAGGGTGCGCTGCTACCTAGTGGCAGCCGCAGGCTCCGCCGCAGCAACCACCGCCCGAGCCGGATGCGGGCGATGATCCGCCCGAAGCCTTCGTTCCGTTGCCGTGCGCCGCGAACACCGAAAGCTGGATCGTGCTTTTCGCGCTCGCGCACTTCGGGCAGGTGATCTTGGTGCTGCCGTTCATCACGATGCGCTCGTAATGTTCGCCGCAGTCGTCGCAAATGTATTCATAGATCGGCATCGGAAGTAGGCCTCAATAGCGTCAGTTTTCGCGCCATAATTGTACCAAAATCGACCGCTTAAGCCCGTTTAAGCAGCCAATTTCGGCCATTTTTAGCGCGAGCAGCCGGTCACGGCCGCCGGTAAAGCACGCGAAAACGGCGTACCCACGGCGGCTCCGGATCGGCGAAATCCTCGAACGATTCTTCGCGTAGCCCCGCGCGAACGAAATCGGCGAACTCCTCGCGTGCGAGCGGCCAGGGCAATTGTCCTTCGGGCTCGTCTTTCTCGCGGCCGCGCGCGATCACCAGCAGCACGCCGCCCGGCTTCACGAACTCCGCGATTTTCCCGGCCGCGCGGGGCCGCAGCGAAGCCGGCAGCGCCTGCAAGGTATTCGTTTCAAAAACGAAATCGAATTTCTGCCGCCAAGCAGGCGGCGGATCGAATAAATCCGCCACCACGTAGTTCAGCAGCGAGTTCGGAAACCGCTTCTTCGCCGCGGCGATTGCGGTCTTCGCGATGTCGAATGCAGTCGTCTGAAATCCCCATCCGGCGATCTCCTCGGCGTCTTCGCCAAAGCCGCTTCCGACCACGAGGGCTGATTTGCCGGCCGTCTCGAACGGGTGCGCCCTCCAGTATTCGCTCAGGTGAGAATTCGCCTTGTGGTCGGCCCAAGGAACGATGCTCTTCCCTTGCTCGCCTTCCTGATACAGGACCTCGAACCATCCTGTCGGGTCGCCTTTCGCGACAAATTCGGTGGCGAGTTCCCGGGCGCGTGCGCGTTTATCGGTCATGCGACTATTTTAGCAAGTGCTGGCGAGCGACGAACCATGGAATCGGAATCCCCGACGCGCGCACAGTCCATTGCGCGAACTCGGTCTTGCCCATGTGCGGCGCAAGCTCCTGCATGATCCGGCTGTGCGGAATCTCCTCGACGAAATCCCTCAGCGCCTGCTGATCCTCCCAGGCCGAAACGGTCCAGAAGCGCTTCGCCATCGGCTCCGCCCCAAGCGAATAGCCGATCAGTCCGTGCGATTTCGCGAGCTGGCTCTGTATTGCAAACATCATGCGCACCAGTTTCGGTATCGTCCGGTGCCGCTTCAGCGGCAAGAACGACAACAGCGCCACGTATTCTTTGGCTTCGCGAGGCGCAGCGAGGCTTTTCCACGGCGTCGGCAGCATGTCGCGATGCTATCAGAATGGTCGGGCGCAAAACAAAAGCCCCGGCCGAAGCCGGGGCTTTTGTAAAGGCTGAAGAGAGATCCTTCAACGGACATTAATCAAGAACGTCCGCTTCAGGATGACGATCCTCGCCGGATCGTCAGTCGCCGGCGACGGCTTCGGCGGTCTGATCGAGCTTGGCTTCGCCGTTGCCCTTGCTGCCGTTGGCCGGGGCGATCTGAACCGGCTTCACGGTTGCGCCTGGAACCGCCATCTGAATCTGCTGGATCGTGCCGATCTGCACGACGGTCTCCTGGGGCTTTTTCAGGACGAGCTCTTCGTAAATCTTGCGGACCTTGGCCGCTTCCTCGAAGGCCTTCTTGCGGCGGATGCGGTCTTCTTCGGCTGCCGTCAGTGGAATGTCGTGCTCGAGATGCCGCACGCGCGAGGCATCTTCCGCGTCAATCCGCAGCGAATGCTCGTAGTGCTCGAGGTTGACGGCCTTACCCTTGGCGTAGATCTCGTGCTTGCCGTGCGTCTTGTACCACTCGGCGACGGTCGCGTTTTTGTACATGTTTTCGATGATCTTCCGCCAGCCGATGCCCGTGTTGTACGCGCAGAAGGAAATTTCGCCCTGCTGCGTGGCGTAGGGGATGATGCACATCTCGGTGCGGCGGAAATCGTAGTTGAAAAGATCCTGGAACCACATGCCGGCGATGAACAGCATGTTCCACTTATCTTCCATGCGGCGCTTCATTGCGT
>DATJRU010000109.1:0-13396 GCA_035504455.1 Vulcanimicrobiaceae bacterium
TCCAGCCGTGGCATTCGTTGGTGCCCTGATAATTCCGCGCCGCGACGGTATTGGCGAAGGCAAAAAAGGCCGTGGTGTCTCCGCGCACGGAGGTGAGGCGCTCGATATTGAGCGCATGCTCGTAATTCAACATGCCCTGCAAGCGCTCGCGCGACACGTAACGCTTCGAGTGGCCGTAGATTGCGTCGCTCACGGTCATGTCGTAAGCGGAAATCGACTTGGAGATCGTGCCGGCGGCGGCGCCCACTTTGAAAAACCAGCGCGCAACTTCCTGGCCGGCGCCGATTTCGGCGAAGGTGCCGTAGAAGACGGGATCGAGGTTGATCTTGAGCGCCTTCTGATTGGTGGTGAGCTTCGGGCGATCGTCGTCTTGCATCGAGGAGTCGGTTCTAGTGAGCATCATGGCAAGCGCCTGCTGCGACGAGGCTGGGGCGCGCTCCTAATCATTACGCAGGCTATGTTACAGAAGTGTGAGTATACATCGGGAGAAGACCATGCGTCACAGGGAGCCGCAAACAAGTAACGCGGAAGAACACCTATGCGTAAGCGTCCGCTTTACGGGACGGGAACCCCGAGATGGGTTGGCTCCGCGCCCGCGGCCGACCGCATCCCCTTGCCCGATGGAGTCGCCGTGACGCGGGGCGAAGGGCGCCAAAATCAGCCGTTCGGAGCCGTGGCGCCCGGTTGACGGGAAGATCGGCCCTCTATTCGCCGCGGCAAGAGCACCGCCGAACGTTTCGGGTGCGGACCACTAATCGCGGCCGATGCGGATCACGATTCCAGCGGCGAGGCTGACGTTATTCTGGTGATTGTTGGTGCCATTGGGAAAGCGCGTGTAGAGGTACTCGGCATCGATCAGGCGAATCGAAAGTCCCGATGAGATGCCGAAGTCGGCGCCGCCGCCGGCCGTCATCGCGAAGACCGTGGAGGAACCGGGCAGCCCGGAAGTGAGCGGCACGAGATCACCCGAAGCATGAGCGCCGCCGACGAGCACCTTGCCGAAGGGGGCGAGCCGACGCCGCGAGTGCAGCGTAAAGCGGGGACCGCCGAGAAATGTGTACATGGTGAGATTCGCGGGCGTGCCGCTTATGTTCGACGAGCGCATGGTGGCAAATTCGCCATCGAAGCTCCACTGCGGAGTGAAGCGCCAGCCGGCCCAGCCGTCTCCGCCGTTGCCGCTGAAACAACCGCAGCCGCCCGGAGGCGCGTTGCTGTGCACCCAGTTGTAGTCGCCGCCGAACTCGAAGTGCGAACCCATTTGCGCGCTCGCTCGTTGCGGGAAGATCGCCAGAAAACATACGACGGCAAAAATCAGCACGGGCAATTTCACGATCTGCGTGTTTATCGGCATCGCCGTTATTCCTTGTTTTGAACGATCAAGAGTTTCCGCGCCGCCGCAATGTGGAGCGGGCGCGGCCTTCGTGAGTTCGATCGCGGCGGTGTTCACTGGACCACCACCGAGACCGTGGTCGATTGCGTGGACGATCCGCTCGTGCCCGTGATCTTGACCGTGTAACTGCCGGGCTGCGTGCTGGGAGGCCGCAGGAAACCTCCGCTGCAGCCCATGAGCGCAGACCCGATCAAGCCGGCCACGAGGATGAGCACCGCGAACTGCAGCACGCGGGCCATGCGCTTGCGGCGCGGCATGGCAAAGAGCAGAAGCGAGGCGAAGAGCGCGAGGAACGGCGAAGCGCGCGTGCCGGAAATCGCGGCGAAAAGCCCGGCGCGCGGGCCGTCTTGGCCCGGCCGCAGCAAGCCCGAAGCGACCGGCAGAAGCTGGATCGTGAGCATGGTATTTGCGCCCGCTGCACCGGGGGTGACCGACGATGGGACAAACGTTGCGGTGGCGCCCGGAGGCAGTCCGGTCGCGGACATGGTTACGGCGCTGTTGTAGGCGCCTCCGAGCGGCGGAACGGTGACGATGATGTTCGCCGAGCCGCCTTCGGCCAGGTCATACGGAGTCTCGGGCGCGCTCACGGTATAGGTGGTGTTGACGGTGAGCGAAAACACACTGGACGTGGACGCGGCGTAACCGGCGTTGCCCGAGTAAACGGCCGTGATGCTCAGTGTTCCGGCAGACAGTGTGGTACTGGCAAAGGTTGCTGTGCCGCTGGAGCCGACGCTGCCTGTGCCGAGCTCCGTTTCGCCATTGAAGAAAGTGACCGTGCCGAGCGAACTGCCGGTGGGCGCCGGAGTCACCGTCGCAGTCAGCGTGACCGACTGTCCGTAAGTGGCGGGACTCGGCGATGCACTCACAGCGGTGGTGGTGGGCGCGAGATTCACCGTGAACGAGAGCGCGCCGGAAGTCGATCCGTTGAAACCTGCGTTGCCGGAATAGACGGCCGTGAGGCTAAGCGACCCGACCGGCAGCGAAGTGGTGGTGAGAGTGGCAACGCCGGAGGAATTCACGTTGCCGGTTCCGAGCTGGGTCGAACCATTGAAGAAATTCACGGTGCCGAGCGCGGTTCCCGTTGGCGCCGGTGACACGGTAGCAGTGAGTGTGACCGACTGCGTGTACGTGGAAGGATTCGGCGAACCCGCGAGCGTGGTTGCGGTGACGGCGAGAACCGTGAGAGTTTGAGCGGTCGAGGTGGACCCGGCGAAATCCGTGTTGCCCGAGTAGGTGGCGGTGAGGCTGGGCGTGCCGGCCGCGAGGCTGGCCGTCGAATAGGTGGCCACGCCCGAAGCGTTGACGTTTCCCGTGCCGAGCAAAGTGGCGCCGTTATAGAAGTTCACGGTGCCGTACGAGGTGCCCGTCGGCGTGGGCGTGATGGTTGCGGTGAGTGTTTCGGTCTGGCCCGCCACGACCGGATTCGGGGAAAGCGCGAGAGCCGCAGTTGTGGCGACCTGGGCGACCACAAGACTCTGCGCGGAAGAAGTGGATCCGCCGAAATCCGTGTTGCCCGAGTAAACGGCCGTGAGACTGTCACTGCCGACGGGGAGCGTGGTGGATGTAGCGGTAGCGACGCCGGAAGAATTGACGTTTCCTGTGCCGACTTGGGTTGCGCCGTCATAGAACGTGACGGTGCCAAGCGAGGAGCCGGTTGGCGCGGGCGTTACGGTTGCGGTGAGCGTCTCGGTCTGGGCATAGGTGACCGGGTTGGGAGACGCGGTGAGCGCGACCGCGGTGGGCGCGACGTTGACGGTGAGGTTGACGGTGGACGAATTCGACGCGGCGGACAAAGCGTTTCCGCTGTAATCGGCGGTAAGCGTGTACGACGCGACCGCAAGGTTATTGGTGGTGAATGTGGCGATGCCGGAGGCATTCACGCTCCCGGCGCCGAGTTGCGTTGCGCCATTATAGAAGGTGACGGTACCAAGCGAGGAGCCTGTGGGTGCGGGAGCGACCGTGGCCGTCATGGTGACGGTCTGGCCGTAGGTGGCCGGAGAGGGCGTGGCCGTCAGCGTGGTTGTGGTCGCCACAAGAACGGTGAGGCTGGTGGCGGATGAAGTGGAACCGGCAAAGTCAGTGTTCCCGGAGTAAACGGCCGTCAAGGAAAGCGCGCCCGTGGGGAGGCTGGTGGTGGTGATGCTCGCAACGCCGGACGAATTTACGTTACCGGTGCCGACTTGCGTCGCCGCATTGTAGAAGGTCACGGTGCCGTAGGAAGTACCGGTTGGCGTTGGCGTGACGGTTGCGGTCAACGTTTCGGTTTGGCCGGCAGTGACCGGATTGGGCGAAGCGGTGAGGGCCGTGGCAGTCGTGACCTGGCTGACGGCAAAAGGCAGCGCCGTGGAAGTAGAGCCCGCGTAGTCCGTGTTTCCCGCATACGTCGCGGTGAGACTGAGGGTGCCGACGGGAAGCGCGGATGTGGTCAGCGTCGCTACACCGGAGGAATTCACGGCGGCGGCTGCGCCGATCTGTGTCGCGCCGTTGTAGAAAGTCACCGTGCCGTAGGACGGCACGTTGTCGGGCGCGGGCGTAAGAGTCGCGGTCAACGTGACGGAAGCGCCGAAGGTGGACGATGTGGGCGACGCGGTGAGCACGGTCGTGGTAGGCACGGTGTTGACGGTGAGATTCAGCGTTCCGCTAGAGGTGTTGTAGTTCGTATTGCCTGAATAGACCGCCGACAGACCGTCTGCCCCAACCGGCAGAGCGCTGGTGGTGATCGTCGCAATACCGGAGGCGTTGACGTTTCCGGTACCCAGCGAGGTCGAGCCAAAGGAAAACGCTACCGTCCCGCCGGCGCCGGGATTCGGCGTGACGGTTGCCGTCAGGATGACTGCCGTGCCGAAAGTCGCTGGGCTTGGTGAAGCGGTGAGCGCTGTGGTGGTGGCCGCCAGGACGACCAGGCTGTCCACACTGGAGGGCGATCCTGCATAATCTGTGTTGCCCGAATATACCGCGGTGAGGGCGAGCGGCCCTGCGGCCAAGCTGCTGGTGTCCAGCGTCGCTACGCCGGAGGAATTCACTGCGACCGCGCTGCCGATTTGCGTCGCGCCATTGAAGAAGCTCACCGTTCCCCGCGACGGGTTCGTGTCCGGTATGGGCGAAACGGTAGCGGTCAGCGTCGCCGATTGGCCCTCCACGAGCGTGCTCGGCGTGACCGAAGTGATCGCTGTGGTTGTTGTCGCCTGGCTCACTACGAAATTCAGGCCCGTCGAGTTCGACCCGTCAAAGCCTTCGCCGTTGCCGTTGTAGTCCGCGTAGAGCGTGAGAGTGCCGACGGGCAGCGCGGTCGTCGCGAGTGTGGCAACGCCAGAAGCGTTCACATTGCCGCTGCCCAGGAGCGTTTCGCCGTTGTAGAAACTGACGGTCCCGTACGTGTCGCCTTCGGGCGCCGGCGTAACGGTTGCGGTGAACGTCACGGATTGGCCATACGTCGAAGAGGTCGGCGAAGCTGAGAAAGCGGTCGAAGTGGCCGTATCGCCCTGCAGCGCTTCGGTGGTGGATTGGCTCGCCGCCCGCTCCGTGTCTCCGGGATAGCTCGCCAGCACGTTATGCATGCCGCCGCCGGCGATCGCGACGCCGGTTGTTGTTGCGGTCTCGCTCTGCGCGGAAAGGAAGATGGAGGCGACCGAAGCCGTCTCGCCGTTGCCATTATTGGTGACGACCAAATCGGGCAAGCCGTCTCCATTCAAATCGCCGGTGGTGACGGCATACGCTCCGCCTGTGCCGGTACTCTGAACCGTGCCTTCGGTGGGAAACGTTCCGTCGCCGTTGCCGAGGAAATAATCGACGGCGCCGCCTGAGTCGTCGGTGACCACCAGGTCCATTTTGCCGTCCGCATTAAGGTCTGCCGTGGCGATTCCATACACTTCCTGGTCGCCGGGATACAGCGGCGGCTGTGCCGTGAATTCGCCGGTGCCGTCGTGGTTGTTGAGCAGGATGCTGACCGAGGCGTCGCCTGAATTCGCGACGGCGATGTCAGGCGAGCCGTCACCATTGAAATCGGCGACGGCCAGATCGCGAGGACTGCTTCCCACGGGGATCGTCATCTGATTTTGGAACGTTCCGTCGCCGTTCCCGAGCAGGATGCTCACGGTTCCGTCAGCAGCGTTTGTGACGGCCAGGTCGAGGTTCCCGTCGCCGTTAAAATCAGCCGCCACGGCAGACCAAGCTTCGTTGCCCACTTGAAAAAAGCAGTCGCCTTCGCAATCTCCAACGAAAGACGCGAGGGTAAAGTTACCGGTGCCGTCGCCGAGAAACACCTGCATGTACGAATCGGGCTCGATGCCGACGGCGATGTCCAGATTTCCGTCGTTGCTGAAGTCGCCGACGGCCAGCGCATGCGGCTGCCCGTCCGGGTAGAGCGAACTGGCGGAAAACGTGCCATCGCCATTGCTGATAAGGACCATGACGCTGTAGCTGCTCTGGCAGCTGACCGCCAGATCAGCTTTGCCGTCACCGTTAAAATCTCCGGCAGCTATCGCGAACGGATCGCCGCAGAGCGGGGTCGTGGTCTGGGGTTGAAAGGTGCCATCCCCATTCCCTAATGCCACACTGATGTCGCCGGACGCGTAGTTGATGACAGCGATATCGTTGATTCCGTCGCCGTTGAAGTCTGCGATCACGGCGTGAGTCTCGAGCACATCGGTGGTGACGGCCGGCGCGTTGACGAGCGTGTAGTTGAGGCTTGCGGGATTGAGCGGGGCCGTCGCGAGCGAGGCGTTGCCGTTGCTCGTGTCGAGAAAAGATATGGTTCCCGGCATCGCTCCGGAGCCAAAGGCGGTCACCTGCGCCGAGAGGTTATAGCTGCCTACCGATCCGCCCGTGGAGAATTGTGTGGAACTGGTGTAATTGGAGGCGCCGCTTACGGTGAGTGGCTGCGCGGAAGAGGTGCTGCCCGTCGAACCGCTAATGCCAACGTAGATGGCGGTGATGCTATAGGTTCCCACGCCGGGCACGAACTTAAAAGTTGCGGCGCCGCTGGACTGGACTTGGGCTGTGCCGAAAACGGCCGAGTCTTCGCAATGCGCCGCGGCGGCATTGCAAAAGATCACGGTGCCACGGGGCGCCGGATCGCCAGAGGGCTCGAGGGCGACGGTTGCGGTCAGCGTCACAGCCGTGCCGGCCGTGACGCTGCCGGACGGTGAAATCGCCAGCGATGTGCTCGAGCCGCCGACGGCCGCGCGAGCCGCTGTGCCTGCCAGAGTGAATAGCAAAAGAAACCAGACCGCCCGCTTCGCCTTGAGCATTCTGCCCGCTCCTAATATGTCGATTGGCCGCAGGCGCGCCTCTCGCGTATGAACTACGTTAGAGATTTCTTACTAGCGTCGCCTGGTGCGCCGAAAGAAAAAGCAAGCGGGGTTCCAACGCAGGACAAGGGAAAATGCCCATAAACGCCACTGTTTTGAAGTAAATGGAGAATGGAAGAGCGAAAGGCATTCCCGAAATGAAGTTTGCTGACCGAAATGGAAGCGCGGCGACCGGGTTTCTCTGGCGCCGTCAGCTTTCTTTGCGGCCGCGCCGCAGCTGCCTGACGAACATGTGAATCCTCTTACTTACACGCCGTCGTGGTGCATGGCCCTTCAGAAACCTCAATGCACAGGCGGCTCTTCCGATCCTGCCCTAACATGTGTGATCCACATCACTGCGCAATCCCAACCCCTCCTGCCAGATGGGCAAATACACCAAGCCGACACGCCCGGGGCCAAACTGATTGCCAGTTTCGATTGAGGTAAACGAGATATCCGATCCCGACGCAAGCCGCAAGATCGAACGTGCGGTCTCCGCCTGCATCGGAGAGGGGCGGATGGAAAGCTGGAGAGTGTGGATTCGGAGCCTTTCGGGAGCATGGCACGTCAGGGTGCAAGGACCGAATGACTCGCGAGAGCGGCTGTTTTTCGACGCCCTGCACGAATTACCTGAAAAGATCCGCGCATGGCTCATGCTGTATCCCCTCCGATGAGCCGCGCGGACAGCCGTTGCGGAGAACGCACGCCCGAGACAGCGCGCGCGACCTCCTGTGCGACGGCTGTCGGCGTGGCGCGGCCCCTCCAAGGCCAAAGGCTGCGCCACGGCCTTCTTGTTGACGCTCGAACACGAGAGGGCGCACGCGCCCGCGGATGCGACGCTAGATGAGCTTATATTTCGTTGCGAGATAGCCGGCGATGCCAGCGAGAGAATCCTGCCCGGCGTGCTGCATCATGCCGGGGCGCAGGCTTTTGCGGTACCAGGCGAGAATGCCGAATAGGGCACCATAAACAGTGATCGCGATCACGGAGCGCCACCCTTGATAGAGGTGCGCCGAGCCAAAAACAAGCGCTTGCAGCACGATGGCTACCCAGGCGGTTCCAGTCCACGCGAAAAATTGCCGCTGTAGATAGCCGCGAAAGATAAACTCCTCGCAGAAGCCCGCCGTCACCGCAAGCACAACGAACACGGCCACTTCCGTCCAGCTTTGCGGCAGCAGCAGCTTGGCAGCTTGCACGCCGTTGAAATGAAGCACGAATTCGAGCACGCCGAGGACGACCAGCACGACGCCCCAAAAGAGAAACATCACCGCGACGTCGATCAGGAAGTCTTCAAAGCGCCGCCATTTGCCGCCGATGATCTCGCGGATGCTGATCTTCCGGGGCAAAAGCGCCAGCAGCCAGATATATGCGAAAAGCACCAACTCGTAGGCGAGCGTCGCGATGTAGACCGGCGTGCGCGACGAAAAACGGGACGCGCGCGCCAAAAATCTCGGCTGTCCCTGGTAAGCGGAGATAGCGACAATGATCACGATGAGCAAGGCCGTGTGCCACCACGCGCCGACGGGCTCGGGCGCCGGCTTGCGCCCGGAAAGCGAAGTTTGAGAGGAAGCGGGATCCGATGTCATGGGACCGGCCTAATGGCGTAAAAAGCGATTCTAGCAGGATCGAGCCGAACCTCGTCGGCCTCTATCGCGCAGGCAAAATGAATTGTGGTGAGCGGTGGGAATCCTATATAACGTCTACTTGCAAACTCGGATGCGCGCGGCGCTGTAGGCGAGAAAGTGGTCCCTCATGGGCAAGCTTCTTCTAGTGGGAGTCGTCCTTTTGATTGCGCTGCCGGCAAACGCGTCCGATCTGCAGAAGCAAGTTGATGCGCTGGTCGCGGGGTTTGACGGGCACGTGGCGCTTTATGCAAAGAACCTGACGACCGGCGAAACCGTTTCGATTGATCCTGCGCGTCCCGTGCAAACCGCTTCGGTAATCAAGCTGGCGCTGCTGCTGCAAGCCTTCGAGCAAATTCATGTGGGCAAACTGAAGCTCTCGCAACCCGTCGTCCTGACGAAAGAAAATCAGGTGCCGGGCTCGGGCATTCTTGCCCATCTTGACCCAGGCCTCACACTCACCCTGAAAGACACGATCACGTTGATGATCGAACTGAGCGACAACACCGCGACAAACATGCTGATCGACGTGGTCGGATTGGGCCCGACGAACGACATGCTGAGCCGCATGGGCCTGAAAGACACCTATTTTTATAAGAAGGTTTTTCTGCCCACCAGCGATGCCATGCCGGCCGACCAAAAGCAGTTTGGCTTGGGCAAAACAACGGCCCAGGAAATGGCGAACCTGATGGAAAGCATCTACCGTTGCGATCTGGGCGACCGCGAACTGTGCCTCGATATGATCACTATGATGCGCCGCCAGCAGTACCGCGCGATGATTCCGCGCTATCTGGCCGCGCCGGACAGCAGCGAAGCTCTTTCGCCGATCGCCGACAAGATCGGAATGCTCGACGCCGTTCGCAACGACGTGGCGCTCGTCTACACGCAGCGCGGCCCGGTGATTCTCTCGATCTTCACCTACGACAATCCCGATAAATCGTGGACGCCGGAAAACCGCGCCGAAATTCTGATCGGCCACCTCGCCCAAACAATTGTGAACACGTGGTCGCCCGCAGGCCTCGCCATCAGCGTGACCGATCCTGTGGCTCTCCCGATTCCCGAAAAGAACTAGACGGCTTTAATCAGCGAGCCCGACAACGACGCACGTTCGATTAGATTGCCTCGCGTCCTCATGATTGCCGGGCGATTCGGCGCAGAACGCCGTGTGAGCGGCGTCACAAGATAATCCGGCAAATGACGATACAAAACTGCGGCACGCGCCCGTCCAGGCCGAAGAAAGGGCCAGCGGAAGCAATGCATTAAATCGAGGCGTACGAGCTTCTGCGTTCCGTGGCAAATTTTGCAGCGCCGGTCCCTACTTCCCGAATACCAGGACCCGGAAAGTTCCCATTTGGGCCATCCGCCTGCCGCCGCGTCCATTTACGGGCGCCGATGGCGCGCCGAAATCCGCGGTATCCGCGAAAAGCTCATGCGTTTTCGTATCGAGGCCCATCGTTTTCGCACCATACTCGCTCTTGATCGGCTCAAGCGCAGTGTACTTATCCGGGCCGTCTTCATGGAAGACGTCGATTTCGCCTGCAATCGTCGAGACGAAAATCAGTTTGGTTTCAGGATCGAACCGCGCGGCATCCGTACCCGCCGCGATCGGGAATGTCTGCACCACCTTTCCGGTGTCGGCGTCGATGATCGCCAGCATCTGCGGGCTCCGGCCGGCACTGAAGAGGCGGTGATGCTCCGCGTCGATGGCGAGCGCTGTCGGATGCCCTTCCGGCGCGGTTGGCCAGCGCGACGTCACTTCCAGCGTCTTCGTATCGATCGTTGCGATCTGGTCCTTGTCGGCCAAATTCACGTAAACGTGTCCCATTCCGTCCGGCACTGCAAATTCCGGCGAGCCACCCAGCGGGATATTCTTGATGAATTCGCCGGTCTGAGCATTCACCGCTGTCGAAGAGTTACTGTCACCGTTCATCGAAAACGCGTCCTTTGAGGCCGGGTCGTACAGCATGCAATCCGCGTCCGGCTGCGCGTTGACCGTGCTTTCTTTTTTCATCGTCTTCAAATCGAAGATGGTGATGGCGCCCGCGCCGCCATCGGTGATGAATCCGCGATTAAACTCGGGCGCGACCGCGACACCGTGCTGCCGCTGGAAGCCCGTGATGAATCCTAAATTGTCGCCGGTATCCGCGTTCATCACTTCGACCGCGGTCCCGCGGCCCAGATAAACGCGGCGCGCTGCTGAGTCAACGGTCACGTAGTCGAAATACTCCGTCTTGCTGCCGGGCGCCGGCCCGAATTTGTAGGTATGCAGCAAATGGTAGGCGCTATCGGGGGCAGCCCAGGAAACGGCGACGGCCGCGAACAGAATGGCCGCACCCGCGCAAATCAACCGCAAACTCGAACTCTTCACGTAATGCCTCCTGATCGACGACACCTCAAATCGCGCGAATTGTATCCAATTGCGTCTGAAGATCACGTGAAGGTCAGACGCCGAACCCCCACCAGGCTCTGAAAGCGATTGGGAGTTGTTGTTACCACTGCTCCGTTGTAAATTCTCCCCGCGAATTCCTCGAAGGGAACTGCGCCATGCCTGATTCGCCGCCGAACAAGAAACTCTCGCGCCGGGCTCTCTTGCGAGCCGGCGCTGTTGGGCTCGGTGGACTCGGCACGCTCGATCCTTTCTCGGCCGCAGCACTCGCCGCGCAACAAGCTCTGCCGGCGCAATCGGGCGAGCCGAAAGCGTTCAACCACTTTCCGCGCATGGTGCAGGAATATTTCGTGGCGCGCGTGCAGGAAATCGAGAAGCTCGCGGACAAGAGGCGCGCGGCCCTCCAGTCCAAAGCCGACGCCCAGGCCTACGTGCGCGAAGCCCGGCGCAAAACCCGGGAATGCTTTGGCGCGTGGCCGCAAAAGACGCCGCTCAATGCGCGCGTCACCGGAACTCTGGACCGCGGCGACTACAAAGTAGAAAAGGTAATTTTCGAGAGCCGACCGGATTTTCCCGTCACGGCGAATCTGTATCTTCCGCCGCGGCCTGTGCACGCCGCTCCCGGCGTCGTTTGCCCTTGCGGGCACACCGCCAGCGGGAAGGCCGCGGACGAATACCAGTCAATTGGCCAGACGCTCGCGCGGCAGGGATATCTCGTGCTCGTTTACGACCCCATTGGCCAGGGCGAACGCTACCAATACGTCGATGCGCAGCTCAAACCGATTCATGGCGGCGGCACATCCGAACACCTTTATGCCGGCAACCAGCAATTTCTGGTTGGCGAATTTTTCGGTTCGTGGCGCGCGTGGGACGGAATCCGGGCCCTCGACTATTTGCTCACCCGGACCGAAATCGATCCGGCACGCGTGGCCGTCAGCGGCGTTTCAGGCGGCGGCACGATGACGACCTGGCTTGCCGCGGTGGAACACCGCTGGTGCGCCGCGGCGCCGTGCTGCTTCGTCACCACGTTTCGGCGCAACCTGGAAAACGAGCTTCCCGCGGACACCGAGCAGTGCCCGCCGCACGCGCTTGCCCTCGGCCTCGACCATTCGGACTTCATCGCCGCCTTCGCGCCCAAGCCTGTCATTCTCCTCGACGAGGAACGCGACTTTTTCGATATTCGCGGCGTGGAGGAAGCTTTCGGGCGGCTCAGGGCTCTTTACAAACTGCTCGGCGCCGAAGACAACGTGCAAATGTCCGCCGGGCCGGGCTATCACGGCTACGGCAAAGAGGATCGCGAAGCGATGTACGGCTGGCTTAATCGCATCACGAAAGTTTCAGGCTCCTCGACGGAACCGCAAATCACGATCGAAAAAGAAGAAACGCTCTGGTGCACGCCGCATGGCCAAGTGGCGGAATTTCATCCGCGCACCGTCTTTTCGTTCACGCGCGAGATTTCGCAATCGCTGGCGAGACAGCGCAAGCCGCTCAACGCCGCGCAACTGAAGACGGAGCTGCCTGGCGCGTTGAAAATCGAACCGGCGTCGCGTGCGCCCGATTACCGAATTCTGCGGCCGTCAAACGGACGGCAGTATCCGAAAAAATACGCGGCGACGTACGCCGTGGAAACCGAGCCCGGCGCTTTCGCGCTTGTCTATCGGCTTTCGGACACGCCGCTCGAATCGCGCATCCCGCGCGGGCCGTCGCGCGCCATTCTTTATGTTTCGCACCGATCGGCGGACGACGAACTCCGCACCGAACCGACAATCGCCGACGTGATGCAGAGCGAACCTGACTCCGCTGTTTTCGCATGCGACGTTCGCGGCATCGGCGAATCGCAGCCGAACACATGCGGATCGAAAGACTTCGCCGAGCCTTACGGCAGCGACTATTTCTACGCGATCCACTCGATCATGCTCGACCGGCCTTACGTCGGGCAAAAGACTTACGATCTGCTGCGACTGATCGCTTTGCTGAAAGCGACCGGGCACGTGCAGGTTCACGTGTTGGGCAAAGGCTGGGGCTCTCTGCCTGCCACATTTGCGTCGTTGCTGTCCGACGACGTGGTGCAGGTGACGCTGAAGAACGCGCCGATCGGCTACAGCGCGATTGCCGCGTCCGAATCGTACAATTGGCCGCTTTCGTCATTCATCCCCGGCGTCCTCAAGACGTTCGATTTGCCGGATTGCTATGCGGCGCTGGCTTCGAAAAAGCTGCGCAAAATCGATCCGTGGAACGCCGAGTCGGTCACGTCCTCGTCCGCATCCGCGTGATTTGCCTCTCCGTGCCTCGCGACCCTGCGGCCAATCAGGCTTGCGCGCGTTGCATGTCCGCGGCTGTCCGAGATCATTCGAGTATCTCGACCCAACCGGCGGAGCCGTCTATGCGGATGCGCTGCCCTGTTTTGATCTGCTGAGTCGCTCGGCCGGTTCCCACGGCAGCAGGAATGCCAAATTCGCGAGACACCACGGCGGGATGAGAAAGCGCTCCGCCGTTTCACAAACAGCCTCCATGTCCACACCAATCACAGAGAGACGTCTCCGTCCCCGCCGCCGAATCCAACCGCGGCCCGTCAGAACTTTCTCGACCAGTCCTTCGGCCAGCGCTCCACCACCACTTTTTCCTGTGTGAAGAATTCGATCGAATCGCGACCTTGGCCATGCAGGTCGCCAAAGAAGCTGCCTCGCGCTCCGCTAAATGGAAAGAACGC
>DATJRU010000110.1:0-19547 GCA_035504455.1 Vulcanimicrobiaceae bacterium
GGGCGGCCAAACCTACGTCGAAGACTGCGAAGTATGCTGCCAACCGATTGAGGTCAGCTTTGCCGTCGAGGGAGACGATCTCGCCAACTTCAGCGCCAAAACGCTCGCTTAGCCAGCGATCCACTCAAGATTTAATTTCGCCAAGGGATTTATCGAGCAAGCGGATGCCTTCGTCGACATCCGCCTTCGAGATATTCATCGGCGGGGCCATGCGGATGACGTTGCCGTGGAGGCCGCCCTTGCCGATCAGCAAGCCATTGGCGCGGGCGCGCTCGAGCAGTTGATTGGTTTCGGCGGCAGCGGGCTCTTTGGTCGCGCGGTCGCGGACCAGCTCTAGCGCCTGCATCATGCCCATGCCGCGCACATCGCCGATCAGAGGATATTTCTGGTGCAGCGCTTCGAGCTGCTGCCGCAAATAGCCTCCGACGACATGAGTGTTCTCCCGCAGATTTTCTTCCTCGATCACTTCGATCACCGCGCGCGCCGCGACGGACGTAACGGGATTGCCTCCGAAAGTCGAGATGGTGAGGCCCTGAAACTTGCCTGCGAGCTCGGAGGTGGTGATCGTCGCGCCAACGGGCACGCCGTTGCCCATGCTTTTCGCACAAGTGATGATGTCGGGCGTCACTTCCCACTGCTCGATGCCGAACCATTTCTTGCCGGTGCGGCCGAAGCCGGTCTGGACTTCATCGGAAATGAACAGGCCGCCGTAATTTTTCACGATGCGATAGACGATCTTGAAATATTCGGGCGGCGGCGTGATGAATCCGCCGACACCTTGGATCGGCTCGGCGATGAAGGCGGCGATGGAGCCGCTGGTGCCGGTCTGGATCAGATCTTCCACGTCGTTCGCGCAGGCCACGCCGCAATCGGGATATTTCAAGTGCAGCGGGCAGCGGTAGCAATACGGGCTGACGGCGTGGGCCACGCCGACGCCGATCACTCCGGCTTTGCGGTAGCCGGCGTGGGCCGTCATGCTTTTCGCGAGCGCCGATGAGCCGGAATAGGCGTGGCGCAGGGCGACGATGTCGTAACTGGGGCTGGCCATGCGCGCGAGCAGGATCGCGGCTTCGTTGGCTTCCGTGCCGGAGCTGGTGAAGAAGCTCTTCTGCAATTTGCCCGGCGTGATTTCGGCGAGCTTTTCGGCGAGCGCGACGATGGCTTCGTTGGGGAAAAGCGTCGAGGTGTGCTGGAGCTTGTCGACCTGTGCTTTGATTTTCGAGGTGACCTTGGGATTGCAGTGCCCGACGCCGACCGTGACGATGCCGCCGAAGAAATCGAGGTATTTGTTGCCTTCGACGTCCCAGAGATATTGCATCGAGGCGTGATCGGCGACGAGCGGGTGCTGGTAGTAGTTGGCGACCGCGGGCCAGAGAAATTCCTTGTGCTTGCGGACGACCTCTTCGCTGCGGCTGGTGGCTGCTTGTGGCTGTGTCGTCACGCGAGGCTCCTCAGTTCGATTCGGCTCGGACGAAAGTTTACAGGGTTGGGTTGGGCGGCGGCAAGGGCGCACGACTGAATGAAAGGCGATGCTTTTGCTTGGCTCCTGTGATATATCGCCGCCTATCGGACAGCATTTCTAAAGGTGGCTAATGTTCAAGAAGATACTCCTATACGGGCTGCCGCTTTACTTGTACGGACTGGAGTTCCTCCTGAAAGCATTTGCATCGATAAAGGCTGACAGCGTAGCTGGCCCGTCCCTTGCCGGAGCCGGTTTGGGATTTCTGCTGCCGCTGACCGACTTAAAGCCGGTTTCACTCGATGCGGACGTTATGGATGAATTACGGGCCGCAGGCGCAGGTGTATATTCTCCTAGAGACAAGACTTTTTCCGATTTCGTTTGGCTCTGTTTCTTTTTATCACTGGGCGCCTGGATGCTTTCGATTTACTGGACCTTGAAGCCTTTGGCTCACCCGTCGATTGTCAATCGGCCTTTGTTGATAGGGTGTATAATTTTTTTGGTATCTATCACCCTAGCCGAAATCAAGGAGCGGATTTAGATGGATATCGCAAACATTGTAAGCGTCGTGATCGCCGCCAGCGCTGCTTTATTGGGCGCGCTCGCGGGCATGTTGATTGAGAAGATATTCGTGCGGTGGCATCTCCGGGATCGACGCGAACTGCAGATCAGGACGGCGGGCGGACAGACAATGAATATTCAAGCTTCCGAGCTGACTCGCGAAAAGGCCGAAGAGATTATTTCGCACCTCGCTGCCCGTGCATAGGATTCCCCTCTTATCAGCCGCCGCATCGAGCCCTCCAGTCAAGTCCATCTCCGAAACCCGAGGGTGAATTGACGGGAATTCCCGTATAATTCCTGGCCAATGGACGCCATCCTGACAAGGCTGGTCCGGGCGCTGGGGCGGGTGTTTCCGGACTGCGTGACGCTGAGCCAGGCGATCGCCTTCAACATGTTTCTGGCTTTCTTTCCGCTGCTGCTTTTCACGCTGGGGGTTCTGGGCGGCACTCGGCTCTTCCACGACGCGCTGCAGGAAATTCCCGACCGCCTGAACCTGATTCTTCCGCCGGGCAGCGCGGGAGTGGTGTCCGCGTATTTCGTGCGGAAGACGATTCACACGTGGCGATGGATGGTGCTGGGGCTGGGCGGCACGCTCGTGACCGGAACGCAGGTGATGGTGGGATACATCGAAGGCTTCCGGGTGATCGAGGGAGATTTGCTGCGGCCGGGATACTGGCGGCGGCAGGGCCGCGCGCTCTTGTTGCTTTGCCTGACGATCGTGCCGATGCTGTCGGTGGTGACCTTGACGGTATTCGGGAAGCAGACGCGCGCATGGCTGATGCTGCGGACGCGGTCGGTCTACATGACGCATGAGCTGGAGCTGACGCTCTACGCGATCGTGGTGTTCGTGCTGGCGATGGGAGTGCTGGTGGTGCTGTATCGGCTGGGGCGGCCGGGACATCCGGGGATGCTGGACCTATTGCCAGGGGCGCTGGTTTCGACAATTCTATGGTGGGCGGCGGATATCGTGTTCGGGTGGTACGTGCGCAAGATGCCGTACGACGCGATGTACCGGGGACTGGCGGCAGCGATCGGCCTCTTGCTCTGGATGTTTTTGACGGCGATGATTGTGCTGCTGGGCGCGGCGTACAATGCAGAGGCGCGCGAGGAACTGGCCGAAGCGCGAGCGGCGGCGATGCCGGGGCGGCCGAAGACGCTGACGATTCACTAGGGTCCGTATCGTATTCGAGTGCGCCGAAGCTCGAGAGTGTCTTCAGGGGCTAAAGCCCGGTGCTCTTTGCGTCCTGACGTCGTAGCTGAAGCTCCGACCCCGTAGGGCGCGTGCGAGACCGTTTCTAGCGCGGGGCGCGGTGGGCGGTGGGTTGACTCGCGCAGAAGGAGCGCGCGATGAGCGACATTCACGTCGAGTGCTACGCGGGGCATCGGGCGGACGAGCGGCCGCTGCGATTCGTGCTGCGCGGCAGCGAGTTCGAGGTGCAGGAACTCGATGGGAAGTGGTATTCGCCGGGTGCGAGCTACTTCCGCGTGCGCGCTACGGACGGCAACTATTACGTTCTGCGGCACGACGAGGCGCAGGATTTCTGGACGCTCGACGGCTTTCGCGCGGCGCGCTGAGCGCAGTGTCCCGGGAAGGCTCCGGCCGCCTGACGGACCGAAAGACAGCTATGGACGGGCGGCGCAATCTACGCTTCGTGAGCCTGCTTCTGCTGGTTCCTTGCGCGCTTGTTCTGGTGGATGCGCTGTACGCGCAGAAGGCCTTCCGGCAATACCCTACAGTCGAGTATGGCGAATCGACGCCTCTGCCGCCTGACTGGCAGAAGCCGGGCGAGTGGGCTTTCGCGCGGATGATGTATCCGCCGGGGCCGAACGACGGTTACCGCGGGCGATTCGACGGCGATTGGCGCGAGGGGATGTCGCTGTGGACGCAGGATTCGCCGCCGGCGGATCGATCGCTTGCCGCGGCGGTGCGGCGGCTGACGCGGATCGACGCGCGGTCGGTGGAGCAGGACGTGAATCTCGACGACGGCGATGAGGTCTACAACTGGCCGTGGCTTTACGCCGTGCAAGTGGGCGAGTGGGGAATCACGCAGCATCAGGCGGACGTGCTGCGCGATTACCTGCTGCGCGGCGGCTTCTTCATGGCGGACGATTTTCACGGCGCGTACGAGTGGCAGATGTTCGTGCAGCGCATCCGGATGGTGTTTCCTGACCGGCCGATCGAAGAGATACCCAACAACGATCCGATCTTCCACACGATCTACGATCTCGACGACCGTTACCAGATTCCCGGCGCCGCGCACCTGCGGCTCGGGTACAAAGTGCCGGACTATCCGCAAGGGCCCGACGACGGCAAGGGCGCGCACTGGTTCGCCATTCGCGACGACAAGGGCCGCATCATGGTGGCGATTTCGTTCAACTCGGATATCGGCGATTCATGGGAATGGTCGGACCGCCCGCAATATCCGGAACGCTATTCGGACCTTGGTTTTCGCATCGGCGTGAATTACGTGGTCTACGCCATGACGCACTGAGTTCCCCGACTCCGTGAAGATATCCCCTCAGCGCCTGATAACCAAAGGGATACGCGCGCAACTTTTGCAAGGTTCTGGGGTTTAGACTGAATGCAAATGCGACGACCACGCCGATCTACCCGTCTCCGATCGAAGGCTTCCGAGGTACGCACCCGCGCCAAGCGACGCCTTGATACCGCCGGGAACGTTTGCTTGCTCGCGGTTGCGGTCGGTGTGCTCGCGATCTTGTTGGCTGCCGCCGGGCCAGCGAACGCGGGCGGAGATGGCGCGCCTGCCCCGGAGAAGAATCCTTCGCTGAAGCTTGACAAAAAATTCAAAGGGAAGCTGCCGATCACGGAGTTGACTGAGGACGAGGCTACGCTTCATGCGTTGAATCGGCTGGGATACGGGCCGCGGCCGGGCGACATCCAGCGCGTGGAGAAGATGGGGCTCGAGAAGTGGATCGACCAGCAGCTCGATCCGGATTCGATCGACGATTCCGCGCTCGACGAGCGCTTGGACAAATATCCCACGCTGAAGATGTCGTCCCAGCAACTGCTCGAGCAGTTCCCGCCGCTTGCGTTGGCCGCGAAACAAGCGGGCGAAACGAAGCAAGACTACAAGGAAGAATACAAGCAGCAGATGCAGGAAAAGCGCCGCGACGCCGAGGCGGCGCTGGCGGAAATGGCCAACGGCAACGTCGACAAGGCACAGGACGCGCTGGCGAAGATTCAGGGGCCGGGGCGGATCGTCACCGAGCTTTCGATGGCGAAAGTGGATCGCGCGATCTACAGCAACCGGCAGCTTGAAGCGGTGATGGAGGATTTCTGGTTCAACCACTTCAACGTGTTTGCGGGAAAGGGCGCGGACCGGTGGCTGCTGACGTCGTACGTGCGCGACACGATCCGGCCGCACACGATGGGGAAATTTCAGGATTTGCTGACGGCGACGGCGAAGAGCCCCGCGATGCTTTTCTTCCTGGATAACTGGCTGAGCGTCGATCCGGCGGCTTTCAAAGAACACCAGCAGGAGATCGCCGAGCGGCGCGCGAGATTCCAGGGTGCGTTTGGCGGCGGATTCCGGCCGTTCGGGACGCAGCAGATGCAGGGAGCGGAAGACGCGCAAGTCGCCCAGCGCAAGAAGCAGCAGGACGACCGCGGCCTGAACGAAAATTACGGCCGCGAAGTGATGGAACTGCACACGGTGGGAGTCGACGCGGGCTATTCGCAGCAGGACGTGATCGAGATGGCCGAATGCCTCACCGGCTGGACGGTGAAGGAGCCGCGGCGCGATCCGGAGTTTTTGTTTCGGCCGGAATTTCATGCGCAGGGAAAGAAGGTCGTGATGGGCCACACGATCGATGCGGGCGGCGAAGCGGACGGCGAAGAGGCGCTCAAGATGCTGGCCGCCGATCCGCACACGGCGAAATTCATTTCGACGGAGCTCGCGCGGCATTTCGTGTCGGACACGCCTCCGCCGGCGCTGGTGGCGCGGATGGCGAAGAGTTATGAATCGAGCGGCGGCGACATTCGCACCGTGCTGAAGACCATGATTTATTCGCCGGAATTTTGGTCGAAGGAAGCGTATCGGGCGAAGGTGAAGACGCCGTTCGAACTGGTGGCGAGCACGGCGCGCGCGCTAGATGCGGACGTGACGGTGTCGCTGCCGCTCGCCGTCTGGGTAGGGCGGATGGGCGAGCCCCTCTTCCTGTGCCAGCCGCCCACCGGGTATTCGGACAAGGCTTCGACATGGGTGAATACGGGCGCGCTGCTGAACCGGCTGAATTTCGCGTTGGGCTTCGCGAGCGATCACATGGCGGGCGCGAACGTGGATTTGGCGGATTTGTTCGGCGCGGACGCTTCGAGTGACCCGGAGATGGCGCTCACGCGCGCGACGAACATTTTTCTCGATGGGCAGGTGGCGTCGACGACGATGCAGACGCTCGAAGCGCGGCTGAACGATCCGCAGATTTTGCAGGCGCGACTCGATGATCCGGTGAAGCAGGTGAATGAAGGGCTGCTGGCGGGGCTGGTTCTCGGGACGCCGGAATTTCAGCGGCGGTAGAAAAGCGGCAAAGCAGGGAAGCAAAGCTGCAGGCGGTGGCGCGGAGCGGAGTGCGCGAGCCGAACCGCGACAACATGCGGCGGGTGAGGCTGCGCAGCGGTACGCGCTTCGCGCGGTCCACTTATGTCGGAGCTGAAGCTCCGACCCTCTAACGGAGACGGCCATGAATATTTCGCGGCGGTATTTCATCAGGAATGGCGGGATTGCGATGCTGGGGATGGCGTCGTTGCCGTCGTTCTTGCAGCGCGCGGTGGCCGAGAGCGCGTCCGGCGGCAAGAAAAAGATGGTCGTGCTGTTTCAGCGCGGCGCGATGGACGGGCTGAACGTGGTCGTGCCGTTCGCGGAGCCGAACTACTATCGCCTGCGGCCGACGATCGCGATTCCGCAGCCGCAAAGCGGGAGCCTGGACGCCGCGCTCGATCTCGACGGATTTTTCGGGCTGCACCCGAGCCTGCAGCCGCTGCAGCCGCTCTTCCAGAATGGGCAACTCGCGATCGTGCAGGCGGTCGGCTCGCCCGATCCCACGCGCTCGCATTTCGACGCGCAGGACTTCATGGAGTCGGGCACGCCGGGCGTGAAAGCCACCGAAGACGGCTGGCTGAATCGCGCGATGCAGTCGATGCCGGAGGAAAGCGCGTCGCCGTTCCGCGCGGTCGCATTCGGGCCGTACTTGCCGCGGACGCTGGCGGGCAGCGCGCCGGCCGTGGCGATTCCCGACCTGAAGCAGTTCAAAATGTATGGACCGCAGCAGACGGTGGAGGGCGGCTTCGAAGCGATGTACGCGCAGACGGTGGACCAGGCGCTGCGCGGCGTCGGCACGGAGACGTTCGAAGCGATCGATCAGCTCAAGAAGATCAATCCCGACACGTACCAGCCGGAGAATGGCGCGCAATATCCCACGAGCCGTTTCGGCAAGAGCCTGATGGAAATTGCGGAGCTGTTCAAGGCGGACGTGGGGCTGGAAGTGGCGTTCCTCGATAGCGGCGGCTGGGATCATCATGTGAACGAAGGCGGCGTGCAGGGGCAGCTTTCGAATCTGCTGCGCGACCTCGGGCAGGGAATCGCGGCGTTTCATCAGGACATGGGCGACCGCATGGGCGACGTGGTGTTCGTGAGCATGTCCGAATTCGGGCGCACCGCGCACGAGAACGGCAACCGCGGCACCGATCACGGCCACGCGAATTGCATGTTCGTGATGGGCGGCGACGTGAAGGGCGGGAAGGTTTACACGCGCTGGCCGGGAATGAACGATGGACAGCTCTACCAGGACCGCGATCTTGCCGTGACGACGGATTATCGCAGCGTCCTCAGCGAAATCATGATGAAGCACATGGGCGACCGCGATTTGAAGGCGGTTTTTCCGGGATTCGAGAACGATCCGCGGCAATTTCTGGGATTGATCCAAGCCTAACGCCCAGCCCCGAGATCGCGTTCAACCGCCCCTCCGGGGCTCGAATTCCGGCTGCTCGCGAACCCGGCATTCCGCTTCGCCTGCCTCGACGGCAGGCGGGCTCCATGCCGTGCTGGGAACAATCGCCGCTCCGCGGCTGACTCTGATGCCGCAGGCACTCCGTCTCCGCTCCTCGACCGGAACAACACTCCCGACCCAAGAGAAGGCCCGCAGCGAGCCTGCAACATCACGTAGAATGAAGGCGATGTGGCGAGCGTCGATTTGATCCGCGAACAACTGACGAAAATCCTTGCGTGCCCCTCGGACGGCGGGAGCCTTCGCGAACAGGACGGCGCGCTGGTGTGCGAGAGCGGGCACTCGTTTCCGGTGGAAGGCGGGATTCCGATTTTCACGGACGCGGTGCGGCGCGAGCCTGTCCCGAAGAATATGGAGGCGGCGCCGCAAGCGAATGGGCAGGGCGGCGCGATCGATGCGTTCGTGAACGATTGGCTGGTGAACACGAACGGGAATTTGTACAAGGGCGCGCGCGGGCGGCTGAAGCGGTATCCGATTCCGGAGTGGCCGATGGCCCGGGCGGCCGCACCCGGCAAGATTGTCGTGGACGTGGGCTGCAGCTGGGGGCGGTGGAGCGTGGCGGCGGCGCGCGCGGGATATTTTCCGGTTGGGCTGGACGTGCACATCGACGCGCTGGCGGCGGCTCAGCGCGTGGCGGGCCAACTGGGCGCGGAGACGGCGCAGGTGTGCGGCGATATCGAGAAACTGCCGTTCGCGCCGGGTTCGGTCGATATCGTTTTTTCGTATAGTGTGCTGCAACATATCGACCGGCAGAAGGTGAAGCGCTTTTTCGGGGAAGCGGCGCGAGTGCTGAAACCGGGCGGAATGCTCTTCATTCAGCTGCCGAATGCGTACGGGCTATACAGCATCGCGCGGCAGGCGAAGCGCGGCTTTCGCGACGCGGCGGCCGGCACATTCGAGATGCGTTATTGGACGCGCGGCGGGATTCGCGACGCGATCGGCGGCGCGGGGCTGCGGGATTTGCGTTTGAGCGCGGACGGATTCTTCAGCCAGAATCCGCAGCTTGCGGATTTGGATTTGCTGTCGCCGGCGGGGAAGCTCGTCGTGGTGGCATCGCACGCGGGGAAGAAGGCCGCGGACGCACTGCCGCCGCTGGTCAGTTTCGCGGATAGCTTGTGGGTGGAGGCGCAGGCGCCTGCTGGAGAACGTTTGTAGCTTTTGCCAACGAAAGTCAAAGGCCCCACCCTCACAAACCGAGGATGGGGCACCCGGAAATCCAAAAACAAACAACTCAGAAATCGAGCACGCTTCTTGCCTTGGCTAGTTCTTGATGCGCATGCCGTAGAACGAGCGGTAGACGAAGAAGAACGAGATGAGGAAGAAGACGCCCGCGAGAATGTGCGTGAGCTCGGCATTCTTCGATGCCAAGTCGACCGCCAGCTCCACTGCCAGCAAGCCGAACAGCGTAGTGAATTTGATGACGGGATTGAGCGCGACGGACGAAGTGTCCTTGAACGGATCGCCGACCGTGTCGCCGACGACCGTGGCGTCGTGCAGCGGCGTGCCCTTTTGCTTCAGCTCGACTTCGACGATCTTCTTGGCGTTGTCCCAGGCGCCGCCGGCGTTGGCCATGAAGATGGCTTCGTAGAGGCCGAAGACGGCAATCGAGATGAGGTAGCCGATGAAGAAGAACGGCTCGACGAAAGCGAAAGCCAGCGCCGCGAAAAACACCGCGATGAAAATGTTGAGCATGCCCTTCTGCGCATATTGCGTGCAGATGGCGACCACCTTCTTGCTATCGGCGACGGAAGCTTTCTCGATGCCTTCGAGCTTGATATTGGCTTTGATGAATTCGACCGCGCGGTAGGCGCCCGTGGTGACCGCCTGCGTGGAAGCGCCGACGAACCAGAAAATCACCGCGCCGCCCGTGATCAGGCCGAGCACGAAGGGGGCGTGCAGCAGGGAGAGCTTTTCGACATCGGAGGTGAGGCCGTTGGTGAGCGCCATGATGATCGAGAAGATCATGGTGGTGGCGCCGACGACGGCGGTGCCAATCAGCACCGGCTTGGCGGTGGCCTTGAAGGTGTTGCCCGCGCCGTCGTTTTCCTCGAGCATGTGCTTGGCGCGTTCGAATTGGACGTCGATGTTGAAATCCTTTTTCAATTCCTGCGCGATATTCGGGACACTTTCGATCAGCGACAATTCGTAGACCGACTGCGCGTTGTCGGTGACCGGGCCGTAGGAATCGACCGCGATCGTGACGGGGCCCATGCCGAGGAAACCGAATGCGACGAGACCGAACGCGAACACGGGCGCGGCGATCATCACCTGGCTCAGCCCGCCGAGGCTGACCAGATATCCGACGGCCATCAGGATGACCATCGTGAGTCCCAGGTAGTACGCCGAGAAATTGCCGGCCACGAAGCCGGAGAGAATGCCGAGCGATGCGCCACCCTCCTGCGCCGACGACACCACTTCGCGGACATGACGCGATTCGACCGACGTGAAAGCTTTCACGAGTTCGGGAATGAGCGCGCCTGCCAGCGTGCCGCAAGAAATGATGGTCGCAAGCTTCCACCACTGCGACGTGTCGCCATTGAGGTCGGGGATGATGTAGTAGGAGATCAGGTAGGTGAGGGCGATCGAGACGGCCGAAGTGATCCAGACAAGCGAGGTGAGCGGCGCTTCAAAGCTCATCTTGTCCACTTTGCCGTAGCGCGAGCTGGCGATCGCCGTGTTGACGAAATACGCGACCGCGCTGGCCACGAGCATGGCCACGCGCATCACGAAGATCCAGACGAGCAGCTGGACCTGTACGACCGGGTTGTTAACGCCGAGAAGGATGAACGTGATCAGCGCGACGCCGGTGACACCGTAGGTCTCGAAGCCATCGGCGCTGGGCCCGACCGAGTCGCCCGCATTGTCGCCGGTGCAGTCCGCAATCACGCCGGGGTTGCGCGCGTCGTCTTCCTTGATCTTGAAGACGATTTTCATGAGGTCGGAGCCGATGTCGGCGATCTTGGTGAAGATGCCGCCCGCAATGCGGAGCGCCGCGGCGCCGAGCGATTCGCCGATGGCAAAACCGATGAAGCACGGCCCGGCGTAGTCGCCGGGAACGAAAAGCAGAATGATCAGCATCATCAAAAGCTCGACGCTGATCAGCATCATGCCGATGCTCATGCCGGCGCGCAGCGGAATCTGGTAGATCGGGTAGGGCTTGCCGGCGAGTCCTGCAAACGCCGTGCGCGAATTGGCAAAAGTGTTGACGCGAATGCCGAACCACGCGACGCCGTAGCTGCCCAGAATTCCGACGACGCTGAAGAACAGGATCATTGCGACGCGCACCGTCTCGTAGTGACGTAGCACGCCGAAGTAGAGAACGATCACGGCGGCGATGAAGATCCACAGCAGAAAGAGGAACTTGCCCTGATTGATGAGATAGGTCTTGCAGGTCTCGTAGATCAGATCGGAGATCTCGTGCATCGAGCGGTGCACGGGAAGATTCTTCAGGCGAATGTAGATCGTCATGCCGAAGGCCAAGCCAAAGACGCAGAAGAGCAAGCCCCACAGCAAAAGGTTGTGACCGTTAAACCTGTCGGCGAGGAAGGGGACTTGCGAGAGATCAGGCAGCTTGAGGCTGGCTTCTCCTCCGGCGGATTCCTGCGCGCGGGCCTGCGCCGAGGCGGCAGTGGTCAGCGTGAAAAGCAGCGCGGCGCCCGCCGCGAAGGTCCTGCCAAGAAGGCGCGAAAACGCGCCCGTGAACCGGGCCCCGGCCAATCGGGCGCCCACAAATCCGCTGCGCATCAAGAATCCTCCGTCAGAGTTTTTCATAGCAATTTATAGGAATAGCCGTCTCAGGTTGGTGTGAGTGTGCATTGGAGCGACAAGGTCCGCGTCCACACCCGCAAGGATAATGTTCGTCGGGTACAGCTTTTTCCTCCCGGATAGTCGGCTTCCTGAGCAGAAGCCGCTCGTGCGAAACAATCCCCCCAGTGGAATCCACGTTTTTAGCAGGAAATCGATGTTTCGTCAACGGAATCCATTGTGCCGAAACGACCTGCGAGGCGGCTGCCGGGAGGCTTCGCAAGCGGCATGTTAGAATCTTTGCACATATGAGCAAACGAGTGATTTCACCGGGGGGAATCATCGACGGGGTGGTCGAGCTCCCGGGAGACAAGTCGATTTCGCATCGCTACGCGATCATTGCGGCGCTGGCGGAGGGCCGCAGCGAGATAAGGAACTTCGCCTCTTCGGCCGATTGCCAGAGCACGCTCGAGTGTCTGCGGCGGCTGGGCGTCGAAATCGAGAAGAGCGACCGTACGGTGCGGATCACCGGCACGGGGCTCAATGGTTGGAAGGAGCCGCGCAAGCCGCTGGACGCCGAAAATTCCGGGTCGACGATGCGGATGATGGCTGGCGCGCTGGCGGGGCAGCCGTTTACGTCGACGCTGACGGGCGACGAATCGCTCCGGCGGCGGCCGATGCGGCGCGTGATCGAGCCGCTGCGGCAGATGGGCGCGGAAATTCGCAGCAAGGACGACCGAGCTCCGCTCGAGATTCGCGGCGGAGCGCTCCACGCGATCGATTACACGCCGCCCACACCGAGCGCGCAGGTGAAGTCGGCGGTACTGCTGGCCGGGCTTTTCGCCGACGGGCCGACGACGGTGCGTGAGTCGATTTGCACGCGCGACCATACCGAAGTGGCGCTGCGCGAATTCGGCGCGACCATCGACGGCACGAAAAGCGCGATCCGCATTCATCCGCGGCCGAGACTCAAGGCGCAGCAGCTCACGGTGCCCGGCGACCTGTCGGGCGCGGTGTTCCTGATCGCGGCGGCGATGGTGCTGCCGGAATCGTCGCTGATGCTGCACAACGTGGGGCTGAATCCCACGCGCGCCCGCGTGCTCGATTTTCTGGTGTCGATCGGCGCGGCGGTGAACATCGCGTCGGTGCAGATGCTGCACGGGGAACTCGTGGGCGACGTCGCCATCAGGCACGCGCCTCTCAAGGGCGGCGAAATTTCCGGCGCGCAAGTGGCGGAAATGATCGATGAACTGCCGATGCTGGCGGCGCTCGGGCCGTTCACGGAAAACGGGATCGAGATTCACGACGCGAAGGAGTTGCGCGTGAAGGAAAGCGACCGCATCGCGACGATGGCCGAAGGGCTGCGGGCGATGGGGGCGCGCGTCGAGGAATTTGCGGACGGCATGCGCGTCGAGGGACGGACTGCGGGAAAGCTGCGCGGCGCGAAAGTCGATCCGCAGGGCGATCACCGGATCGCGATGGCGCTTTCGGTGGCGGCGCTGGGCGCGGATGGCGATACGACGATTCGCGATGCGGAGTGCGCGGCGGTTTCCTTCCCGGAATTTTTCGTGACGCTGGACAAGCTGCGCGGGGCGGCGAAGGCGTGAGGCAGGGCATAGGTTGCAGGTTGTAGGTGGCAGGGCCGAAAGGCAAAAGCAGATCCCTCGCCACAAACCGGCTCGGGATGACAGAGGCGAGGTTGCTAACCCGCACGCTGCTTCGCTCGACTAGTGGCTTTTGTGGAGTTCGATCGTGCCGTAGGTGGTGGCGATCGAGATTTTCGGGCCGCCGTTGCCGAATTGCCCGGCGAGCTGCTGCATCTCTTCGTCGTTGACCGGCTTCAGCGCCGATCCGCCGAAATCGCTGTTGACCTCTCCGCCGCGGGAAATCGCCGACAGGGAAAAATTCGAGCTGGACGGCAGCGTCAAATGGACATCGGCTGAGTCATTGACGATGCTCGCATCGGCGCGCGGCGGCGAGGCGTAAGTCACCTTGACGTCGCTGTGCGAGTCGACGATATCGAGCTTGCCTGCCACTCGATCGGCTGAGACGTCCTTGTTGCGCGTCACGATCCGCGCATCGCCGGTCACGCCGGATACGTTGACGTCGTCCGAATCGAGCTTCATTTCGCCGGTAAGGCCCGCCAGGGTGACCTCGGAAAACTGCGTCGCGCAGTTCACATTCCCGCTGACGTTGCGCAGCGAAATATCGCCGCCGTAAGCTCCGTCGATCGAGGCATTCCCCTGGACATTCGCGACGGCCAAGTTGTCGCCGCGGCCGCTCAGCCGGAGATTTCCCCGGACGCCGTCCACGCGAACATCGCCGTTTTCCGATTCCGCGCTCACATCGCCTCCGGCGTCTTGAATGGAGATGTCGCCGTTGGCGGCGCGAATTTCGAGCGGCGCGGCGACTCCGGAAACGGTGACGTCACCGTGGGCGGCATCGATCGAAACGGGGGAAGCCTTCGGGACGCGCACGTCGATATCGACGTCCACCCGGTCGAAACCGCTATCCATGTGAGTCGGGCGGATGAGCACGCCATTGCCCTGCGGATCGATTTCGACGCCGACGTCCTTGATTCGCTCGAGCGCGGATTCCTCGCTGGGGCCGGGGCCGCTTTTCTTGGCCGTCACAACGAGCGTATCGCCGTCGCTCGCGTGGACGGTCACGTCGCCGCGCCCCGTAGCGATCGTTACCCGGGCGCCCGGGGCCAGCGTTCGCGGCGGAAGAGACATGCTCTTCGAATAGCTGTCCTGAAACGATGGCAGGTCGATCCGAACGCCGGGGAAATACTGGTGGGCCCAATCGCCGAATGCGAAGGCGCCCAGGACCACGAAGATGAGCACCAGCAGGACCGCTTCGCCACCCGAGAGCAGGCTCGGCGCTGGATGCCCCGAGCTGGTTTCGGAAAGGCGGTCGAGCAGTTTTGCCACGCCCCATAGGATCAGCAGGACGGGCCAATACAGGCGCACCAAATGGCCAATCTGGAATTCGGGATAGAAGCGGTCGAGAAAAAAGACGATGCCGAGCAGGATCAGCAGCAGGCCGGCGAAAAGCGAACTTCGATATGGTCTGCCGTTGCTCACGCGCCTCTCACGATCGGATATGCCCTTCGTCGGAAACCATCGACTCGGCTAGGCGAAAGACGCCCAGGACGATCAGAAACAGCGGCCAGAGATGGCCGATGCCGAAGCGCGTGTACTCGCTCAGCAGGAAAATCACTCCAATCGTGATAATCATCACGGGCCCCAGCAGAGAACGCATGCGGCAGCGAGCGCAGGGGCAGTTCGGTCTTCGATCGTCCGTCATCGATTCTCCTAAGAGTGTCTCTTGAAGCGGTCCGCGAGCAGCCAGGCGCCGAGGCCGATCAATCCCAGCGGCCACAGCTTGCCGAACCAGTCCCATTCGAACAGACCCAAGTTCGCGAAAAGGAAGAAAGCGCCCAGGGCGATCAGAACGATCGCGCCCACCGGCTTGCGTTCGCCCGCGGAAGTCTCCGTCGTGCCCACCAAAGACGGGGGCGGTGCAGCGCCCGTTTGCCGCGCCTTGGCCACATGATAGGCCTCGATCGGCATGTAGAGACAGAAGACGCCCAAAGCGATGCCGAGAAAGGCGTGATAGCCCGCTGGAATGTCGTTGGTCTGCGCCGCGATCAGCCCCGCGAAAACGAAAACGTGGATGAGAGCTTTGACGTACTCGCCGTTGTACACCGCGCCAAGTCCGGGGATGAAGCCAAGGGCAAGGGCCGCGCCCGGATTGGGGGCGTTGGGCACGGGCGGCCGGGCGATCGGAGGCGCGACCATGTTCGCAAGGCACGGCTCGCAATAGAGCGCGCCGCGAACGTCGCGCGTGCATTCCGGGCACAGGGCTTTACCGCAGTTACGGCAGAAGCCGGTTGCATCCACCTCAGGGTGAACGGCGCATTTCATCGGAGACTCCTCGTTGTGTTGCCGTCGGGCCAGCCAGCGGGCTCGTCGAACGCCATCAGGCCGCCCGTAACGCTGCGGCGGCCGGAGTGGGGCACTGCTCCTGATTTTTCGTGCGGATCGTTGGAAGGCTGCGAAGGCGGCGGCTGCGGCACACTTGCCGGAGCATTCATTTGAGCGGGCTGAGGGCCGAGCCGCGACTCGATCTCGTAAACGACGCGCAGGTCGTTTACGAATTTCACGCCGTGCGCGTAGGTGAGGTGCACCTGCCGGTTGGCGGAGTGCACGATCGACGCGGGACTCAGATCGGCGAGCGAGACCCTTCCGCCGGCCGGCGCGAACGCATGGAAGAGAATGGCAACCGACGCCGCGACCGTGGCGAGTCCCATCCCGACGCGCGGCTGCCAGATCACCGGCACCCAATCGAACCACTTGCGCCAATCCGCCGCTTCTTCTCGCGGGCCCAGAGTGGAGTCGAGAATTTTCGCCGTGAGATGCGCGGGCGGGTCGAGCGGCTCGACGAGTTCCATCTGGCTCATGAGATGGTTTACTTCCGCGAGCATCGTGGCGCAGGCGGCGCAGGTGGCCGTGTGCGCGGAGAAGGCGGCTGTTTCCTCTGGCGTGAGGATGCCGTCGAGGTAATCGGTGAGCCGCTCTTCCGTGATTGCGCAATTCCAGTTCATGGCATTGGCCGGCCTAGGCCGGGCGCACTCCCATTTCCGACAGCACGCGCGCCAGTTCGATGCGGCCGCGGTTGATCCTTGATTTGACCGTGCCTTCGGGCACCTGAAGGACGGCGCGTATCTCGCTGTACTCGAGTTCCTGCAGGTCGCGCAGGATGACGGCTTCGCGCAACTCCGGCGAGAGCTTCGCCAAGCCCTGCTGCAGCTTCTCGCTCAGCTCGTTTGCCTGCAGTTGGCGGTCGGGCGAGCGGACGGGAGAGTGGGTTTCTTCAAGCTGCGGCATGGCGTCGTCGATCGAGTCGGTGAGGCGGTCGCGGCGGGTTCGGCGGTAATGATCCACCAGCATGTTTCGCGTGACGCTCGTAAGCCACGTGGGGAAGGCGCCGTACACCGCCTGGTAGCTGCCGAGCGTGCGATAGACGCGGATGAAGACTTCCTGGGTGAGATCCTCGGCTGCGGTTCCATTGCCCGTGAACCGGTAGCAGAGGTTATACACTCGCCGCGTGTAGCGCCGCACAAGCTCCTCCCAGGCCGGCCCGTCGCCCCGGAGACAGGACTGAATCAGTTGGGCGTCGGGCTCCAATCGCTCCTAGCCTCGTAAACCGCATATCCTCCGGCCTCACAGCATGGAACGAAGAGACCGGGTAAAAAGTTCCGTACGCTCGCGTCGAGTGGCCGCCCCGGCCTCGTATCTTATTCGTGCGGCGGTGGATAACACAAGGTTTTCCAGATCGACACAACAGGCCCTTTTCCGGGCGATGCCGTCACACGGACTGAAAAGCTTGCATCTAAGATTGGAGTACGTAGTGGCCCCTTATTAGGGGTGCTCGAGGAACCTTGAGGAACCCGGTCGAGAGCCACGATGCTTTTGCGCCGCATATGCCCGATTGCCGTCGCCCTGCTCGCGCTACTCCTTGCGAGCGCGCAGGCGCGCGCAGACGTGGGCGTGATTCTCAACGATTCGCTCGATACGAGCGTCGCGCGCATCACCGGTTCCGGCCATAGCGCCGTCTATTTCTCGCGGATTTGTCCCGCCTCACCCATAAAGCTGCGCCTTTGCAATCCCGGCGAACAGGGCTCGGTGATGAGCAACTACACGACGCTCGGGGAAGACGAGCCGTTCGAGTGGAACATCGTTCCGTTCAACACCTACGTCTACGGCGTGTCGAATCCGGCGGATGCGCCGCTGTTTTCGTCCGCCAAGATCAAGCGGGCGCTCGAAGACGCGTATCGCGACAAAGTGCTCGCCGATTTCTGCCAGGGACACACATGCCAATCGAGCAATAAGGCGGAGTGGCGCGAGATGGTCAGCGCGGAGTCCGAGAGGACGTTCTACATCCTGATTGTCTCGACTACGGTGGAACAGGACCAGAAGCTGATCGACGAATATAACTCGCTTCCGAATGTGAACCACTTCAACGGCATGGCGCGCAATTGCGCCGATTTCACCAAGCGCGTGATCGACACCTATTTTCCGCACGCGGCGCACCGCGACTTCATCAACGATTTCGGCATGACCAGCCCAAAGGCGGTGGCGCGTTCGTTTTCGCATTACGCCGAGCGGCACCCACAGATGCAGTATCGCATCGTCCACTTCGCGCAGCTGCCCGGAACGATCAAGCGCAGCAGCGAATGCCGCAGCGGTACGGAGCAGGTCTATCACTCGAAGAAGCTGCTCGTGCCGATGGCCGTTTTCGCGCCGCACGAACTCGCCGTCGTCACGGGCTCTTACGTTCTCACCGGAAGATACAACGTCGAGAAGGATTTCGAAGGGCACGCCACGGTTCGCGAGACTGAATTGGGGGATCGGCTGAAATTGGCGAGATCCGACGATGAGAGCGAGATCGCGGAGCAGTTGTCGGCGGAAGAAACGAAGGAACGCGCGGACGTGCTCGGAACACAGCAGCAATGGAAAGCCTACAAGGAGTCGTTCGACGCGATTGTCGCGGATGCGGTGCGCGACGGTCGTCTCTCATCGCGCGACGCGCTCGGCCACGTCTTCGAGAAAATCAATGCACACGGCGAGCCTTCGATCGACGAGCAGGGCAGGCTGTGGATCCGGGTCGACGAGAATGGGAGCGCAGCGCGAGTCGGACTTTCCCAGAGCGATGTGCTGGCTACCGGCTCCGACCGCGCACTCGCGTATCAGGTGCTGCTCGCGAACGTGAGCGAAATCCTGAAAAGCCCGGCGCGACGCCGGCCCACGCTGGCCGAATTCCAGAAGAGCTGGCAATTGCTTCAGGAGGCCGGTGCGCCTGCGCAGGTCGAAAGCGCGTCGCTCCCTCCGGTTCCCAATTTTCGCGCCGCTTCGCTGAAGAGATTCCGCTTCCTGCCCTGATTCTTTTGCCGGGAGAACTTAGCGGCAGATCGAGCTGCGAGCCGCGTGCGCTCCCGCGAACTGCGCGAGCCTCTCCGCCAGTTGCGCCATCGCGGCTTCGAGCGCATTATCTGCGGCGCTCAACGGCGCGTAAATTACCATGAGAACGTCGCGCACCGATTCGCCGATCATGGTGCGCGTCGAATCGCTGATCGGGCTGCCGAACGGCCCTTGCGGATCGGCGAGTACCGGGCGTCCTTCGAGGTGCCAGGTGCGCTTGCCGATGCCTTCGTAGGCTTCGCCCGGCGCGCCGTGGCGGAAGACAATCGGCGCTGCGATGCGCGAGCGGTCGTAGCAGCCGTACGGCCAGCCGGTCTCGATCGAGCCGAGATTGCCGATGTCGACGAGGTTCGAAACGCGGTAGAGTCCTTTGCCTTGGACCACGCGGCGAAGCAGCGCCTCGGACGATGGGCGGTACTTCGAGGGATCGACGCCCCAGGCGCGGAACATGGCGCGGACGGCGCGCGTGGGCTCGGCTTCTGCAAGGTTTTCGACGGTGAACTCGCGGCGCTTGCGTTCGCAGACTTCGTCCATAAGAGCGGCGAGCGATTCATCGACGAGCGCGAAACGCGCCGCGTCGGCTTGGACGACGCCGAGCTTCACATCCGGCAATTGAATCTGAATGAGCATGTTCTCGAACGCAACCCACATTAGCAGACGCGCGCGATGAATGACGAAGAGAAGAAGTTCGAGCGTGGAGTGGAGCACTTCAACGCCGGGCGGTTTTTCGAGGCGCACGAGGTGTGGGAAGAGCTGTGGCTCGCGGCGGCCGAGCC
>DATJRU010000111.1:0-6077 GCA_035504455.1 Vulcanimicrobiaceae bacterium
GCGGCGCGACTGCCGGTGGCCGCTTCCGCGAGCAGCGCGGCCAGCTTGCCCGGGTCGGAGACGGGCGGGAAGCAAGTCGTTTCTACGCATACGAAGGCTTGCGGGACGGATGCGTCGAGGTGCGGGATCGTCTCGCGTAGCGCGGCGGGAAGAGCGCCGCCGGCAAGGCGCTCGGGCGTTACGCGCAGGACCACCTTGCCGAATCGATAGACGCCATGCGCGGCGGCCTCGAGGGCGTCGGCCTTCGCATCGTCCGCCGCTCCGGTGATCACCACTTGCAGCGGGTGGCGGGCGTGCAACAGCGCTGCCAGCGCGTACGTCGCGGCGAAGAGTCCGTACTGCGGCACAAGGCCGGCAAACGCTTCGAGCGTTTTCCTGGCCCACTCGTGGTAGGGCCGCTCGCCCGTGAGCGCGTGCAAGCGATCGAGGACAATCGCGCCGACCGAATTTCCGCCGGGCGTGGGCGAATCCTGCAGCGGCTTGCGGCGCACTTCGAGGCCGCCCATCGGCGCAGCGTCCTTCGCGCGATCGAAGAAGCCCCCGCCATCGGGATCGCCGAAGCGCTCGACGGCAATTCGCATGGCCTTTTGCGCGATTTCGAAATAGCGGCGGTCGAGTGTCACCTCCCACGCATCGAGCAGCGCGGCGATGGTGAACACCTGGTCATCGAGCGATCCCTCGAGACGCGGCCCGCCCACGCGATGCGCGAAGCCCTTCGACTCGTCCCAAGCCTCGGCGATGATCCGGTCGAGCGTCTTCAAAGCGAATTCGCGGCAATCGGGGCGCTCGAGCACGCGCGCCGCTTCGAGATACGCCGAGACGAACATCGCATTCCAGGCGACGTAGATCGTGTCGTCGATGGCGGGCGTGGGACGCCGCTCGCGCCGCGCCGCAATCATCTTCCCTTTCGCACGGGCGATGAGCAGCGCGACCTGATCTTCGGGCATGTGCAACTCGCGCGCAACCTCTTCGACCGACTCCGCGATCCAAAGAACATTTTTCTGCGAATTGTGGTGCATTTCGCCGAGCGGACCGATTTCGTAGTAACGCTCGACCGCGCGGAATTCCTCCGGCGCGAGCACGGCGCGCGCTTCCTGCTGCGTCCAGGTGAAATAGTCGCCGTCATCGTCGAGCGTCTGGTCCGCGTCCTGGCTGGCGTAGAATCCGCCGCGTGCCGGGTCGGAAAGGACTTCGCCGACCCAAGCGATCAGGTCTTCGGCGACATGCTTGTAATGCGGCAAGCCAAACGACTGATATCCGTGGAGGTAATTCCGCAGCAGCTCGGAATTGTCGTAAGACATCTTCTCGAAATGCGGCACGCACCAGCGCTCGTCGACGGAGTAGCGGTGGAATCCGCCGCCGATCTGGTCAGCGAAGCCGCCGGCGGCCATGCCGTCGAGCGTCTTCTCGACGATCGTTCTTAGCTCGTCGCCGCCGGGCCATTTCTGGCGCTCGAGGAGCAAGTCGATCGCGGAAGAGTGCGGGAATTTCGGCGCGTCGCCGAATCCGCCGTGCCGCGCGTCGAAGCGCTTGACGGCAGCATCGACCACAGTGTCCACAACGCGCGCGTCGAACTTGCCGTGCGCGCCTTGAAAAATCTCAGCCTTTGACACCGCCTGTTCGAGGGCATGCGCGGATTGATCGACGTCGGCGCGCCGCTTCTCGAAGGCGTCCGCAATCGCCGCCAAGATGCGCTTGAATCCGGGGCGCCCCATGGCGTCCTCGGGGGGAAAGTAGGTGCCGCCGAAGAACGGCTTGCCATCCGGCGTGAGGAACGCCGTCAGCGGCCAGCCGCCCTGCCCTGAAATCGCGCTGATCGCGGACTGGTAGCGCGCGTCGACGTCCGGGCGCTCGTCGCGGTCGACTTTCACCGGAATATAGAGTTCGTTGATGATCGCCGCGATTTCAGGATTCTCGTAGCTTTCGCGGTCGATCACGTGGCACCAGTGGCACCACACCGCGCCGATATCGAGCAGCACGGGCTTATTCGCGGCGCGCGCCTTGGCAAACGCGTCCTCGCCCCACTCGTGCCAGTCGATGGGCTGATGCGCGGCGGAGCGCAAGTAGGGGCTCGCGGAATTTTTCAGTCGATTTTCAGTCACAGTGGAAGCCCCTTCCGAGCGCCCGCGAACGAACGGTTCTACATCCACGCTATCACACAATGCAAATCGGCACGGACGGAGGATCGGCTGGGGCTTGACATCGTCGGGCCATTTATACTACATAGTTGGAGAAATGGAAAAGAACAGCGGGCTCGGGCAATTCGAACAGCTCGTCCTGACGGCGGTGTTGACGCTGCGGGACGACGCCTACGGCGTGACGATTCACAAGAAAGTGGAAGAGCTTGCGGAGCCGAAGGCAGTATCGCTTGGGGCGATCTACGTGACGCTGGACCGGCTCGAGGACAAGGGATACGTCGCGTCGTGGCTCTCGGAGCCGACGGCGGAGCGCGGCGGACGAGCGAAGCGTTGTTACCGGCTCGAGGGCCTGGGCGAGCGAGCGCTGCGCGAATCCGCGCTGACCGCGAGACGAATCTGGGATGCGAGCGTCCAAGCGTGGGGCAAGGAGTGGGAGCGGAAGTGGGGGAAACAATGGGGCAAGCAGACAACGTAACCAAACAAGGGCCCTCCCAACGACTGGAAGCAATCGTTGCGCTGCTGATCCCGCCTGCGCGGCGCGAAGAAGTGCTCGGCGACCTGCACGAGCGCTACGCGAGCCCGGCGCGGTATGTGTTCGACGCAGCTCGCACCGTGCCGATGGTGGTGGCGAGCCAGATCCGCCGGACGACGTGCGTCGACGTGGTGCTTCTCGAAGCATTTGCCGTCTGCTGCGGGCTTTTCGTCGGCACGCTGCAGACCGGCGGCGCGGCGGCGCTGTACCAACAGCCGAGCGCCGCGCGCATCCTGATTCCCGCGCTCGTAGCGCTCGTCGCGCTGAGATTCGTGGATGCTTACGGGAGCGAGCGAAAGCAGTCCGCCCTGCGAGCGGTGCTGGGAGCAGCGATCGCCTTCGCGGTCGCGTTCTGGGCGGAGGCGATGCTTTGGATCGCCGGCTCCCATGAGGCGCTGTGGGGTTGGCCGCTGGTTCGGGGTGGGCTTCTCGGGATCGTGCTGGTGTCGCTGATCCGAATGTCCTTCCCTCAACTCGCGATTCTGCCTCGCGTGCCGGGAGAAGCCGCAAGGCGGGCGGTGACGCTCGGGACGATTCGGCGGGAGAACGCCGACTTCGAAGCGACGATTCGCCAAAGGAATTTCCGGGAATACGCCGCGGCGGGCTTTGTGATCGTTTTCTTCTGCGTAAATTTGTGGAGAACCCGCTTGATGAGCGTCCGGGTCGGTTCCGCGCTCATCGTGGCCGGAATGCTCTACATCGTCTACAACCTCTACAGAAGAGGCGCGGCAAGGGCGGCGCCGCCCGATGCAAGTTTCATGGAGTGCGTCGATTTCTACAGACGCGAGCTCGAACGCCAGCGCGACCTGCTTCGGAGCATTTGGCGGTGGTATCTCGGGCCCATGATCCCGGGGGTGCTGGTGCTTGTAACGGCGGCGGAACTGGCCCATCCGGAGCAGCTTTGGGTGCTGGTTTTTGCTCTCGCAATGAGCGCGATGTTCATCGTGATTGCGCGATTGAATCGCAAGGGCGCGCAGAAGCTGCAACTCAAGATCGACGTGCTCAATCGCATCGGCTCGCAGAGCCTGTAGCTCGAGTGGCATCTTAGGCTGGGACCCGACGGAAAAATCGCCACCGCGCTCGTGCGGCCGGCGCAATAAATTGGCGCGTCCTCTTCGCAAGCCAAGACTCATCGCTGCGAGGGAATGAAATCGGTGAGGACGGCTTGGCGCATGAGGTCGGGCGGAAGCAGTCCTTGCGCCAGGATGAAATCGTGGAATTTCTTCTGGTCGAATTTCTTGCCGAGGGCTTTTTCCGTTTCCGCGCGAAGCTGCAAGAGGCGCGTAAAGCCGTAGAAATAGGAGGTGGCCTGGCCGGGCGAGCGGTAGGTGTAGCGCTCGACTTCCTGCTCGGCGAAGGCGGGGCTCAGATTCACGTCCTGCGTGAGGATGCGCAGCGCGTCCTTGGGAGTGATCCTGCCGGACTCGAGCTCGGGGTCGAGAAACGCGCGGGCCGCTCGCTGCATGCGGAATTGCAGCGAGATGAGCTGGCCTTCGAGCGGCATGTACGGCTTGGTGATGTATTCGGCGTAGAGGCCCCAGCCTTCGACGTTGGTGCTGTTGAACGCGAAAAGGGCGCGCGCCCGCGAGACACCGTGCTCGACCATCGAATCGAATTGCAGTTCGTGGCCGGGACGCGCCTCGTGAGCGATGATGGTCCATGAAGCGGCGTCGTAGGTGAAGTCGTCGATTTTCTCGGTTTTCTCGCCTTGCGTGGGCGGCATGTTCAGCGGCAAAACGAATACGCCCTGCTCGCCGGTGTTATTCAGGAGCGGCGGAGCGACCATGTGCGGAGCGGGCTGCTCGGCGCTTTCGGCGGGCGTCGCCAGGCGGATGCGAGCGGGGCGGTCGGGCAAAGTCACCAGGTTGTGCTTCACGATGATGGCCTCGATCTCGCCGAGGCGCTTTTTGTAGAACGGCAGCACGTCGTCGCCCTTGATCTGGTCCTGACGGAGCCGGCGGCAGACGTCACGGTAATCGGTGACGCGCCACTGGCGCTGCGCCGCGATCTGCATCGCGATTTCCTGCATCTGGCCCTGGTAGATCTGGAATTCGCGGTGCGCCATTTCCTCGAGCTGCGCGATCGGAATGTCGACGCCGTAGTGTTCCAGATTCAGGGCGTATTCTTCGGGCGGCAGGCGGAAATCCGTGCGCGCCTTCGGCAGGATCGTGCTGCGGATCCAGGTGTCGTAATCGGCGAGCTGCGTTTTCAGCTTGGCGAAAGGCTCTTCCCATCCGGTGAGACCATACTGCTTGAAGAGCGCCGGGATGCCGTCAATGTAGTTCTGATTGCGCGCGAGTTCCGTCTCGATATCGACTTTGGCCGGGTAGACCATGTTGGGCTTGGCCATCTGCTCTTGGGCGCGCTGCTTCAGGATTTCCGTGAATGGCTGCGAGTATCCCTGCCGCATCCCCGCGTATTCGCTCAAGCGAACGACGGCCGCTTTGCGCCGGTCGGGGGCGACTTGATCGTCGAGGAGCACGCGCAGGCCGTGGAAGACGTCCTCGCTCGCATTTTCGAAGGGTACCTCGTGAGCCTCGGCGTAGTCGTGCTCCTTCAGGTTGATGTCGATGCGATGGAGCAGAATCTGCAAATCCTGGCGTACGTTCTTATCCTGCTCGACGGCCAGGGCGTGCGCGAGCTTCCGCTGGACGACTTTGGTCTCGGCGATCGCGGCATCGTCGTCGAGCTTGGTCGGCTGCGAGATTCTTTCGTCGAACGCGGCGAGCCCTTGCGACGAAGCATCCTCCGGCGAGTGGCGATTCTGGACGTCGAGCAGGAGATCGGTGTAGGAGTTGCTCTTCGCGACCCAGGCGGGAGCAGCAGCGGCCTGCGGCTGGGCAGTGGCCGCCGCATGCGTGGCGGCAAGGCCGGCGAGCAAAAGAGCCAGCGCTACAAACACAATCGTCGTTCGCTTCACCAAGGTTCTCCTCGCTCGAATGAATTGCCCCGGAAATCATTGCATGATGTGGACGCGCGAGGAAGGCTTTCGTGAGCAGCGGCTCGCCCGACGGTAGGACGACATGGCGCCCAAAAGAAAAGCGGCGCCGGGCTGCGGCGCCGCTCGCGTAAACCGCTCCTGAAGGAAATCGCTCAGGAAACGAGGTTGGTGGTGTTCGTCACGGCCATGCGGTGCACATCGCCGCTGCTGAAACCTGCGTCGAGCATCTTTTGCGCGAACATCGCGAAACCGTCGGCGACCGGCGGGTTGATCGTCTGGCCGAGGTCAGTCGAAAGGACCACGCGCTCGGGGCCGACTTTGCGGACGCTGTCGAAGTAGGCGTCCCAGGGCGCCTTGTTCGTGTACATCGTGGTGAAGCAGTGCTCGATCAGCGCGCCGAGATCGGCGCACTCCATCTGCTCGGCTGCCGTCATATTCTGCGACGGGAATTCCGCGTGGGTCACGA
>DATJRU010000112.1:0-14139 GCA_035504455.1 Vulcanimicrobiaceae bacterium
CACGACAACGAGCTTCTTTCCGGCCTCCGCGCGTCCCTGCAGGCCGCGAACCTCAACGAACTTTGCACCGTCGCCGACGGCCAGCGCCGCGAGGGCTTGGCCGCATTGCTTTCGAACGTCCTCGAGCGCGCCACGGCCCTCTCAGACGCCATCGAGCATCTTTATTTCTCGCACGCCGCCGTTTCCCCGGTCCTGTGGCAAATGCCCGAGGAGCAGCCGTCGTGAAATACCGGATCACGCACTCGACCACCTACGAGTACGCCGACGCCGTTTCGCTCTCGCACAACATCGCCCGCCTCCGGCCCCGCGACAGCGGCCTGCAGCAAATCTGCCTGCGCCACGAGCTTTCCGTGCAGCCCGCGCCCAGCGACCGCAGCGATTCGCTCGACTACTTCGGAAACCACGTCTCTTATTTCAGCCTCCAGGAGTCGCACAATCAGCTCTCGATCACCGCGCGCAGCGAAGTTGAAATCACGCCAGCTCTTCGCCCTGATTTCTCCGCCGGCGCTCCCTGGGAGGAAGTCCGCGACGAAGTCCTCGCCGGCGCCGCCCCCGAGACGCGCGCGGCTCGCGAATTCACCTTCGACTCCCCGTACGTGATCCGCTCGGCGGAGCTCGAGAATTACGCTCTCGCCTCGTTCTCTCCGGATCGCCCTTTTCTCGAATGCGTCCTCGATCTCACCGAACGCATCCATCGCGAATTCGAATTTCTGCCCGGCGCAACCAAGGTCGGCACGCCCGTCGCGGACGTCCTCCGCATGCGCAAGGGCGTCTGCCAGGATTTCGCGCATCTCCAACTCGGCTGCCTGCGGTCGTTCGGTTTCCCCGCTCGATACGTCAGCGGCTACATCGCCACCACCCCGCCACCCGGGCAGCGCCGTCTGCAGGGCGCCGACGTCTCGCATGCATGGATCAGCGTCTACGCGCCCGGTCTCGGCTGGATCGACTTCGATCCCACCAACGGCCTGATGCCTTCCGACTCGCACGTCACGGTCGGCTGGGCCCGCGATTACGACGACATCGGTCCCGTCCGCGGCGTTGTCGTAGGCGGCCGCCGCCAGCATCTGGACGTCTCCGTCGACGTCGTTCCCATCGATTCCTAGCCCGCCTAGCACCGCATCGATCAAGAGGACAGCACCCGCAACATCCACAAAATCAATGATCTGCCGGTTGATAATTCCCATCCAAAGGAACGATTGGACACCCATTAGAGCGGTTGCTAGCTTGGGCGCATGTATGTCCTAATAGCGTTGGACGAAGAGCACGGTTTGTTGCATCCGGTTACGAGTCCGCTGTCTGCTGCGGGTACGCCCGGCGAGCAGTTGGGCCAGGCGGCTGAATTCGTGACGGCCTTGATGCGGGGCGGCGCCTGCAATACCTATGAACTCGAAAGCAACCAGTGGGTCTTGGAAGTTCGGGCCTCCGCCCTCCCCGGCGGCAAGTCCTGGACTCACTGACGGCGCGGCCCAGCCTTCCGCTTCCACAACCTCGAAAGCGCTCGACGCGTCGAAGACGGTTCTCCGTGTAGTTGGCCCCTATGCGACTTCCGCAGTCCTCGTGGGAATCGCCTTCGGGCTGACGTTTGTCCTCCGTTACTTCTTCCCGTACCCGGTGCTGTTTCTATTCTTCGCGGCGGTCATGGTCAGCGCCTGGTTCGGCGGAACGGGCGCCGGTTTGTTCGCCGTCCTTCTCTCGACATTGCTGACGGACTACTTCTTCGTTCCGCCTTTCAATTCCTTCATCGTGGACGCGACCAATGTTTCTTACTTCGGCGCATTCGTGATCTGCGCGCTGGTGGCGAGCTGGGTCAGCTCGACGAAGAAAAAAAGCGAGGAGGCTTTGAAGGAAGCTCGCGCCGAGCTCGAAATGCGCGTCACCGCGCGTACCGCCGAGCTCCAGAAATCGAATGCCGAATTGCGCTGGACGATCCAGGAGCACGACAAGGCCCAGGAAGCCCTCCGCGAAACGCAAACCGAGCTTGCGCACCTCTCGCGCGTTTTCAGCATGGGCGAACTCACCTCCTCGATCGCCCATGAAATCAGCCAGCCGCTCACGGCCGTCGTCACCCACGGCCACGCCTGCCTTGAATGGCTTTCCGCCTCTCCGCCCAATATCGAAAAGGCGCGCCGCACCACCCAGAACATCATCCAGGACGGCACGCGCGCCGGCGCGGTCCTCGGCCGCATTCGCGCTCTTTTCAAGAAAGAATCGCCCGCGCAGGACTGGCTCGACATGAACGAAGTGATCGGCGAGCTCACCGTCTTCCTCCGCGATGAAGCCAGCCGCCGCGGCATCTCCATCCACACTGAACTCGCCACTGGCTTGCCTCGCGTCAAGGGAGACCGCGTCCAATTGCAGCAAGTGGTCCTGAATCTTCTGATGAACGGAATGGACGCCATGAGCGGATTCGCGGTTCGCCCCAAGCAGCTCCTCATCGGCTCGCGCCCGCACGACGCCGCCACCATCCTGATTTCCGTCCAGGATTCAGGCGTCGGGCTGCGTCCGGAAATCGAAAGCCGCATCTTCGAGCCGTTTTTCACCACCAAACCGCAGGGAATCGGCATGGGGCTCTCGATCAGCCGCTCGATTGTCGAATCTCACGGCGGCCGCCTTTGGGCGGAGCCCGGCCGCTCCAGTGGCTCTCTCTTCCAATTTACGATTCCGCTCGATTCGGGGGATTCCAATGCCTGACAACAATCCGGCCATTTTTGTGGTGGACGACGATGCATCCGTTCGCGATGCCATCAGCAACCTTCTCGAATCGGTCGGCCTTCACGGCGAAACGTTCGCCTCCGCCGACGAATTCCTGAGCGCGCCTCGCCCGGGGGTCCCGAGCTGCCTGATCCTCGACGTAAAGCTCCCCGGGCGCAACGGCCTCGAAATTCAGGAGGATCTCGAATCGATCGGCTATCGCATCCCGATCGTCTTCATCACCGCCCACGGCGACGTCCCCATGACCTCCCGCGCCATGAAAGCCGGCGCCGTCGATTTCCTGGCCAAGCCCTTCCAGAAGAAAGACCTCCTCGACGCCGTCCACCAGGCGATCGAACGCGACCGCGTCCAGCGCGAAGAAGACGCCGAGCTCTCGAGCATCCGCTCGCGCCTCGAGACCCTCACGCAACGCGAGCGCGAGGTAATGGATCTTGTCGTTACCGGCCTCATGAATAAGGAAGCTGCCGCGCAGCTCGGCCTCAGCGAAATCACCGTCAAAGTCCATCGCGGCCGCGTCATGCAGAAGATGCAAGCCGACTCGCTGGCCGAACTCGTTATCATGGCCGAAAAGCTGAAGCCCAGGCCTCGCCGCTGACCCCGCTTCCGCCCGTTTTTGCCTATACCAACGGATAATTGCTGGATTGGGTGCAGGTTGCTAGCCTGACCCGCCTATGGATACGTCTTGGTCCATCCATTCGGCCAACGCCCAGGTGGTCCCTGCGCGCTCCGATGCCCGGGCCAACGACGCGTCTGACATAACCCTGCTCAGCCGGATCGCCAGCCGGATTTCGACGGCCTCGCCCCTGCCGGAAGTTCTCCAGGACGTTCTCGAGTTCGTCTCCTCCGTCGTAAAGTGCGATTCCTGCATGATCTACGTTCTCGAGGGCGAAGAGCTCGTGCTGCACGCCTCCCGCAACCCCCACCCCGAAATCGTGGGCCGGCTCAAGATGAAGCTCGGCCAGGGCATCACCGGTTGGGTCGCAAAGAACCGCGAGGCCGTGGTGATCTCCGAGGACGCCTATCGGGATTCCCGGTTCAAGGTTTTCAACGAGCTTCCCGAGGATCGCTTCGAGGCCTTCCTGTCCGTTCCGGTAGCCAGCGGCGGGCGCCTCATCGGCGTCATTAACGTGCAGAATCGCGCCGCTCACTTCTACGGCAAGCGCGAAGTCGGTTTGGTCGCGACGATTGGCTGCCTCGTGGGCGCCGAAATCGAAAGAGCCCGCCTCGCCAGCGAGAATTCGCAGCTCTCCGAACGGCTCGAGGCCCGCAAGATCGTCGAGCGCGCCAAGGGCATCCTCCAACGCGACCTCAAGTTGAGCGAAGAAGACGCCTACCTCGCATTGCAGCGAGAGAGCCGGCAACGCCGCCGCCCCATGAAGGAAATCGCCGAAGCAGTGATCCTCAGCGAAGAGCTGAAACGAACGCGCTGATTTTCTTTTCCCTCTCAGCCCGCATCCCCTCAATCCGGTTGAGCTTGCGCGAATTTCCCGGTTCTGGTACTGATGTACCTCCCCATGCGGCCCAAATTGATGCTTTCGCTCCATTCGAAAAAAGCGGCCCGCGCGCTACATTGGGCGAAGAGGTGGCTCGGTATGTCATCGAAAGAGCGGCGTGCGTCCCGGCGTTTCCTGATTCGTATTCCATTGACCGTTCGCTGGGCGAATGAACACGTGATCGGCGAAGCGGCCACGGAATCGCGCGAGGTCAGTTCGCGCGGCGTCTACTTCAATTTGCCGAAAGATCTGCAGCGCGACTTGCCTGTCGAAATCATCATGACGCTGCCGCACGAACTCACGCAGGCCGGCCCCGTCTGGGTTCGCTGCCAGGGGCGCGTGCTGCGCAGCAAGCCCGAGAATTCGGGCCAGGTCGGCGTCGCCGTCGCGATGGAAGGCTACCAGTTCATGCGCACCGCGACCGGCGCCGAACCCGATCTGCCTCATCCCGGCTTTCAATCCAGCCTGTAAATTCCGCGCGCTGAGTGTTTGTGGGTCGCGGCTTTCAGCCGCGACATAAAGCGCGCAAATTCGTTGCGGGCTTTCGCTGTGAAGTTCCTGAAGGCGGTCGCCACACACAAGCCGATGACATCCATCCAAACCTCGAATTGGACACCCCTTCGGCCCGCTGCTAGCGTCGGTTCATGTACGTGCTAATTGCGTTGGACGGGGAACACGGCGTATTGCATCCGGTGACGAGCCAGCTTTCCAGTGCGGGAACGGCAGCCGAGCAGTTGGGTCGCGCCGCCGATTTCGTCAAGGCGCTGGTGAAGAGCAACGCGTGCCACGCCTACGAACTCGAAGGCGACCAGTGGGTTCTCGAAGTGCGGCTCTCGCCCACATCGGACGAGCCTCGCTGGCTGCACTGACGCGACCGCGGCTCACACTCACATCCTCGCGGCTGTGAGCCTCCTGGCCGCGCTACTTCTTCGCGGCTTCCTGCGCCCTGTAAGCGTCCCACGAAATCGAAATCAGATACGCATGGATCGCATCCGCGTCCGCCTGGCTCAATACGCCCTTCCACGCCGGCATTCCCGCATTCTTCAAAATGCCGTCGAGCACGATCTGATTGAACGCATCGTGCGTCTCGGGACTCATGCGCCGCAAATCGGGCGCCAGCCCGCCGGGCTGATTGATGTGGCACATCGTACAGTGCGCGCTGAAGATCTCGCCGCCATGCTTCACCGTTTCGGCGGAAGCCGTCAGCGGCGGAGGCTGCGGAATCGGTCCGGGCTTGGGCACGAGCGGAGGAATCGGCGTTGCGCCGCCGTCGAGCTTGAACGCAAGCACGCGGCCTTCGTTGCCGCGCTGGTACGACGCCGCCTCGGGGTGAGCGAAGCTCCATCCGCCGCCGCCCCACGCCGCCATCACCGCGACATATTGCACGCCATCGATCTCGTACGACATCGGCGCCGCAACGATCGTCGTGCCGACGTCGATGTCCTTCAGTAGGTTTCCGGTCTTCGCGTCGTACGCGCGGAGATGCCCTGATCCCGTGCCTTGAAACACCAGCCCGCCCGCCGTCGAAAGCACGCCCGCGTGGTCCCACCATTCGGCTGCCGGAAGGCTCCATACGGTTTTGCCGCGAATCGGATCCCACGCGCGCAGGTACGTCTTGCCCGAGAAAACCGTCTCCTGCCCGTTTTCGATTTCCGGAATGTAGACGAGGCCCGTCTGTGGATCCCACGACATCGGATTCCAGTTGTGCCCGCCCATCGGCCCCGGCTGAATCAGCCGCCCCTTGCCGTTCGACTCATTCCGAAAATCGCGCGCATCGGCCTCCATGACCGGCCGCCCAGTTTTCAGATCGACGTGATCCGCCCACGTGATCGGCACGAATTTATTCGCCGAGAGCACTTTCCCGTTCGTGCGATCGATGATGTAGAAGAAGCCGTCTTTCGACGCCTGCATCAGCACCTTGTGGCGCGCTCCGTCGATCGTCAGATCGGTGAGGATGATCGGCTGCACCACGTCGTAGTCCCACTGATCGCCGGGAACTTCCTGGTAATACCAGGCGAGGCGTCCCGTCGACGGGCGAATCGCGAGGATCGATGAAATGTAGAGATTGTCTCCGCCGGAGGGGCTGCGTTTCGACTGGTCGAAGAACGTTCCGTTGCCCGTGCCGAAGTAAAGCAAATCCAGCTCCGGGTCGTACGCCATGCTGCCCCACACTTCCCCGCCGCCGCCCATCGCCCAATCGCTTTTCGGGTCCCACGTTTTCTGCGCCGCCGCAAGTTCCGGGTTCTCGAGCGGCTTGCCCGGCGCTGGCGGCACTGTGAAGAACCGCCACGCGAGCTTTCCCGTGTTCAAATCGTAGGCGCTCACGTAACCGCGCCCGTCGAATTCGCCGCCGGCGTTCCCGATCACCACCACGCTGCCCGCCACTTCCGGCGCTCCCGTGCTCGTATAGCCGCGCTTGTGGTCGACGATGGTGTCAACGTGCCACAGCCCGGCTCCTGTCTTGGCGTCGAGCGCATACAGGTGGCCGTCGAACGACGCGACGTAGACCTTGCCACGCCACACCGCGACGCCGCGGTTCACTTCGTCGCAGCACGACTCGCGATTCACGTCCAGATTGTTCTTCGGATCGAACGTCCAGATCTCTTTCCCGGTTTTCGCGTCCAGCGCATACACGAATCCCGTGGGCCCAGAGGAGTACATCACGCCGTCGACCACGATCGGCGTCGCTTCGAGTCCTCGAATGGTGTGCGTGTCGTACGCCCACGCGAAACCCAGCCGGCCGACCGTCTCTGTGTTGATCTGGGTCAGCGGCGAAAAGTGGCCTTTCCCGAAATCGCGCCCGCTCGTTAGCCACTGCCCCGGATGCTGGTCGGCGGCGAGCAGGCGCGCGCGATCGATCTCGCCGTAGCCGGCGGCTTTGCCGTGCTCCGTTTGCGCCAGGATTTTCTTGCTGTGACTTGCCGACAAAAACGCCAGAGCTGCGAGAGTGATCGCGCAGGACCTTCGAAGGAACGGTGATCGCATCTATTGCACCCAGGGTGAGGGCATGCCGTACGGCACGCTGATGAATACCGCCTCGATTTGCCGAATCTTGCCGTCTTGAATCCGGAAAAGCTCCAGCAGGCAGAGCGTGCTCGGCGTCCGCATCGGCGAATCGATCACCGTGCCGTCCGTCAGCTTGAAACTCGCCAGCGCGCCCGAATGGTCGATGAACCCTGCTGCGAGCACCAGCTGCCGCTCCTCATCCACGAGCGGAAACCGCCGCGCGCGTAGCGCCGTGTCGTAGTGATAGTTGCCCATCTTGAACTGTTCGGCGCAGCCCAAGCCCGCGACGGGAATAATCTTCACCAGGTCGGGATTGTGCGTCGTCTGGAGTCCGTTTTCCGTGCGGTTGCAGTCGTCGCTGAACTGCGTGAAGAGCGTTCCGTCGTTGAGCTGCAGCGTGTTGAAATAGCCGTCGGCGAGCGCGATCAGCCGCTCGCGCGGCACGCGATGGTCGGGAGGAACCATTTCATTGAACACAGGCTTTTCGACAAGCTGCGGGTGCTGCGGAAACGGCTCGCTCGCCGCCGGCCGGTGAATGACCGTTTCCACCTCGGTGATTTTGTGGTCCTCGACCCGCAAGCGTAGCGCGAACGCCGAAGTCGATTTTGTCTCATCCACCAACCCGAAGAATCCCACCTCGCCGTTTTGCGGATCGGCGAAGCGCAGGTTGTAATCGCCCATCCCGGTGATCGTGCCCCACAGCCCGTCGCCCACGTGCAACGCGACGTTGTTCTCCGTGTTCTTCACGAACTTCGCCCAAGGCGCCTCGCTCGGCGCTTTGTCTTTCAGCGCGTGGAGATACTGGTCGAGCACGCCGTAGAGGCAAGCGCGATCGCAGTCGGGACTCACCGCATTTTGCATATGATCGGATTGCTGCGCGCGGCTCGCGTGCGCCAGCATTGCGGCCGCGACACACAACGCCGCGATCGCCGCCGCGGAGGCAAGTTTCTTTTTCATGGTTTTCGTTTCCCCCCGTTCGCCATTGGAAACGTGCGCGACTATATCACGCCGCGCGAATTCAAGGGCGCTGCTTTTCTGGTCAGATCTTCGGTAGGACGATGCCCTGCTGCGACTGGTATTTGCCCTTCTTGTCCTTGTAAGAGACCTCGCACACTTCGTCGGATTCGAAGAAGACCACCTGCGCGAGCCCTTCATTCGCGTAGATTTTCGCGGGCAGCGGCGTCGTGTTGCTGATTTCGAGCGTCACGAAACCTTCCCACTCGGGCTCGAACGGCGTCACGTTCACGATGATGCCGCATCGCGCGTACGTCGATTTGCCGACGCAGATCGTCAGCACGTTGCGCGGAATTCGGAAAAACTCCACCGAGCGCGCCAGCGCGAAAGAATTCGGCGGCACGATGCAGACGTCGCCTTTGAATTCGACGAACGATTTTGCGTCGAACGCTTTCGGGTCGACGATCGTCGAATTCACGTTCGTGAAGATGCGGAATTCATCGGCCACGCGCATGTCGTAACCGTACGACGACACGCCGTAGCTGATCACGCCGTCCCGCACCTGCCGGTCCGCGAACGGCTCGATCATCTTGTGCTGCTCGGCCATCCTGCGAATCCATTTGTCGGACTTCACCGCCATCGAGTCCCTCCTGGGAAGTTGCCCAGTGTATTATGGGGTGTCCCGCTTGACAACCTGCAAACCCCTTGTCTAGCATAGATTTCCGGGCAAGTTTCGGGCTCGCCGGAGGTTCCGTTGATCAAGCTCGACATAGTAAACGCCATCGTTCAGAAAACCAACATCACTCGTACGAAGGCCGAACAGGCTGTCGAAACTGTTTTCGACGCCATGAAAAATGCTCTCGGCCGCGGCCAGCGGATCGAGTTGCGCCGCTTCGGCGTTTTTAACGTGAAGCCGCGAAAGACCGGCATTGGCCGCAATCCGCGCACCGGGCAGCAAGTGAACATTCCGCCCGGCAAGGCGGTGCGCTTCAAGCCGGGCAAGGAACTTCAGGCGCTTCCGGCTGCTTCGGCTCCGACTGCCAAGTCCTGAGCGATCGCTTACCCATGACGAGAGAGGGGCGCTCGCGGCGCGCCATCCCCTTTTGTGTTTTGCCGGGCCGCGCATCCAAACTCTCATGAGCGACCGCCTGAACGCAGGCAACGGCCACGGCGTCCTTCCTCCCGAAATTGTCGAGATGCAATTTCCGCGCCTGGTCGAACCACCTCCGCCCGCGCGGCCGCGGCGCCGCCCGCTCTGGCCCGCGCTGATTCTCTTTCTGCTCACGGTGACTTCAACGCTCGCGGTTGGCGCGGAATTCGCGCAATCGTACGCCGATAATCGCGAGCCGTTTTCTGAAAATCAGGATTTGATCGCGACGATGATCACGCCGTACGAGCATCCTTCGATGCTGCTTCTCGGCGTGCCGTTTTCTTTCACGCTGCTGGGAATTCTCTTCACGCATGAAATGGGGCATTACGTGGCGTGCAAGATTCACGGCATCGACGTGAGCTATCCCTACTTCATTCCGGCGCCCACGCTGATCGGCACGTTTGGCGCGTTCATCCGCATTCGCTCGCCGATCACCACGCGCCGCGCGCTCTTCGACGTAGGGCTGAGCGGCCCTGTGGCCGGCTTCGTGGTCGCGGTGCCGGCGATGGCGTGGGCCGTGGCCACGTCGCGCGTCGTGCCCGGCGTCGAATTGAACGCGCCGCTGCTTTTCGGCAATGCACCGATCACGCGGCTTTTCATCGCGCTGTTTCATCCGCACGTCGATCCGAGTTGGGTACTGCTCAGTCCCGTGGGGCGCGCTGCGTGGGTGGGATTTTTCGCGACCGCGCTCAACCTGCTGCCGATGTGGCAGCTCGATGGCGGCCATATTGTGTACAGCCTGACGAGCCGGTGGCATCAGCGAATCTCGCTCGTGCTCGCGACATCGTTGATCGCCTGCGGCGCGCTCGCCTGGAGCGGCTGGTATTTGTGGGGCGGGCTGCTGCTGGCGCTGAGCCTGCGGTTCCGGCATCCGCCGGTGTACGACTACTGGCAGCCGCTCGATCCTGCGCGGCGCTTCTGGGCGTTCATCGCGCTCGCGATTTTCATCTGCTGCTTCTCGCTCTGGCCGGTTCGCTGATCTACGGTTCAATACGATTTTTTCTGCAATAAGAGGTGCATGGAGCATCCCCCTAGCGGGGGCTTATACAGGACTAAAAAACCAGAAAAGGCCGGCTTCTGTCCCTTATAGGTGCCGCGTCGCGTTCCATTACGGGAAAACCACGAGAGACTCGTCGGGTCGACGTCGCCGACGACACTCTAGACGCCGCCCGCCGATCTCGCTCGCCATCGCTCGATCAAATCTTTCGCCGCGCCGCCCCACTCCGGAAAATCGAAACCGAATCCGCTTTCGCTGAGCCGGCCGGGAATCACGCGGCGGCTCTTCAGGATCAGCTCCGTCTCCGTGCGCAGGAATATGGCGCCGACGGCGAGCATCCATTCGGTCGCCGGCAATCCGATCCGCGTTCCCCACGCTTGCCGCAGCAGCGCCATGAAGTCCGCGTTCGGCACGGGATTTGGGGCGGCGATGTTGATCGCGCCGTCGAGCTCTTCGCGCGCGATGAGGTAGTCGATCGAGCGGACGAAATCGCGATCGTGAATCCACGACATGAACTGTCGTCCCGAGCCCGAGGCGCCGCCCAGCCCGAAGCGGACAAGCGTGAGCAGCGTGTCGAACACGCCGCCGCGATCCGGGCTCATCACCATCGCCGCGCGCAGGGCGATCTTGCGTGTGGCGGGAGTCGCGGACGAAAAAAGAGCTTCTTCCCAGCTCGTCGCCACGTCGATGCTGAACGCCCACTGCTTCGGCGCGTCGGGCTCATTGCCTCCGATTTCGCCGGTCGCTTCGTCCATCGGGCGATCGAAGGCGTGCCGGTAGATCGTGGCCGTGCTCATGTTCATCCAGATTTTCGGCGGACGCGCGAGCTTGGCGATCGTCTCGCCGATGAGCCGGGTGGACCGCACGCGAGACTCCTTGATGGCGCGCCGATTCTCCGCGGTGTAGCGGCAGTTGACGTTTCGCCCGGTGAGATTGATCACGAGGTCCGCGCCGTCGAGTTCCGCGGTCCAATCGCCCGCCGTCTTACCGTCCCACGCGACGACGCGCCATGGCGCCGGGCTTGTGTTTCTCGCCAGGACGACGACGTCGTGGCCCTGCGCCTGAAAATGGCGCGCGAGGATCGCGCCAACCTGTCCGGAACCGCCCGGAAGGACCACGCGCATTTTCGATTCATTCGCCGAGACCATCTCTCACCTCACGCTAGGACAGGCTCGTTGGGTCGACGTCGACGATGACTGCGGTTTCGGGAAACTGTTTGGCGGCGCAGAAATCGAGGGCACCGGCGAGCGCTTTGCCGAGCATGGCGCGCTGCGGCGATTTCAAGACGAATTGGAAGCGGTAGTCGCGGCGGAGTCGGGCGAGCGGCGCGGCGGCAGGCCCGAGAATTTTCACGCCGCGTTCCTCGAAGGGCGCGAAGTATTCGGCGAGCGCGCGCGACCAGCGGATGGCGTTTTCTACTTTGCGGTCGCGCACGAGGACGCTCGCGAGCGCGGTGAATGGCGGGTAGTGGAGCAAGCGGCGAAACTGCGCTTCCTTCTCGTAGAAGGAGGCGTAGTCCTGCTGCGCGGCATATTGGATGGCGTAGTGCTCGGGATAGTAGGTTTCGACGAGGACCTCGCCCGATAGCTCGCCTCGCCCAGCGCGTCCCGCAACTTGCGTTAGGAGCTGGAACGTCTTCTCAGCCGCGCGAAAATCGGGGCGGCCGAGCGCGAGATCGGCGGCGACCACGCCGACGAGAGTGACGCGCTGGAAATCGTGGCCCTTGGCGACCATCTGCGTGCCGACCAGAACGTCGATCTCACCTTTTGCGAATGCGCCGAGAACCTGCTGGTATTCGCGCTTGGTGCGCACTGTGTCGCGGTCGAGCCGCGCGATGCGCGCCGCGGGGAATTGCTCGCGCAGGTATTCTTCGACGCGCTCGGCGCCGTCGCCGACGAAATACATGTGCTCCGACTTGCATTTCGGGCACAGCTTCGGCGGGCGGATCGAGTAGCCGCAGTAGTGGCATTCGAGGCGCTGGCGGCTCTTGTGATACGTGAGCGCTATGCTGCAATTTTCGCATTGGACCATCGCGCCGCAACTGCGGCACATTTGCGACCAGGAATAGCCTCTGCGATTGATGAGCACCATCGCTTGCGTTTTTTCTTCGAGGCGCAGCGCGATGGCCTGGCGCAGCGATTCGGAAACGGGCGTGGCGCGGTGCTCGCGGCGAAATTCCTCGCGCAAGTCGACGATGCGTACGGCAGCGAGCGGGCGGTTGGCGACGCGCGACGTGAGCTGCAAGAGCTGATATTTTCCGGCGAGCGTGTTGTGGTACGTCTCGAGCGACGGCGTGGCCGAGCCGAGCAGCGCCACGGCGCCTTCGAGTCGCGCGCGGTAGACGGCCGTATCGCGCCCGTGATAGCGCGGCGTTTCCTCCTGCTTGTAGCTCGATTCCTGCTCTTCGTCGACGATGATCAGCCCGACATTTTCGAGCGGGGCGAAAATCGCTGAGCGGGTCCCAACGACGATGCGCGCCTGGCCGTGCCGCACGCGCCACCATTCGCGCGCGCGTTCCGTATCCTGCAAGCCGCTGTGCAGCACGGCGACGTGCTCGCCGAAGCGCGCGCGCACGAGACGCCCGACCCACAGTGTGAGCGCAATTTCGGGCACGAGGACGATCGCGCTCTTGCCGCGTGAAAGCGTGGCCTCGATCGCGCCGAGGTAGACTTCCGTCTTGCCGCTGCCCGTGACTCCGTGAAGGAGCGCGGCTGTGAACTTTCCGCTGACGAGCCAGCGCCAGACGTCCGCGAGCGCGGCGTTTTGCTCGGCGTTGAGCGTATTCGACGGCGGCGTGAAGTCGGTGTCCCACGGGTCTTCCCCTGGGACGATCGGTTCCTCCCAGGTGAGGACCATGCGAACATTTTCGAGTCTCTGGACGACGCGAAGAGTGACGCAGGCTCTCTCGAGGAGCAAGTCCATCGGAAGTGGCGCGCCCGCGTCCATGAGGGATTCGCGAACGCGCTTTTCGGGCTCGCCGGCAGGACGGTCCGGAGCTTCGGGATTCCAGGCGACGATCTTTTTCGTGCGCGCCTTGCGATGCCGAAGGACTTCGTGCGCCGAGAGATAGCCGCGGCGGACGAGCGCCTCCGCTGCGGCTTCGTTGATGCGCTTGCGGCGGACGCTCTTTTCGACTGTCGCGGCGGCGATTTGGTTCAGCAAATCGGACTCGCTGCGCTCTTCCTCCGCGAGGGTGAGCCGTTGCGCGAGCTCTTCGATGCGCACGCGGCCTGCTTCGGTGAGCGAGTATTCGCGGCCGTGGCGCACCTCGACGTCGGGAGGAAGCATGGCGCGGAAGGTTTCGCCGATCGGAGCGACGTAGTAGCGGCTGATCCATTCGCCAAGTTCGATGAGTTTCGGAGGCAGCGCCGCGAGCGGGTCCATCACCTCGGTGATTTCGCGGATGGCGGGAGCAGCGGCGGCAGCGGAGCCGCGGGAGGACGCATGCGCGATTTGAGGCGGCTTCGTCGATTCGGCGAGGACCACGCCGATCATGGCGCGCCGGCGAAACGGGACGACCACGCGGCGTCCGACGATCGGCTGGCCATCGAGAGGCGCGGCGAGCGACTGCGGCAGGAGGTAGGTGAACGTCGAGCGCAGCGGCACGGGCAGGGCGACTTCGCAATAGCGGGCAGGCATGAGCGCGAATAGTGTAGCAGCCGGCGCGGGCGATCGAGCGATTGCTGCGAAATGCGACCACATGCTGCGGATGAATCTGCGCAATGGAAAGCGCGCCTGCCTTCGGCAGACAGGCTTCGCGCGACCGTCTCATGTCGGAGCTGGAAGCTCCGACCCCCTAAGGCCGAAACCCCGGGGCTGAAGCCCCA
>DATJRU010000113.1:0-21729 GCA_035504455.1 Vulcanimicrobiaceae bacterium
GCGGCCAAGGCGCTGGTGAAGATTGGCTATTCGACGATCGGCGACAATCCGGACGAGATCGTCGCCGAATTTCGCGCGCGCTATTACGACACGCAGAAATTCTTCGATCCCTTCGCCGGCGGCAAATTCGCGCAGTACCTCTTCGCCGAATACGACAAGGTACGCAACAACGGCAAGGAGCCGCGCACCGTCGACGCGACGCGCTACCTGCTCGACGAAGCCCAGCTCTTTATCGACGCCGCCCACGCATGCTACAACCGGCTGGGTTCCACGGTGACCGTCTAATGGCGGCCACGGCCCAGCAGGTCACGCTTCAGCACGTCAACGTGAAGCTGTTCCTCAAAGACGCGGCGGGCCTCGATCTCGAACCGCTGATCCCGATCTTTCATTCTTGGATTTCAGGCCGCTCATTCAACGAGCTGTTGCTCGACGTCGCCGATTATCGCCACGTGCCGAGCGGTCCCGGCGTGATGGTGATCGGCTTCGAGGCGGACTATTCGGTCGACAACGCCGGCAGTCGCCTGGGCGTCCGCTATAACCGGAAGACGGCCGTCGAGGGCGACAACGCGTTCGCGCTCCAGCAGGCCGCGCGCGCCGCGCTTGCCGCGTGCCAAGTGCTCGAACAGGAGCCGCGCCTCGCCGGGAAATTGCGGTTCGCCGGCGACGAGATCGAAATCTTCGTCAACGACCGGGTGCTCGCGCCCAACCGGCCCGAAACCTTCGAGGCAGCGCGCCCCGAGCTGGATGCTTTCGCCCGCAAGCTGTTTCACGGCGCCGAATATTCGCTCGCCTACGACAGCAGCCGCGACCCACGCAGCCTCTTCAGCGTCACGCTGAAGTCCTCGCGTCCGTTCACCACCACCGAGATGTTAAATAACCCTTTGTAGCCGACAAGAATTAGCTTCGGTTAAGGGCGGCCAGGACGCGCGGCGGCGTGAGCGGGAATTCGGTGATGTGCAGGCCGGTCGCATCGAAGAACGCGTTGGCAATCGCGCCCGCCGCCGCAGCCATCACTTCTTCGCCCGCCCCGGTCGAGCGTTGATCGAGGCGTTGCACGACCACCGCCGTCACTTCCGGGCACTCCTCGAAACGCAGGATCGGATAGCTGTTCCAATCGAGGCTGGTGACGTTCGTTTTGTTGAACGTCACCTCTTCGTGCAGCATGCGGCTGGCGGTCTGCACCAGCTGGCCGCTGATCTGGTTTTCGATGAATGCGGGATTCACGGCGAGCCCCGCGTCGATCGCGCCGTACATGCGCTTCACCGAAACCTTCCCTGTTTCGCGATCCACTTCGATTTCGGCGACGGCGCCGCCATACGACGTGAGGTGCGTGCCCAGCCCGATGCCCCGCCCGCGCGCCACTTTTTCTTTCGAGACATTTGCCGCCGGCGGCGCAGCCTGCCAATTCGCGGCTTTCGCAGCGGCGTCGAGAACGCCGAGCCAGCGTTCGTCCTTGATATTTCGCCGTCGAAATTCATACGCGTCGATCCCGGCCTGCCGCGCGAGTTCGTCGAGGGTCTGCTCGGAGGCGAACGCGAACGCGAGGTCGAGCGGCGAGCGCAGCCACGCGCCTTTCAAGTAGCCCAGCCCGGGCACCTGGTGATTGACGAGCTTGAGATTCGGAATGTCGTACATCGCGCCACAGCAGCCGGGATTCACTTGCTGCGCCGCGCCCAGCCGCCACTCCGCCGCGAGCGTGCCGAGCGCAAGCTGCTGCGAAGTCTCGACCGCGCTCCAGTTGTGGTGCCAGCCGTCGTACTGGTAGCCGACGATTTTGCCGTTTTCGTCGGCCGTCGCGCGCACTTCGCCCACGTGCGCCGGACCGTACAAGTCCCACCCATGCTCGTCCCAGCGCATGAATTGCAGGCGCACCGGTTTTCCGGCGAGCTGCGAAAGAAGCGCGGCGGCCTGCGCCGCGTCGTCGTAGCAGCTGTGCCCGTACGTCCCCGAGCCTTCGTAATACTGCACGCGCACCTTCGCAGGCGGCAATCCAAGCACGGTGCCGAGCGTGTTGCGCGTCCCGTAGACATCCTGCGTCGAGCAGATCACCAGCGCCGAGTCGGGCTTCACGTCCGCAAGCGCGCCATTCGGACCGAACGGCGCATGCGCCTGATACGCGCCGTGATACGTCTGTACGGCCACGTGCACACCTGCTGAAAATGCAGCGTTCACGTCGCCTCGCTCGAGCACCACGCGATCGGCGGTTTTCTCGGCGCGCATCGCCGCGTAGACGCCGTCGCTTCCCGGCAGCGTCGCGGGCATGTCCCAGGTGATTTTCAGGTCGCGCGCCGCGCGCACCGCGTCCCACTCGCGCTCGGCTACCACGCCGACGAAATCGCCTTTGCGCACCACGCGCGCGCCGGGAATGTGCGCGAGCGAAGTCTCATCGAGCGTCGCTACCTTGGCGCCCGCGCCATACGCGCCCTGCCCGCGCGGCCGCACCACGCGCCCGTGCAACATCCCCGGCAGCCGCACGTGCTGCAGGTAGACGTATTTGCCGCTCACCTTGCCGGGAATGTCGTTGCGTGGCGGCCGCGTGCCCACCAGCGTGTAGTCCGCCACCAGCTTCAGCGGCGCTTTGCCGGTGAACGCGAGATCGAAGCGCTTGTCGCCGATCAGCTCGCCGTACGTCACGCGACCGCCGTGCCGCGACGACACAACGCCTTTCGAAACCGACAGGTTTTCGACCGGCGCGTCCAGTCTTTTCGATGCCATTGCCAGCAGTGCCGCGCGTGCTTCGGCCGCCGCCGTGCGAATCGCAGGAGAGCCTCGCGCGATCGACGAGCTCGAATATGTCCCGCCCTGATTGGGAGTGACGTCCGTATCGAGCCGCACCGTGCTCACCTGTTTCATGTCGAGGTCAAGCTCTTCGGCGGCAATTTGCAGCAGCGAAGTCGTCGAGCCCTGGCCCAGTTCGACGTAGCCGATGTACACGGTCGCCGTGTTGTCTGCGTGAATCGCCAGCCACGTGTCGATTTGCTTGGGATCAGGAGGCCCTGCGGCGCCGCTGCGCGGCTTCGAGTAGGTCTGTGGCGGCGGTCCTTGCGCGAGCAACGCCTCCGCGAGAATTCCGGCGCTGCTGAACCCGATCACCAGCGCCCCACCGGCTTTCAGAAACTCTCGCCGCGGGACCGCTGCAACCTGCGACCTACCACCAGCCACCCGCCTGCTCATCGGGCCACCTCGTCGCCGCCCGCCCGAATCTCTTCCGCCACTTCCCCTTCAGCGTCACCTATAGCCTCCACCATCGTCTTTGACGCTCGCTGAATTGCTTTGATCACCCGGGGGTAGGTGCCGCAACGGCACAGGTGCCCGTTCATCGCCGTGCGAATTTCGGCGTCGGTCGGATGCGCATTCTTCGAGAGCAGCTCGGCGGCCTGGATGATCATGCCGTTGAAGCAATAGCCGCACTGCACGGCCTGCTCGTCGATCATCGCCTGCTGCACCGGATGCAGCGCCGGCGCTTTCGCGAGCTTGCGTTTCTCCGCGTACCACGCCGTCAAGCCCTCGAGCGTCGTGATCGACTTCCCGGCCACCGCGGAAACCGGCGTGACGCACGAGCGAATCTCCGCGCCGTCCAGCAGCACGGAGCACGAGCCGCATTGCGCCAGCCCGCAGCCGAAGCGCGGCCCTTGCAGCTGCAAATCGTCCGTTAATACGTACAGCAGCGGCGTATCCGGCGCCGCGTCGATTTCGTGGACGCGCCCGTTCACGCGCAACCTGATCCTGCCTGCCATCGCTTCGCTCCCCGGCGTTCTCCGCGTCAGAGGTTACCACGCCCGGTCAATCACCCCGCGAATACGTTACCGTTGTACGATTCCGTGCGGTTCTCGTATCTCTGGCACGGTCAATGCCCGGATGTATAATCGGCCTTGGTCGTATGCTGCGCGCGACTAATTTCCGGACATGGGCCGTAATCGCTGCGCTTACTGTCGCAGTGCTCTACGGCTCCTTCTGTTCGACGGCATGCGCCATCGCCGCGCTGCCGATCGGTGCGCCGACGTCGCACTGCGAGAAATGCGGTCGCGAGCGGCAACCGGACTCCTCGCACTCGCGGTCCGGTCCTTCCGATCACAATTGCGGCCGGCACGTGCACCCAACGGATTTCGTCGAGTCCGCGGGTGCGCCGCACGTCCATCTGGATTCGGCGCGAGCCGCGCATCTTGTTGCGTCGGCCATCGTGAATCTTCGCGCGGATTCCATCGCGACTGGATGGCGCTCGACCGGAGTCGGCCCGCCCGGCCGCTCCAAAGCTCCTCTTCCCGAAAACTTCTCTATTCTCCGCATCTGATCGCGCTTTCGTTCGAGAGCGAGTACGCGCGTGCGCCGGTCCGCGTTTTGCCCGCGACTCGCCTCGTGATCCTTTTGCGCCGATCCGAAACACATGTGATGTCCGGCACATCGCCGGTACAAACCGATTCGCTATCAATCGCAGGTGGAGAAAAACATGAACCGAACTCGTCGAGGGTTTTTGCAGAAGCTAAGCCTTGTCGGCACCGGCATTTTCGCCGCGAGTGGGAACGCTGACGCAGCGCGTGAAATTGACCAGACCAGCCGCGACGCCAGGCCCGCGCCGCCCAAGAACCATGCCCACATGCGCACCGGTGCGCCGCCCTTCGTTCCCGTGGTCACTCCGGACGGCGCCGACCTCCCCTTCGAAATGGACAACGGCGTGAAGGTGTTTCACCTCGTCGCCGAGCCGGTGAAACAGGAAATCGTCCCCGGCAAAGTCATCAACCTTTGGGGCTACAACGGCAGCGCGCCCGGCCCAACGATCCAAGCGATGCAGGGAGACCGCGTGCGCTTCATCTTCGATAATCACCTGCCCGAGCCCACCGCCGTCCACTGGCACGGCATCGAGCTGCCCTTCGACATGGACGGCTCGCCCGGCATCTCGCAAGACCCGATCGGCCCCGGCGGCCGCGCCGTCTACGAATTCACGCTCCACCAGGAAGGCACGTACTTTTATCACCCGCACATGGCCATGCAGGAAATGATGGGCATGATCGGCGCCTTCATCATTCATCCGAGCGAGCCGTACGATCCCCCGGTCGACAAGGATTTCGCGATCGCGCTGCAGGAATACGCGCTCCTGCCCAACAACCCCACGCCGAATTCCATGAACATGGAATACAACTGGCTCACCTTCAACGGAAAATCCGGCCCGGCAACGACGCCGCTGGTCATTCGCGTCGGCGAGCGCGTCAAGATCCGCCTCATCAACATCGGTATGGACCATCATCCGATCCATCTGCACGGCCATCAGTTCGTCATCACCGGCACGGAAGGCGGCCGCCAGCCGAAATCGACGTGGGGGCCCGGCAACACCGCGCTCGTCGGCGTGGCACAGGCGCGCGATCTCGAGTTCGTCGCCGCGTATCCCGGCGACTGGATGCTCCACTGCCACCTGCCGCACCACATGATGAACCAGATGGCTTCGGTCGTAGGCCCGATGACCCGGCGCCCCGGCATTCCCGCCGGCGCGGGAATGGAGGAGGGCATGGGCATGCCGCGCGCGGGCAGCGCCACGTCCGACGAAAACGGTCCCAGCATCGGACGCGGCATGGGCGTCGGTTCGACGCTCGAAAACACCACGTCGAACGGCCCGCTCTCGAAAAATCAGGACGCCCAAAACGCCGCCGCGCTGGACATCGGCGACCAGGACACGGGCGGCATGGGCATGATGGAAATGGCGCCCGACAAAGCCGACGTCGCGCCCAATGCCAACTCCGTGCCGGGCTTCCCGCAGGACGCCTTCATGGAAGGGCCGGTGATGGCCATGGACAGCATGTACGACAAGCCCGAAACCTTCGGCCTCCGCCCCGGGTGGAGTGGCTTCGTTGGCGGCATGATGACGCTCGTCCGCGTGATGCCTCCGGACAAGTACGACCAAATCATGGAACTGCGCAAGAAGCAGGCGAAGCCAGCCGCGTCAGCGCCGGATGCGATGCCCGGCACGGACATGAAGAAGTAGCCGGCCACACAGACGAACACTGCGCACAGGAGACTCAAGAAAATGACACGCCAGAAATTTCCAAGACGCTCGCTCCAAACGGCCGTCGCGCTGCTCCTCTTCGCACCGTTTTTCGCGCAGACCCGCCTCGCAGCCCAGTCGCTCGCTCCGCTACCGACACGCCTAGTGATGCCGGGCATGGCTGTGCAGGACAACAACGCCGCGGCGAGCGCCGCCGCTTCAAACGCTGCTGCTCCGGTCACTCTCGATCAGCTCCAGCAAATCGCGCTCGCGAATAATCCCACGCTCGGCGAAGCCAAGGCCGAAGTGGACGCAGCCGCCGGCCGCACGCGTCAGGCTGGCCTGTGGCCGAATCCGACCATCGGCTACACGGGCGAGGAAATTCGCGGCGGCTCGTACGGAGGCGGCCAGCAGGGCGCCTTCGTAGAGCAGCGCGTGATTCTCGGAGGTAAGCTCGGCCTAGACCGCAAAATTGCCGCCGAAGAAGGAAAGCAATCGCAGGAGCACGCCCGCGAACAGCAGCTCCGCGTGCAAAACTCGGTTCGCATCGCCTTTTATCAGGCGCTCGCCGCGCAAGAGATGGTCGACGTCCGCCGCAAGCTCGCTCAACTCGCCAAAGACGCGATCGACACCACTCGCCAGCTCCAAAACGTCGGCCAGGCCGATCAGCCCGACCTGCTCGAGGCGCAGGTCGAAGCGGACGAGGCGGACCTCGCCGTGATCGCTGCCGAGCAGCAGCAACAGAGCGCGTGGCGCACGCTCGCCGCCGTCGTAGGCAAGCCGGATCTCCCGCTCGCGACGCTCGCCGGCAATCTAGAGGATTTTCCGCAGCTCGACCCGAATCAGGTGATGCAGGCGATCCTGCGCGATAGTCCAGCAGTGAAAATCGCGCAGTTGGACGCGGCGCGCGCGGATGCGATGCTCGCTCGCGCCCATCGCGAAGTCGTGCCCGACCTCCACGTTCGCGCGGGCTACCTCGATAACCTCGAACAGCTCGAAGCCGCGTCCCCCGTCGCCGTCGGCTCGGAGGCCTTCGCCGAAGTCGGCGTCGACCTGCCGCTCTTCAATCGCAACCAGGGAAACATCGCCGCGGCCAAGGCCGAACGCGAACGCGCCACGCTCGAAGAGCAGCGGGTCTCGCTCGCCTTGCAGCAAGCAGCAGCCCCGGCAATTCAGGAGTACGCAAGCGCGCGCGCCGTCGCCGAGCGTTACAAAACGCAGACGCTCCCGGAAGCTACGCACGCCTACGCGCTCTACCTCCAGCGGTACCGCGAAGGCGCCGCGGCGTACCCGCAAGTGCTGATCGCGCAGCGCACCGTCTTTCAGTTGCAAACGAGCTACGTCGCCACGCTCGAAACCGTCTGGGTCAGCGCCGCCGAGCTGCAGGGCCTGCTGCTCACCGGCGGCCTCGACCTGCCTTCCGGCGCGATCCCCGCAAGATGAATCGCCGAAGCGCCGCGGTTCGTAGCGCTGGCGTCTCGACGGGTCTTCCACGCGCCGCGTAAAGGTTGCCGCACGATTGTCCGCGTGTTCAAATAGGCGGCGATGCGGCAGGCCGTCGATTCGGGCGCAAAGGCAGCGGCGAAAAGCCGGGCGAAGAACCTGAATTCGCTGATGCGCGAAATTCCGTCTGTCGACGAACTGCTCGGCCGCGCAACGCTCGTTGCGCTAGCCGAAAGGGCCGGCCGCGGTGTGGTGACGCAAGCGGCGCGCGGCGCGCTGGCCGGTCTGCGCGAGCGCCTGAAGTCCGCGAATGGCTCCGGCGCCGTCGAAGCCGAGCTCCGCGTCGAAATCATCGAGGCGCGCATCGCGTCGGACGTCGAATCGCTCCTCGCGCCCTCGCTCCGCCGCGTGATCAACGCGACCGGCGTGATCCTCCACACCAACCTTGGCCGCGCGCCCCTCGCCGAAACCGCCATCGCGCAAATCGCCGAAACCGCCACGCGCTACTCGAATCTCGAATACGACATCGAGAAAGGCGCGCGCGGCAAGCGCGACGTCCACACCGCCAAGCTGCTCGCCGAACTCTCCGGCGCCGAGTCGGCGATCGTCGTCAACAACAACGCCGCCGCCGTCTTTCTGATCCTCAACACGCTGGCGAAAGGCGCCGAAGTGATCGTCTCGCGCGGCGAGCTGATCGAAATCGGCGACGGCTTTCGCATCCCCGACATCATGTCCGAAAGCGGCACGGTGCTGCGCGAAGTCGGTACCACGAATCGCACGCGCATCCGTGACTACGAGCGCGCCATCAACGACCGCACGCGCCTGCTGCTGCGCGTCCACCCCTCGAATTTCCGCATTAGCGGCTTCACCGAGCGCCCGTCGCTCGAAGAACTCGTTGCGCTCGGCCGCCGCAAGAAAGTGCCCGTCTTCGAGGATCTCGGCTCGGGTCTCGTCACCGACCTCAGCGCGAACGGCATCGCCGAGCCGCTGGCGCGCGAAAGCGGCCGCGCGGGCGTGGGGCTGATTTCGTTCAGCGGCGACAAATTGCTCGGCGGCCCGCAAGCCGGCATCATCGCCGGCAAGCAAAAAATGGTCGAGCGCATCCGCCGCAACCCGCTCTTCCGCGCGCTGCGTGTGGATAAACTGACGATCGCCGCGCTCGAAACCACCCTCAAGGCCTACCATCGCGGCGCGCTCGACGAAATCCCCGCGATCCGCATGATCCGCCTCAGCGCGAACGAGATCGGTCAGCGCGCCATGGCCTTCGCCGATTTCCTGCGCGAGGCGCTGCCCGCCGACGCCGAAATTCAGGTGCGCGCCGGATTTTCCGTGATCGGCGGCGGCTCCACGCCCGACCAGAAGCTGCCCACGCACCTCATCGCTCTCGCAAGCCGCATCCATTCGGCCGCGCTGCTCGAAGAGCGCCTCCGCAAGCCCGCGCGCGGCGCCACGCCCGTCATCACCCGCGTCGCCGACCGCCGCCTCATCCTCGACCTCCGCACCGTCTTCCCGGATGAAGAAGCCCCGCTCGCCGCCGCGTTGGCCCGCGCATTCGTGGTAGAGTGACGCCACCTGGCGCGCCACCCAACCGCGCACGCGCCACGCATCTTGATCATCCTCTTGGAGGCAACGCGATGTGGCTCATCTGGACAATCGTGATCGGCATTCTCGCGGGTTGGCTCGCGGGGCAAATTGTGAAAGGACGTGGCATGGGCCTCGCGGTCGATTTGATCGTCGGGATCGTCGGCTCGCTGCTCGGCGGATTCGTTTTCGGCCTGCTCGGCCTTGCCGCATACGGCTTGCTTGGGCGCCTGGTGATGGCCACCGTCGGCGCCGTGCTGCTGCTCTTGCTAGTCCGCGCGATCAAACGCGCCTAGAGGATTTCACGCGTGGCGTCCGCCATATCCCATGCTGTCGCGGCCCTCGGAATCGGCGCGTGCTTTTACAGGCCGGGCATACCCGCGCGCGTCTGGGTCGCAGCCGCGATCGTTTCCATGGTTCCCGATGTCGACGTGATCGGTTTTCACTACGGCATTCGATACGGCGACTTCTGGGGCCATCGCGGGTTCACGCATTCGCTTCTCTTCGCGGTGGTTCTCGCAAGCGTAGCGACGCTTCTTTTGGAATTCCGGTCGGTCGTGCCCGGTATCAGCCTTGGCGCGCTTTGGGCGTATCTCTTCCTCGCGACGGCGAGCCACGGCGCCCTCGATGCCATGACGGACGGAGGGCTGGGCGTCGCTTTCTTTTCCCCGTTCGATAATCGGCGCTATTTTCTGCCGTGGAGGCCGATTCGCGTCTCGCCGATGGGCTTCGAGAGATTTTTCACGGCGCGCAGTCTGCCGATTCTCGAAAGCGAGTTCTTCTGGATATGGATCCCCTCGGCGGTCTTGATCCTCTCGGCCCTGTTGTGGCGCAGGCGCCTCGTAGGAGCGAGCTGAAATGGCGTACGGAGGATACCAGCGCGCGATCTGCACCGATTGCGACGGCACCGGCAAGTGCTCGCAATGTGGAGGAACCGGCCAGCACCTCACCGGGCCCTGCGTGATGTGTCACGGCACGGGTCAGTGCCAAACGTGTGAAGGCACCGGTTTTCCGCCTTCCTATTCGCTCTCGGATGTTCTGCCCGATTGGCTCGCGCGACTCTGGAACCGCATCCGGGTACAGAAGCCCGCGCCCTGATGTTCAGAAATTGCCCGCCCGGACTCGAAGCTCGTCGCTGCTCGCGTCGCGAGCAACACCAGGGCCGGAGGCGCGGCACAAGTTAGCCCCGGCCGGAAGGCCGGGGACCCGAAGCAAAAAAGGCCAAGCGCCGTAGGTGCGACACACCCAGCGTAACGACCCAACCGAAGGCCCTCAGCGGGGCGGTGCGTTCGAGGCCGATGCCGCCGGGCTCGCGGGCGCTTGAATCGGTGTGCTCTGCTGCAGAATCAATTGCCATCCGCCTGTCCGCGCCACCCACACGCCCGACACATGCATCTGGACTTTTCGCGGCTGTTCTCCCGTGCTAGCGGCCGCGAGCACGATTTCCTCAACGCCTGAAACGATCGCGCCGCCTTTAAAGAAGACGACTTTAGGGTCGGTGATTGCAAAGCTGCTGATGCGGAATCGCCGCGCGCGGGCGGCCTCGATGAATTCCGCCTTGCTCTGCACCAGCGCGTTGCCGTGCACGAAGATCACGTCGTCGGCCATCAGCTTCGCAAGCGCCGCGGCGTCGCATGCAACCGTCGCGTCCTGAAACCGCTTCTGCAGATCGAGCACCTGCGCCGCGGTTAGCCGCTCATTCGACGCGGCTTGGGCCTTCGATGCATGTGCGCCGGCTAGGCTCACGAGCAGCGCGACTCCCAGAGCTACCACACTCAGCAACCGGCGTGAGACATCGACTTTTGCGAATGTCATGCGGCAGCTTCTCCGAGGGGGCCTCCCGCTTAGGGTTTTGGAGCGTTCGCACGCTTGGCGACGGGCTGCGGGCGCCGTTCTATTCCTTCCAGCCGGTTTCCACGATTTTCCCGCAGTTGGAGCAGCCGCTTTGCCGCTTCTTCTCGTCTTCCCTGGCCTCCGCCTCCGTGGGCTTGACGGCGCAGCCGTAATTGCTGCCGGGCCTGAACTTGTAGCCCCTCTGCGTCAGGTACGCATAAAAATGATCGAGAATCGATTGGTCGACCAAGTTCCCGCCGCTCGGCGTATGTCGCACTCGGGTGGTCTGGAAGGCGCCGGTAAGGTACGTGTCCACTCCTGGACCTCCCGAGGTCGCGCAAATGATGAAGGGTGCGCTTGCCGACGGAGCGGTCTGCGCGTGCAGTGGTGCGCTGGCAAACAGGAAAATCGAGAGCAAGAGCGGTGCGGCGTATGCAAGAGCGCTCATTCGGCGCATGGGTTCCTCTCCAATGGATTTCTCTGGTTTGGGGCTGGCTGCGGGGAGCCACTTTACCTGAATCGCTTTCTGAACGCACGAATTACTCCGAAGAGCTACCTCGGCGCGTGTAGACTTCCCAAATTGAGAAGACGATGCCACAAAATAGCGAGCCCATGAAAGAGTTCGACGCACGCATCGTGCAAGCACCAATGGTAGGACTCTTCCGAAACATCGACGGCGATCTCTCGCGGCGGTTAAAGGGTGCAATGACGGGTCGCGATAAGTCCGACGAACGAATCACTTCGTTGTTTCTGATCATGCTACGGGTCACGAAAAACTCCTATGGCGCGATTCGCTTGCTTAGTGCAACCCCAAGCGATTCTCCCAAACACGAGCCTGAATATGTTCTCGCGGTAGCGCCAATTGAACGCCAACTTCTGGATTTGCTCTTCACCATCATCGATTTGAAAGAAGATTTTCCAGCCCGAGCGGAGGCATATGAGTTGTCTGGCTACCGACAAGCCAGAGAAATATACGACCGTCATCACCGAAAGTACCGCAACGACCCAAGCTGGCAATCTCGATTCAAGGAGTTGGGCGAGACAATAGCAAATATGGAGACGTACCTATCGATTACGCCCGCACAGAAAGCAACCCCCAAAAGCATTGAGAGATGGTTGGGACCCTACAAGCTGGCCCAGCGCGCGACGAAACACAAGACCATCATGGAGTATCTGGACAGTTGGTTTTACGGCGAAGTGTCATCGCAGGCTCACTTGAACGCGGGTGGATTAACGTCCGTCGCAGGATTTCTAATTACTGATTTTGCGCCAGAAGAGCACAAACATCTCGTAGAACGCTACCTGAGCCGCTATACCTTCAGGCATTTCACTCGTTCTTTGATCGCCGTGCTGGCGATCCTTCACGAGATAAACGATTCGTTCAAACTGGATTACGACGAAACACTTGCGCGCGTTTGGACATTGCTCGGCGGGCACTGCGACGAGGCAAAAGAAGTATACGAACTGCGCTACAAAAACTTGTGACTTGCGGTGATCGTCAAAGGATCTCCACGATGTAGCCTACCCCCGGCCCGCCTTGACTTTGCCGAAATCGCCCGCCTAGACTCGAAGTTTCGATTGACCTCCATGGCGACAACCGAGGGCCGCATCATCACGATTGGTGTGACGGGCGCGAGCGGCGCGGCCTACGCGCGGGCGGTCGCGCGCCTTCTCGATTCCGACCGCCGTGTCGAGCGCGTCTACCTCGTGGCGAGCGACGCGGGCCTCCGTCTCCTTTCGGCGGAGCTCGGGATCGTCGCCGCCGACGCCAAGAAATTGCCGGCGATGCTCACCGGCGCCGCCGCGAAAAAATTCGAATACCTGCCGAACAAGGACATCGGCGCGAGCATCGCCTCGGGCAGCGCGCGCGTCGACGCGATGGCCATCGTCCCGTGCTCGGCGGGCGCGCTAGGCTCGATCGCCGCCGGCACCGCCGCCGACCTGCTCACGCGCGCTGCGGATGTATGCCTCAAGGAACGCCGCCCGCTCGTCCTGTGCCTCCGCGAGACGCCGCTCAATCGCATCCACCTTGAAAACATGCTGCACGTTCACGACGCCGGCGGCACGGTCATGCCCGCGATGCCCGCGTTCTACTACGAGCCGAAAACAATCGCCGACGTTGTCGAACAGTTCGCCTATCGCGTCCTGGCGCAGCTAGGCCTGCCGCAGGACGACCAGTACCGCTGGAAAGGATCGAAAAGAGGATAGCAGCCAGGTTACAGGTTGAGCTGACGACCATGCGGAGTCTTTCACGAGTCACGAATCACGAGTCACAAGTCACGAACCACGAGTCACGCTGTCCCGTGGCTAACCCATGACGAAGAATCCCATCCGCACCGTGCTCGAGATGATCAAGTTCGAGCACTCGATTTTCGCCCTGCCGTTCGCGCTCGTGGGCGCGCTTCTCGCGGCGCGCGCCGGCGGCGGCTTGCCGACGTGGCGGCAAATCCTGTGGATCGTCGTCGCCATGGTGGGCGCGCGCTCCGCCGCGATGACGATCAACCGCATCGCCGACGTCGAATACGATCGCCGCAACCCGCGCACCGCAAAGCGCGCGCTTGCCACCGGCGAGCTTTCGCTCGGCTTCGCCTGGGCGTTCACCGCGCTCGCATCGGCGGTGCTCGTGATCGCTGCGTGGCAGCTCAACCGGCTCGCGCTCGAACTCTCGCCCCTCGCGCTCGCGATCCTTTTCTTCTACTCCTACACGAAGCGCTTCACGTCGTGGTCTCACTTCGTGCTTGGCTTCTGCCTCGGCATTTCGCCCGCCGCGGCGTGGATCGCGATTCGCGGCTCGCTCGACGCGCGCATGCTGATCCTCTGCGCGGCGGTCACTCTCTGGGTCGGCGGCTTCGACGTCCTCTACGCCTGCCAGGACGTCGACTTCGACCGCGCCGCCGGCCTGCATTCGATCCCGAAAAAGGTCGGCATCGCCAAGGCGCTTGTCTTCGCCCGCGTCATGCACGTCGTAATGGTCGCTCTGCTCGCCTGGCTCGCCTGGAGCTTCCGTCTCGCGTGGCCCGCCTGGGCCGGAATCGCAGTGGTCGCCGCGCTGCTCGCCTACGAGCATTCGCTCGTAAAGCCCAACGACCTCAGCAAAATGAATGCTGCGTTTTTCACCGTGAATGGCTATATTAGTTTGTTGTTCCTGTTGTTCTGGGGCGCGGCTGTGGTCGTGGCGCGCCGCTGATTTTTGTGACAGGCACGGGCCGGTCCAGGGAACGCGTGATGCACGATTTCCCGGAATTCATGAAGCGTCCTGCGAACAGGATCGCTGCCGGCAGTCAATCTACGCCCGGCATCGAAGGATTTATTTTCGACGGAGTGGATGGCAGCCAGATGGCGTTCTGGACCTGCCGCGAAAAGGCCGTTTCGACTCCGCACGTGCACGACTACGACGAGTACATGGTGGTCGTGCAGGGCTGCTACACGCTGATCATTGACGGCAAGCGCATTCCGGTGCGAGCGGGCGAGGAGTACTTCATTCCCAAGGGACTGTGGCACGGCGGCGAACCCGAAGCCGGCACGAGAACCATCCACGCTTTTGGCGGCAGGCGGGCGGAGAGGGCCTAGTAGTCGATGAAGGCAGCGAACGAATTGCGGATCACGGACGCGCGGCTTGAGCCCGTCGCGCAAAGAGTCCTCGCGGGCGAGCGCGTGAGCGCGGACGACGGCCTCGCGCTCTTCCAGTCGCACGACCTGCTCGCGGTCGGCTGGCTCGCGAATCACGTCCGCGAGCAGCGCCACGGCGACATCTGCTACTTCAACGTAAATCGGCACATTAATCCGACCAACGTCTGCGTCGCGCACTGCAAACTCTGCGCGTTCGGCCGCTCGCCGGACGCCCCCGGCGCGTATACATTCTCGCTCGAAGAATCTTTCCATCGCGGCGCGCAAGGCGTAGCCGAAGGCGCAACGGAATTCCACATCGTCGGCGGCCTGCACCCCGATCTCCCGTTCGAGTTTTATCTCGACCTGATCCGCGGCCTCAAGCAGCGCTTCCCGCAGGTGCACTTGAAAGCCTTCACGATGGTAGAGGTGCACTACTACGCGCGCCTTTCGAAGCTCTCGATCAAAGACACGCTGCTGAAAATGAAAGAGGCGGGCGTCGATTCGCTCCCCGGCGGTGGCGCCGAAATTTTCCATCCGCGCGTGCGTCGGCTGATCTGCGACCACAAAGTTTCGGGGACGATGTGGCTTTCGATCGCGCGCACCGCGCATGAAATCGGCCTGCGCTCCAACGCCACCATGCTCTTCGGCCACGTCGAGACGCTCGAAGAGCGCGTCGACCACCTGCTCCGCCTCCGCGAAACGCAGGACAAAACGCGCGGCTTCCAAACCTTCATCCCGCTCGAATTCCATCCCGCGAATACCGCCCTCGCGCACGTCCCGAAGCCCACGGGCATGGACGCGCTGAAGACGATCGCCGTCTCGCGCCTCATGCTCGATAATTTCGACCACGTCAAGGCCTACTGGGTGATGCTCACGCCGCGGATCGCGCAGATCGCCCTGCAATTCGGCGCGGACGACATCGACGGCACCGTCGTCGAGGAAAAAATCTACCACGATGCTGGCGCCACCACGCCCGAGCACCTCACGCGCGTCGAGCTCGAGCGCCTGATCCGCGCCGCCGGCCGCGTGCCCGTCGAGCGCGACACGCTCTACAATCGCGTCGACCGCTCCGCGATGCCGCCCGTCTCTTCCGCGCCTGCGCGCGACTCGGGCGCCTTCGTCTCCGCCGAATCCCTCAGTGCCAAGAACTAATCGCCCGTCTCACCGCGCCGTCGCACACCCCAATCGCCCCCACCTATTGCCGAAAATGATTCTACGCAGCGGAATTTTGAATTGGTTGCCGCGCCGCTCCGTCGTTACACTCCCCCGGTGAACGAGTTAGCTTCTGCGGGCCCCGGCCCAGACGCCAACCTCGACGTCGATTTCCTTTTCGAAATCGGCAAACTGCTCTCGGCGGCTCCTCTCGCCCAGGTGCTGAGCCGCGCCGTCCGCGTGATCGCCGAATTCGTGAAGTGCGATTCGTTTTTCGTCTATGTGCTCGAAGGGCGCGACCTCGTGCTGAAGGCCTCCAAGAATCCCCACGTCGAGGCTCTGGACAATCTCACGATTCATGTCGGCCAGGGCATCACCGGCTGGGTCGCGCAGCACAAGAAGACTGTCTCGATCCCGCGGAAAGCCTACGACGATTCCCGCTTCCGCGCCTTCAACGAGCTCCCCGAAGACAAGTTCGAGGCGTTTCTTTCCGTGCCGATGATGTGCCGCGAAAGGCTCGTAGGCGTGATCAACGTGCAGCATCGGCAGGCGCACGCGCACAGCCGGCGCGATATTCAGATGATTTCCGTGATCGGCTACTTGATCGGCGCGGAAGTCGAGCTCGCGCGCCTCGAAAGCGAAAACTGGAAATTCTCGCGCCAGCTCCAGACTTCCAAAACCGCGCCCCAGCCGAAGTAACCCCGCCGGCCGCCCCCGGCCGCCGCTCCGAATCAAAGACGCGCTCCGCTAGCCGCTGTGCTCGCTCGCGTGAAAATGAAGCTGAAGGTGCAGGGTGTACCCCGGCAATTCAATAGGGACGATGTACGACGCCTCGATATCGACGTTGGCATGCAGTGTCGGGTGTTCTTCGGGGTCGACGAGGGTGTCGAGCGTGCTCACCTTCGACTCTGTAACGGCCGACGCGACGTTGATTTGAGTCCTCTCCAAGGGCACGCCCAGATCCTGGGCCTTTTGGTACACGGCGTCTTCCACCGCGTCGTTCGAGCGCCAGTTCGTTGACGCGAGCTGGGCCGCCCGTTCCGCTGCGAGTGTCAGTTCGTAGTTCTTGACGTAAGCGGGCAGCGTTTCCACGAAGAGAAGAATCGCGACGCCGGCCACCACGCCGATCGATAATCCGGCCAACAGAGGCGCAAAGCGCCTCAGGATGCGCAGAGCGGACTTCACCATGGGTATACGCAGGCTCCAATTTCACAATCGGATATCAAGCGCGAAGGAAACTACCATCCGGGGACGGCGGCGTCGAGGGGTCAAAATACAAAAACGTGCGAAAAGAGTTAATGTGGGAAGGCGTGCGGCGTCCGCCGCGCCGCTTCAGTCGCGAGTTCGCCGATCGGAGATCACCTTTGCCAGCAGCGCAATCGCGTCCCACAAGGGAGCATGCACCTCCAGCAGATCGGCGTTGCTCGTTGGGCTCTCCGGCCGCAGAGCCGCTAATAGTTCGAATTCAGCTTGTTGCAGATGGTTCAGGGCCCGATCGACGGGTGTATTCCGCGCCGACCCCTTCGGCACGTCCATCATGATGATCAAGGCAGTCTCCTTCCCGTTCCTCGAAAAAGGGGCGCGCGCCTCTCCGCCTGATTGGTCCCCGCCGGCCGGCGAATGCTCAAACGGTTAACGCAGCCTCACGCCGAAACGGTCTCGTCGATCCTATTTCTCCCGGACAAGGAAGCTCGTACGGCGAACGGAATCTTGACTTGCCCCGACCCCGCCGCTAGACTCGAAGCGTTCTTGGTAGAGGTGCGGAGGCCATGAGTAGCGCGGCCGATCTTCCGAGCAGCTTCGGAGGCTCGCGCGAAAGGGGTTTTGCAGGGGAAACTCCGCCGAAATCGCTCCGGTGACTGCCATCGGCGCGGTTGGGGAATGAGTCGAAAGGCTCATTCACTGTCATTCGCCGCGGCGAATGGAGCGCTATCGAGGAGTGAAGACACACGAGTTGCGCCTCTCGCGTATCCTTCCTTCTCTTTTCGTTCCAATCTCCGCAACACTTTTTCGCACATTCAAATCGGCCTGGGACCGAGCCACATGAACGTTTTCGAGCTGACGCGCGCGCTGGTGGACATCGAATCGATCTCGGACAACGAGGGCGCGGTCGGCGCGTTCCTGCAGAACTATCTCGCGAAGATCGCCGAGCGTACCGGCGGCCGGGTCGAGCGCATGGACGTCGAGCCGGGCCGCTTCAACGTGCTCGCGTCCTGGGGCACGCCGCTCGTCACGCTCTCGACGCACATGGATACCGTGCCGCCGTTCATCCCCTCGCGCGACGACGGCGAATTCATCTGGGGCCGCGGCGCGTGCGACGCCAAAGGGATCATCGCCTCGATGACGGGCGCCGCCGAAAAGCTGCTCGCCGAGGGCGTCTCGAATTTCGGGTTGCTGTTCGTCGTGGGGGAAGAGCGCAACAGCGCGGGAGCCGCCGTCGCGGCGCGAACGCCTCGCGGCTCCCGCTACCTCGTGAATGGCGAGCCCACCGAAAGCAAACTGGCGCTGGCGTCGAAAGGCACCCTGCGCTACGAGCTGATCGCCCGCGGCAAGATGGCGCATTCGGCCTACCCGGAGCTCGGCGAATCGGCGATCGAGAAATTGCTCGACGCGCTCGAAGCGATCCGCCGCGTCCCGCTGCCCACCGATCCGCTGATGGGCCGCTCCACCATGAATATCGGCACGATCGCGGGGGGCCGCGCGCCCAACGTGATCGCCGACGCGGCGAAAGCAGAGATCCTGGTGCGGCTCGTCGGCGATGCGGCGCCGGTTCGCGAAGCGTTTGCACGGGCCGTCGGCGCGAAAGCGGAATTGAACGAGGTGCTCTGCATCGGGCCGATCCACTTTCAGACGGTGGACAGCCTGCCGACCACAGTCGTCTCATTCACCACGGACGTGCCCGTTTTCGGCAAGACCTGGGGCGAGCCGCTGCTGCTCGGGCCGGGCAGCATTCTCGTGGCGCACACCGAAAACGAGCGCATCGCCAGGAAAGAACTTTCGGGCGCCGTGGAAATGTACGCGGAAGTCGTGCGGAGGCTCCAGTCGTGAATCTCGCGATCGTTGGCCACGGCAAAATGGGGCGCTTGATCGAGCAGCTCGCGCCGGAATACGGTTTCGAAGTGAAGTTGCGGCTCGACGTCGACAACAACGCCAAATACGAAGGCATGACGCCGCAGAATTTTCGGGGCATCGATGCGGCGGTGGAATTTTCGACGCCGACGACGGCAGTCGAAAATATCGAGCGCCTCGCAAAGTTGAGCGTGAATAGCGTCATCGGGACCACCGGTTGGCTCGGCGAAATTGACCGGGCGCGCGCTGCGGTCGAGCGCGGCGGCGCCGCCCTCGTCTGGGGCGCGAATTTTTCGGTGGGCGTGAACATTTTCTCGCAGATCGTGGCCGAGGCGGCGAAGCTCATGGCTCGCCAGCCCGAATACGGCGCTTGGGCGTGGGAAATTCATCACGCCGCGAAAAAGGACAGGTTTTCGGGCACGCTGCTCGCGCTCGTCGAGCAAATGAAAAAGAGCGGCTACGATCGGGTGATCGACGTGGCCAGCAGCCGTGCCGGCGCTGTCCCTGGAACCCACGAGATCGGCTTCGATTCGGCCGCCGACACGATCACGTTGACGCACACCGCGCGCAGCCGCGAAGGCTTCGCCCGCGGCGCGCTCCGTGCCGCCCGCTGGATCGTCGGCAAAAAAGGCTTCTTCGATTTTCGCGACATCGTGAACGAACTGGAATAAGGTTTGAACGTAGCGCCGGGTCCTTAAGCCCGGCATCGCCCGAGGGCCACGGTGCAACACGGTCGACGCGTGAAGCAACGGCACGGCGTTCAAGGTTTAGGCGTTTAAGTGTAGCGCCGCGTTCTTCAGCGCGGCATCGCCCGAGAGCGACGCGCGTAAACTAGACGCTGCCTGAGCGAGAGCGCGGTGTTGGCAGCAGAAGCCTTTTGGCGGACGCACGCGGGGAGCTCTTGGTGGATGCGCGAATGCGCGACGGCTTGCCGTTGAAAAAGCGCGCCTCGATAGTCCGGCTTTAGCCGCGGGCTTTTCGGTTTTAGAGGGTCGGACCTTTAGAGTTTATGTGGCAACGATTGACTCTTTGCGGGTCGCGCCAAACCGTGCGCGCTGTCATCCCGAACCCCGCCCACAGCGGGGTGAGGGATCTGCTTTACCACGACTTGCTTGGCGCGGGCGCACGATGAAATTCGGCCTTTCAGCTCCCATGCTCCGTCGTACGAGGACGCCGGGCTTTAGCCTCGCGAAATGGGACTGAGAGACAGGGCTAGCCCCGGGAGTTTTCTTTAGGGGGTCGGAGCTTTAGCTCCGACATAAACCCACAGCGCGAAGCGCTTACCTTTGCGCAGTTTCACCCGCGCATGTATTCGCGGTTTCGTTTTGGACGTCCGGTCTTAGCAAGGAGGAGAAATAATGTTCACAGGATGTGGTACAGCGCTAGTCACTCCATTTCAACGCGATCTTTCGCTCGATGAACAGGCCCTGCGCGGCCTCGTGCGCCGCCAGGTCGACGCAGGCATCAACTTCCTCGTGCCCTGCGGCACCACGGGCGAAAGCCCCACGCTTTCGAAGGCCGAGCTGCGCCGCGTGGTCGAAATCACCATCGAAGAGGCGCATCGCGGCAAAGTGCGCGTCGTCGCCGGCGCCGGCGGCTACAACACCGCCGAAGTGATCGAGCGCGCCCGCGATTACGAAGCGATGGGCGCGGACGGCATTCTCTCCGTCTGCCCTTACTACAATAAGCCCACGCAGGAAGGCCTCTACCAGCATTACAAGGCGCTGGCCTCCGCGATTTCGCTCCCGATCATCCTTTACAACATTCCCGGCCGCACCGGCGTCAACATTGAGACCGCCACGGTCCGCCGCCTCGCTGAAATCGACAACATCATCGGCGTGAAGGAAGCCTCCGGAAACATTTCGCAGATGGCCGCCGTGCTCGATAGCGTGCCGGACGATTTCATCGTGCTCTCCGGTGACGACGCGATCACCATCCCGCTGATGTCGCTCGGTGGCCGCGGCGTCATTTCCGTGGCGTCGAACGAAATTCCGGCGGAGATGACGCGCATTGCGCAGCTTTGCCTCGCGGGCGATTTCGTGGGCGCACGCGAGGTCCACAAGAAATACTACCGGTTGATGGAAGCCAATTTCGTCGAGACCAACCCGATCCCCGTGAAAGCCGCGCTCGGCCTGATGGGACTGCTCGAGCCGGTTTTCCGGCTGCCAATGGTGCCGCCCAGCGCCGCCAACCTCGAAAAGATTCGCGCGGCCCTCGAAGCGGTCGGGCTGGTGCAGAAGGTCTATGCCGCCCGCTGAGATGAAGACCGAGATCGAGCGCCTCTTCGACGAAAATCCGGCCGGCTACACCGAAGAGCAGCGGCGGCTCTTCCAGCGATTCAAGGACGCCCTCAACGCGGGCGAAATTCGAGCCGCCGAGCCCGATGCGGCCGCCGCCACCGGCTGGCGCGTCAACGCCTGGGTCAAAAAAGGAATCCTGCTAGGCTTCCGCATGGGCGCGATCGTTGACATGTCGATCGACGCCGCGCGCCAGCCCTTCTTCGATAAATCCACGTACCCCGTGAAAACATTCAGCGCCGCATCCGGCGTGCGCATCGTTCCCGGCGGCTCCAGCATCCGCGACGCTTGTTACATCGCCAAGGGAGTCACCTGCATGCCGCCGATGTACGTCAACGTCGGCGCCTACGTCGACGAAGGCACGATGATCGATTCCCATGCGCTCGTCGGCTCCTGCGCGCAGGTCGGCAAGAAGTGCCACATCTCGGCCGCGTCGCAGATCGGCGGCGTGCTCGAGCCGGTCGGCGCCATGCCCGTGATCGTCGAGGACGACGTGCTGATCGGCGGCAACTGCGGCGTCTACGAAGGCACGGTGGTGAAGCGCCGCGCCGTTCTCGGTACCGGCACCATCCTCAACCGCTCAACGCCCGTCTACGACGTCGTCACCGGCGCCGTCCACACCGCGAGCGACGACACGCCGCTGGTCATCCCCGAAAACGCCGTCGTCGTCGCCGGCTCCCGCGCCATCTCCCACGGCCGCGGCAAGGAATGGAACCTTTCGCTCTACACGCCGGTCATCGTGAAATACCGCGACGCCAAAACCGACGCCAA
>DATJRU010000114.1:0-3573 GCA_035504455.1 Vulcanimicrobiaceae bacterium
GTGCCGTTCTTTTCTCCCACGTAAAGGCCGCGGCCGGGCGAGCCATTCGGGAAATTCGCGGGGCGCAGCAGGCGCGGCTGCGTCGGGAAATACTCGATGATTTCCTTGCGCTTCCAGATGTGGTTGCCGCTGGTGAGCACGTCCGCACCCTCGGCGAAAAATTCCTCCGCGATCCGCGGCGTCACGCCGAATCCCGAGGCCGAGTTCTCGCAGTTGATGATGCACAAGTCGATTTGGCGCTGCGCGAGGATGTCCGCCAGCCTTTCGTGAACGATCTTCCGGCCGGGCGAGCCGACCACATCGCCAATGAATAGGATTTTCATGTTTTCTGGTTTCTAGAAGCGGAGCGGTCCACTTCGCCGTGCGTTACTAGGCCCTGAACCCCACAAATAGGTGGGCGCCCTGCGCCTGCTTTCAGGCTTTCCCGAGACGGCAAGCCGCCCGGGACATGCGCAACGGCAGGACGACGCGAGCACCCTGGGATCCAGTGTTGGTTCAATAGGCTTTCGCAACGTCACCTGCGTCGCAGGCCAACTCCGCGGTTCATTGTAGCAGGAATCCTAAGACGCACGATTTGAGGCAGACGCGCGAAGCGAATATCAACGCGCTTTCCGCAGCGCCGGGCGTCCCACTGATTCTTCCCGGCGCCGTCCGGCGAAAGCCGCCCGGCCAGAGGCCAACGCCACTTCTAGGTGTCGTCGTAGTCCTCAGTGAGAGAAGCGAGAAACGCCGTGAGCGCTGCCACATCGCCCTGGCTGATCGACATGCCCTGAAATTCTGGCGGCGCGTTGCGCAGCAGCCCTTGCCGCGCCAGCTGCGAGCTGTTGATGTAGAACATCACGACGTCGGTGAACGTCAGCTTGCTGCCATTGTGAAAATATGGCGCCGAATCCTCGAGGTCGCGCAGCGTCGGCGTCTTGAACTGCGCGATGGTCGTCGCCAGCCCCTGATCCACGGCGCAATTCTGCGCATTCGCGCAAACCACTAAGGTCAAGTTGGCCTGCGGATTCGGAATGTCCGGATTCAGGTAGATGTTCCAAAGGCCGAGATCGGCGTACTGCGGGTCGCCAGGCACGGCGGCGTGGCGAAATCTTTCGGTCGCGTTGGGATGAATCGCCGTGATCGGGAGATACGCATCGTAATCCGCGCTTCGCGTCGCGAGGTCAGGGATCGCCAGTGCCGCAAACGCGCCCGCTCCGTTCGCGGCGTCGTATTCTTCCTGCGAGACGCCGGTATTGTGGAAGCGGAAGTCGGTGAAATTCGGAGCGACGTGGCACGCCGCGCAATTTCCCGCGTGCTGCGAGCCGTCGGTTGCTCCACTCGCCGACGCCAGGAAAATCTTCAGCCCCGCGAATTCCGTGGGACCGAACTGGAACGGCTGCGCGTGATACTTGAACTTGCCGTACGTGCCGTCCACCCAGATCGGATTCGAGAGCGCCAAAACTTGCTGATAGAGGTCCTGATCGTACTGCTGATCCGTCTCGCCGGCGCGCGGCTGCTGGGGCAGGTGGTTGATCCGCAGAAATACGTCATACGGCGACGCGTAGTAGCGGCCGAGCTCGTCCTGCTTGAAGAGCAATCCGTACATATATTGGCTGATGAGCTGCGCCACGTCGTTGAGGATTTGGGCGTCGGAGGCCGTGGAAACGTCCATGCGGTACTTCTTGGGCAGCAGGCAATCGGCGGGAATGCTGGGATCGCTGCCGAGAAAAATCGTGGCGTAGGAGAGATTGCATCCGTACTCGGCCGCCGGCGTGTTTTTGCCATTGTCGCCGCGGATCACGTCCGCGATATGCGCCACGGCCTGCTGGTATTGATCGGGCGCCCAGCCGAAGTTCCGGCCCGTGAGCGTTGTCTGCACCAGATCCACGGGGTCGGTGAACTCGCCGTCGAAGTGCAGGAACGTCGGACCCGCGTGCGGCTCGAGCGAATTGACCATCTGCATCGCGTTGCGCGGCGTGTTTGTGAATCCGCCCATCGGCAGCGGCAGAGGGCTGCGCGTGGTGAAATCGGCGTACGTGCGATTGCCCGCGTTCGGCACGCCCTCGAATTCGACCACAAAGTGGCACGAGCGGCAGTTGATCGACTCGCCAGCGAAAGGCCCCGGCATCGGCGCCTGCGTATAGACATTCTGCACCGTGCTGACAACCGGATCGCCGACGGCCAGCGGCGCATTCACGTCCGTCATATTAGCGGCAAAATATTCGGCGAAGCGCGTCTCGACGAACAACCGCTCGCCGATGTTCTGGTCGGCCGGAGCTCCTTCCACTTCCGTGAGCGGAGGGGGAGCAGCGCCCGAGCTGCAGCCGCCCAGCACCACAGCGCCTACGATGCAGAAAACCAGCACGCGAAACGACAGGCGATTTCTTTCCTTCGGATTCGTCATCGGGACAGGTCCTGTATAGATGATGATGGAGAGGTGCGGCTGCGCGGGCGCGCGGCGACGCTCGGCCCCAGGCTTTTCACATAGGCGATCAGCTGCCAGCGCGACGGCTCCGGGATCATGCTCCACGACGGCATGCCGCGCGCCAGGTTCCCGTTTCGCAGCAGCCACGCGAGTTCGCCGTCGGTGGCTTCCTGCACGCGCTCGCTGCGCAGACTCGGCCGCTTGCCGCGCCCGAGCGCATCCGCGCCGTGGCACGGTGCGCAGTGGTCGGCAAAGAGTTTCGCGCCGGCGGCGATGGCGTCCGTCTGGCCCGCGTAAGGGTTCACACGCGCCCGATCTTTCGCGGGCACATGCTTGAGCCATGAGCCATTGGCCGCGGCCATGCACGCGACGAGTGCCAGCAGCCCCACAAGCAGCCGGCTAACCGCATTGGAAGTCCGCGTCACCCCCCGGGAAACTGCCGTCGCTTGCATCGGACGATTCCGGGTCATGGGAGCACGCTCCGGACGCTCCTGAAGAACTGCTGAAATTCGTAGGAGACCTTCACGCGGTAGATCACCCCGAGGCTGTTGTCGTTCAGCCCGAAATTCGGCGAAAACGTGATCGTCGGTCCGCGCGGAATCGAGAACGCAACCAGCGGCCCAAGATATTGCGACGTCGCCTTCCACCCGAACCCATTCGTGTCGCCCAGCCCGCCGTAAAGCTCCGCGCCGGCGGCGAGATTCTCGCGGCAAAACGTACACTCCTTCGGGCTCGCCGCAAGAGCCAGCGGACGGTACACCCCGATCGCGTACCCGAACTCCCAGGGATCGCTCTCGTTCAGATCTTTCTCGGTGATGAAATTCTCGGAAAGATTCCATCCGTGGAAATTGCTCGAGAGGATCAGCTTCAGTTCAAGTGACCTCTCGGTGATCGCCCGCTCGATGCCGTTAGGAACGATGTAGTCCTGCACGCCATCGTGCCCGGTGATTTCGAGCAGGCTGCGGTCGGCCTCATTCAGATTCTCGTATTCCGCGTAGAGAACGGGATTGATGAAGTGCTCGTGAAGCAACGGCCGAAAGCGGTTTTCCCAGCGGAATCCGTTGTAGATCGTACTGTCGTTCTGCGTGGTCTGCCCGCTGAGGTAGACCTCCGTGGTCCACCAGCCCTTCAGCCCGTATTCAAACTCGATCGTCCCGCTCTCAAAC
>DATJRU010000115.1:0-7607 GCA_035504455.1 Vulcanimicrobiaceae bacterium
ACCGGCACGACAACCAGCAGCAACAAAACGAAAAGCCCCGCAAACTTTTTCATCTACCGCGTCCTCCTCGGATCGCCGCGCGAAGTTGTCATCGCTTGGAGGCGGCCTGTGACGCATGGGTTGGCTCGCCTCCGCATCTCAGATGGAAAGGAAATTGAATTTAGCCGCAGAGGAGTATCACAGAATCACCGCCGCAGGCGAAAGGAAAAAGCCCGGCGCTCGAATCGCCCCCGAGGGAATCACCTGAGTTCCGCCGAGGGTGTCGCGCGATCGGGCGCAATCGTCCTAGATTTTTTCTTATTAGCTCACCCCGCTTCCCCGGGGCGAGGCCCTTCGCCGCTGTCCATGCACCGAAACGCAACCTGCAGGATAAAGTCCGAGGCGGCTCTTGCCGCCGATGCCAGCGCTAACAAGGAGTTCCTTCACGTCAGCCGCGAGCCCGAGGCGAAACATCCGCGCACGCCTTCTCGATCAAATCGCACAGCGCCTCAATCCGCGACGATTCCGTGTGTGAACGCAATCGCTTCACCGGAATCCGGTTCACCAGCCGCCCCAGCACTTCGAATTCGTTTTTCCGCATCTCCCGGTCCAGCAGGTTTGTCGCATACGAATTCGCCACCAGCGCCAGTAGCGCCTCCTTGGGCGCCACTTCCTCGATGAACGGCGCATCCGGCTCGGCGCTCCGCTCGCCCAGCAGGAAAATCGACCCGAGCGGCAGCGGCTGCCTCTCGAACTCCAGCCGATTCTCCGCGAGCTGCAGCCGCCGTTTGTCCCACGACGGAGAAAACGCGGGCAGCGCCTCGTCCGAACCGTAAAGCAGTTTCACCGCGTCCGGAAGCAAGCACAAATACGGATACGCCGGCATCGCGACGAATGCTCCGTCCTTTTCCACGAGCGCGACAATGTCGTCCGTAATCACCGCATGTCCGCGCCGCGCCAGCGTCGCCGCGGTCGTCGACTTTCCCGCTCCCGCCCAGCCAACGAATGCCGCGGCAGCTCCCCCAATCGCCACCGCGCTCGCGTGCAGGCACGTCACGCCGCGCAGCCGCAACACCCACCCCAGCACCGGCCCCAGCAGATACGTCGCGGCGTCCTCGATCTGCAGCGTATCCGGCCAAACCGCCCAGATCGTTCGTCCCATTTCATCGAGCCAGAATTTCGCCCCGTCGAAGTAATCGATGCGTAGAAGTCCCCGCGCCGTCTTCCATATCTTCAGCGCTGGCTCGCCCGCCTCGGTAGTAAATGCGCTCGTGTAGACAAGATTCGACTCGTCATTCGAAGAACTGCTGACGAGAGGCGGCGGATTCCCGAAGTGAACTTCGACGTCTGGGCGCGTGGCCTGTGAATCAAGCGCGGCCAGGCCGGGAATGGGGAGATTACTTCGAAGGAAAAGTCCGTACGCGGAGTAGTCTGCAGTCACTCAATTCGACTTCTGTGCCTTGCTAAAAGTCATCAAATGGCGTCACGGCAGCGCCGTTTTGAAGGTAAGACCACTACCGCCGTCGTTCGTGCCGGTCGCGCCCCTCATCTGCGTGAGTTCGCGCACGGTCCCGTGAATGGTTAGAACAGGTGGAGAGTACGGCTTCTTGGGCTCATCGTTCGGGACCTTAGCCATGCAACGCCTCCGCAATCAAGTTATACCGGAGTCCCCGGCGATGCCGCAACCACAAGTTCAGGCACAGGGGACGTATCGCCTGGTTTTTGCCTGCCAAAGTCTTCTCGTTCTCAATCGTCGAGATGGCCGATCGGTCGACGTAGCGGTCGACATCTTCGGCCCAGCGAATCTCGCCGGGCGCAGCTGCTTCCTTCTGCCGCTCCAGCATGGCAACCACGGAGTATTTGGCCAGCGGCGTCTTGGGTCTTCGGCAAATGTTCTCCGGCAGGCGGTTCACCATTGCCTGTCGCAGCAGTCTCTTGTGAAACGCCCAGGGAAACGGAGGAATCGCCAGCAAGTAATTCACCACGCGAAGGTCGAGGAAAGGATAGCGTGTTTCGACCGGGCAGTGCGACGCCCCCGGGTCGGTCAACTCGAAGGATTGCGACCACTGCGGCAGCGACAGCGAAGCATGGGCCTTCGGCTTCAGAGGATGCCTGGGCGGTCTCGGTAGCGCGCTATATTTCTTCCAGCGCGCCTCGAGGTCCACGCGCTTCGCGAAATCAGGCGCAATCCACCGCGGCACGGTTGGTTCGTCGGCCCGGCCGGCCAGGCGCTGCACTCGGTGGCGGAGCCCCTTCCAAGGAAACGGCCGCACTCGCAGGAAATGCGACCCATCCGCAAGGAATCGGCGCCATTCGCCCCTACGCAAAAGATCCTGCGCGTAGGGCCACATCTGGAAATACTGCAAATTGTCGCTGCCCTCTCCCGAAAGGGTCGCCCGGCAATCCTCCGCAATTCGCGCGTAGTCGTCGTACAAGCCCGCGAAAAACGGATTCTCGATAGGTTCCGAAGGAATCGACTCCAAATGATCGAAGCGGTCCGATAGCTGCGGACTTTCCCTCTGTGTCACCCTAATTGGAATTCGGAGAAATTCCGCAACCTGGCGAGCCAGCGAAGCTTCCTGATCCGGCATTAGCTTTTCGACGCTTACGGTATACGCGCGCAGCTCGGGCGCGCCGTTTGCCTCGGCTATTTCGCGCGCCAGCGCCGCGACCGTCGACGAATCCATCCCCCCGCTCAGCCAAATGCCCACCCGATCGGCGCGAATGCGGTCGCTCACCGCCGCTCCCATCAACAGCAGGAAATGCTCGATATAATCTTCGTCCCGGCGATACCGGATGCGCCCGTTCGTCGGCGCCGACCAGTACCGCTCCATCCGCACTCCGGCGGGCGAAACCATCAGGAAATGCGCGGCCGGCAGCCTTTGGATGTCGCGGAACGTGGTCGTCGCCACATCGCAATTCAGGCCAAACAGCAAAAAGTCGGCGATCGCCGCGTCGTTCAGCTCATCCGAAACTTCCGGATGCAGCCGCACGCAATCGAGCGTGTTGCTGAAGAGAAAAGTCCCGCCCAGATCGGCGTAGTAAAACGGCTTGATGCCGAAATGGTCGCGCGCGCAGAAAAGTGTTCGCCGCCGCGCGTCCCAGATCGCGAACGCAAAATCCCCGCGCAGGTGCTGTACGCAATCTTCGCCCCAGGCCGCGTACGCCTGCAGAATCAGCTCCGCATCGCCTGCGTCGCTCGGCACGCGCCGCTCCGCCGAATCGAGTTCCGCCTCGAGCTCGGCATGGCTGTCGAGACGCGCATCCGCCACGATCCAGTAGCGCGCCTCGAGGCTCGCCGGCTGGCGCTCGCCCACCGACGCGCGCCCTGTCCGCAGCAGCGTATGCCCGAAGCCCACCGCTCCATCCGCCCAGACGTCGCGGCCGTCGGGACCCCTGTACGCGAGGAATTGAGCCAGACCGCGCAGCAGCGGCTGCGCCACCGGCGCCCCATCGCGTTGAAGGATTCCGACGATTCCGCTCACGGCGTCTGTGTCTCCATCGAGGCAAGAGGCCCGTCGAACGGCGCGAAGTGCGGATGACTGTCCCCGGCTTCGCTCAAGACCTCGCCCTTCCGCTCCACCCACGCGTGCGCTTCAAATCGTCCCGCCTCTTTTCGCGCGCCCACGCGCAATTGCGCGCCGATTCCTCGCGTCTGCAGAAGCCACAACAGCGTGAGTGACTGATCGAGACAATTGGGTTGAAAAAACAGGTGTCGCGCCGTCGATTGTTGCACCCGGGCGATCTCCCGCGCGGCATCCATTTGATCTTGCTCGGGAACCTGAGCGGGCGCTGCCAGCCGCGCCAGTGCGTCGAGAGCGGCCTTCCACCGGCGGAATCCGGCCAGGCGCAGCCCCACCCAGGTCGCCGTCAGCATCACGCCGGCCTCCAGCGCCACGCCCCGCTCGAAGCCGCTCAGCCGCCAGAATCGGTTCCACGTATTCATGGCCGGTTCAACCCGTCACCCTGAAGAAAGTCGCCTGTCAGTCTGATGCTCGCCGCGCTCAGCGCGCTACGCTCGCCACTTGAATCAACCCCTCGGTTCGCATCTTCTCGAGCAGATCGAGCAAGTCCCGCTCGCACCGCTCCGCTTCCACGTCGTACTCCTCGACCAGCAGGTCCCGCAATTCGCCGACGCTCCGCTTCTGTTGCAAAAGCGCCCAAATTCTCGACCCAACCGGATCGAGCCCGTAGTACACCGTATTTTTCAGATTGAGAATCGCGGCTTCGTCGCCGAGCGGGCAGGACACCTGCTCGGGTGCTGCGGTGACGATCGAGTCCAGCGAAATCCCTGCATCCATTGCGCCGTTCCTTTCGGTCACCGCCCGGACGCCCGCCGATTACGCGTTGCCAATTCCCGGGGAATCCGCGCATTCGCTCCCAAGGCACGTCCCAGATGTCCATATTCTACCGGGACTCCCGGCCAAACGGCAACGAGGCCTTTATACTCTATGTGGTTAGTTATGCATTAGGTATATACGCGGCTCATCGGCGCCACCGCCGCGGCGCTCGCCGCCAATAAGATGACGAGCGCCCCGCCACTCTGTTACGCTTTCCTCTCGGTCGCACGAACATGAAAACCAAAACTGCACTCGCGCTCGCCGCACTTTTCGCTCTTACCGCTGCCGCGCTTCCAGCGCAGCTCGACGACTCCACTCGGCAGCTCGCGCGCGATATCTTCCGCCAGCTCGTCGAAATCAACACTACCGATTCGGTTGGCAGCACCACTCCCGCCGCCGAAGCCATGGCCAAGCGTCTGCGCGACGCCGGGATCCCCGCGAGCGATATCCAGATCCTCGGCCCGAATAGCCGCCGCGAAAACATGGTCGCGCGTTACCGCGGCACCGGCGCGCGCCGCCCGATTCTGCTGATCGGCCACCTTGATGTGGTCGAAGCTCCGCGCCTCGATTGGTCGACCGACCCGTTCCAATTCGTCGTAAAGGACGGCTACGCCTACGGCCGCGGAACGCAAGATATGAAAGATGGCGACGCGATCTATGTGACGACGCTGATCCACTTCGCCGAGGAGCACTATCGGCCGGATCGCGACATCATCGTCGCGCTCACCGCGGACGAAGAAGGCGGCGATTCCAACGGCGTCGACTGGCTCGTGCGCAATCATCGCGACCTGATCGACGCCGAATACGTCCTCAACGCGGACGGTGGCGGCGTCTACACGCAAGACGGCAAAGCCGTGATGATGTCGGTCGACGGCAGCGAAAAAATTTACGCGGACTATCAGCTCGAAGTGAAAAATCCCGGCGGCCACAGTTCGCTGCCCGTGCCCGACAACGCGATCTATCACCTCAGCGACGGCCTCGCGCGCCTCGAGCGTTATAAATTTCCGTTCGAATTAAACGCCGTCACGCGCGCCTACTTTTTGCAAATGGCTGCCATCGAATCCGGCCAGACAGCCGCCGACATGCGCGCCATTGCCAGGAAAAAACCCGATCCCGCCGCGATCGCCCGCCTCTCGACCGATCCGCTCTCGAACGCGACCATGCGCACTACCTGCGTCGCCACGCGCCTCGACGCGGGGATCGCGAATAACGCGCTGCCGCAAACCGCGCGCGCCATCGTGAATTGCCGCATCCTTCCCGGCCACACCAAGGAAGAGGTGCGCCAAAAGCTGATCCAGATTCTCGCCGATCCCGCCATCACGGTCCGCTACGTCAGCGACGCCGGCCAGGTGATGGACGCGGCGCCAGCGCAGCCCCCTGCGGCGCCCGTCGAGCTGCGCCCCGAAGTGATGGACCCGGTCGAGCAAATCGCGCACGAACTTTGGCCCGGCATTGTCGTGATTCCAACGATGTCCACCGGCGCCTCCGACGGCGTCTACACCAACGCGGCGGGCATGCCCACCTACGGCATCTCCGGCGTCGCGATCGACTTCAACGACGTTCGTGCCCACGCGCGCGACGAGCGCTTGCGCCTCAGCTCGTTCGACGAAGGCGTCGTTTTCTACGAGCGCCTCCTGAAAGCGCTCACCTCGCAGCCCGCCGCGGCCGATCAAGGCAAATGACGAGTTCCACGCTGTCCCGGACATCCGCCGCGCGATGAGCCTGCTGCGCACAATTTTTCTCAAGGCGTCGCAGAGCGCGTGGCTGCGCGAACGCGCCCCGGGTCTGGGCTTCGTTCGCCGCACCGCCGGGCGCTTCCTGCCGGGCGAAGACGCGGATGCGGCGCTCGCCGCCGCACGCACACTCGCCGAAAGCGGCGTCATCACGCTGCTCACGCACCTCGGCGAAAATGTCGCGACCCGCGACGAAGCCGAAGCGGTCACAAATCAGTATCTCGATCTGATCGCGAGCGTCCGCACCGCTGGGCTACCGTCCGAAATTTCCGTGAAGCTCACGCAGCTCGGGCTCGATCTCGACGCCGAATTCTGCTTCGCGAATCTAGTCAAGCTGATCGAAGCTTCCGCGTCCGCCGATCCCGCCGCGTCGAAAACGCTGTGGATCGACATGGAACAGAGCCCGTACATCGACGTGACGCTCGAACTCTACCGCCGCGCTCGCGCCGCGCATCGCAACGTCGGCGTATGCGTCCAGGCCTATCTTTACCGCACCGAGAAAGACGTCGCGTCGCTTATCGCGCAGGGCGCCACGGTGCGCCTGGTGAAGGGCGCGTACAACGAGCCTGCCGAAATCGCCTACCCGAAAAAATCCGACGTCGACGAAAGCTACTTCCGCCTCGCGCAAATGCTGCTTAGCGCGGAAGCGCGCCGCACAAAGGTGCGCGCCGCTATGGCCACGCACGACCGTCAATTAATCGTGCGCATCACGAGCTGGGCAGCCGCGCAGCAAATCCCGAAATCCGAGCTCGAATTCGCCATGCTCTACGGCATCCAGCGCGCCGAGCAGTTGCGCCTCGCGCGCGAAGGCTATCGCAGCTGCGTGCTGATTTCGTACGGCTCCTATTGGTTCCCGTGGTTCATGCGCCGCCTCGCTGAACGCCCGGCGAATGCGTGGTTCCTAGCGCGCAATATGTTTGCGAAGTAGCCGGGCCGACGCGTATCACGATCGCCGGAAACCACAATTGCAGATTTGAAATTGGAAATGGGAAAGACGAGTTCGCGAAGTACCTGGTCGACGCGTGCCATCACGATCGCCTGGAGGTTAAAATTCCGGATTTGAAATTGGAGATTGAATGACGGCGACGGGAAATACAGATGCAATTCCCCGGTGCCGCCTAAACGCGTCGACGCAGTGCGACCGCATTTGGTGGGCATTTTGCGCTTCGAACCAACTCGAAGACATGCTGCGGACAAATCTGCGCAATGGTATGGCGCTTCGCGCTGTCTTCGTGGCAGGGATGAATCCCTGCCCTTCCACCGTTTCGGCTGCGCCGGTGCGGATTTCGATTTTCGGATTTCGATCTACAGGGTGTGGAGATACGCGACTAGATCATCGAGCTGCTGTTGGTCGAGGGCGTCGCCCTGCGGCGGCATCATGCCGCGGCCGTTGACGATCGTCTCCTCGACGAATCGGTCGTTGGCGGGCAGGCCGCTCGGCAGGAATTGTTTTTTGTAGAGTCCTTTCAGGCTCGGCCCTTTGCTCCCCGATGACGAATACGCGTTGTGGCACGCGGAGCAGTAGTGGTCGAAAACCTGCCGCCCGCCGGCCTGC